>DDSA01000262.1 GCA_002343715.1 Phycisphaerales bacterium UBA2402 | reverse complement strand
CACATCGGGCCGGCGGCGGAGCAGGTCGGCCGGAACGCCCAGCGCGATCGATACGGGCGGGGCGGGGATGGTGGCCCCATCACCCAACATGCCCGCCAGGTCGGAGGGGGGCCGCCCCAGCACGAGGCACAACGCCACCGTCGCCGAGCGGAGCGCTTCCTCGAACTGTGGAATCAGAGCTCGGGTCTGGGCCAGTGTGGCCCGCGCCGTCGCCACATCGAGTTCGGAGACCGCGCCGGCCGTGAACCGCACCTGGGTTAGTGCCAGCGTGTCCTGCTGAAGTTTCACGTTTTCTCGAGCATAACGGAGCCGCTCCTGCGCGGTGCGGATCAGGATGTAGTTGGTCGCCGCTTCCGCCGCGATGCTGACTAGCACAGCGTCGTACGCCGCGACACTCGCCTGGAGAGCCGCATCCGCCGATTCGATCCCCCGCCTGTACTTGCCCCAGAAGTCGAGTTCCCACACGGCCTCAAGGGCGACCGAACTCCTTGCAAAGGCATTGTCCTGGATTCCTTCGGGGGTGTTGTTGCTGAACTGGTTGTTGCTCAGCCCGGCCCCGACGGTCTGGGTTTGCGGGAAGAACTGTCCTACAGCGATCCCACGCGCCGCCCGGGCTTGAATCACTCGCAGGCCCGCCGTCCGCAAAGTCAGATTCTGCGATACCGCCTCGGTGACGATCGCGTCGAGCAACGGGTCCTTGAAAGCCCCCCACCAGTCCGGAGGGGGTTGCGCGACGTGCCCCGCTGAAGGTTCGTCCGGGCGAGCATCATCGAGCCAACGATCGGCGGTGGGAGCATCGGGCGTGCGGTAATCCGGGCCAACCATGCACCCTGTAAGAGGAATAAGGAAGGTCAGTAAACCAAGATGTCCTGTACGTTTTGCCAACCTGAACGCACTATAGCAGTACTCGTACGCAATAAGCAATGTCTCTGGAGTACACCCTAGTAAATTATCAATCTTCGTGTCTCAGTCCTCCGTGAACACTGCTTTCACATCAAGTTCCGGTGAGATGAGCGAGAATGCCGGTCATTGCTCGCTTCCCTGCACGAAGGTATAAAGTGATAAGTTTCTGCGTCTCACGTGGAGGTACTGGTTCAACACCCGTCTTCCCAATGCGAGAAGAAGAACTCCACATCGGCCCCGTCGATGCCGCCGTCTCCGTTGATGTCGGCGATGCAGGCAGGTACCACGCAAAGCGCGGCGGGGTGGGACGCGGCCGCTCCGCAGGCGTTTGAGACCACGCAATCGATCGCGCTGAGGTCGAAGGTCTCATCCACGGGTGAGATGGTCAGCGATGGGCTTCCCTGCCCAGAGACAGCGCCCCCGTTGACCATCACAACGCCGTTTCGTCTCCACGAATACGTCAGCGTGCCCGCGCCGGTCGCCGCGACGTTGAACACGGTCCCATTCCCGCTCGCCACTCCTCGGGACGGCGGGTGCGTTGTCACCACCGGGGGGGCGAACGCCGATTGCTGAAGCATGACGCCGATGTTCGCCGAGTTGTAGTTGGCGGTGGCGATATCGAGCCGACCATCGCCGTTGAAGTCGCCGACCGCAACGCCCGAAACGGACGCATTCGCCGCGACGTTGTAGATAATGCCCGGGTCGAACGCCCCCGTGCCTTGCCCCATGAAGATGGTCGCTTGGCGCCCGTAGAGATTCGTCCCCACGATGTCGAGCGCCCCATCGCGATCAAAGTCGGCCGCGATCAACGGCCCGCTGCCCGCCAGCGCGTAGTTCTGCGGGGAGCCCAGCCCGCCCGCTCCATCACCGGGCATCACCGTCAACGCCCCCTGCGAGGGGTTGCAGAACGCGACATCCGGCGAGCCATCCCCATTCCAATCCCCGACGCAGATGTCCTGCGCGCTGACCGGTGTCGCGCTGGACGAGATCGAGAACCCTCCCGATCCGTTGCCGAGCAGGACCGATACCCG
The DNA here is from genome assembly GCA_002343715.1 of Phycisphaerales bacterium UBA2402. GTDB lineage: Bacteria > Planctomycetota > Phycisphaerae > Phycisphaerales > UBA1924 > UBA2402. The sequence goes on along the minus strand of DDSA01000262.1, from coordinate 16,012 downwards.
CGCCGGACCCTGATGGTGCATCACCAGATCAGGTTTGCCGTCCCGGTTCATATCCGCCGTCGCCAGTCCCGCAGATACCCAGCCGGTCATCGTGTGCAATGGTGCTTGTAAAGTCCCATCGCCGTTCCCCAGCAGAACAGCCAGAGCCGGCTGCCCTACCTGAAAGAGTGAGCAGGCAACATCCAACTTCCCGTCCCGGTTGAAGTCACCCACACACCCGGCGAACACCGCGGTCGCCACGCCCCGGCTCGAAGGAGGCTGGAATGTCAGATTGCCGTTCCCCACCAGAACGGTCACCATGTTCGTCTGAGTCGCCGTGACCAGGTCCAGTTTTCCATCGCGATTGAAGTCACCCGACGCGATCCACGATCCCCCTCCCGCGTTGGCATGGGCGGTCGCCGGCAAGAAAGTGCCGTTACCTACACCGCGGTACGCCTGCACATTCGAGTTCCCGAAGGCGCCGACCGCAAGATCAAGGATTCCATCGCCGTCAAAGTCCCCGGCCGTGACGCACCGCGGCAACGACACCGAAGGGAACGTGACGACAGGCCCGAACCCCGTGAAGCACTGCCCCGCAGCGCTGCCCGCGCACAGCAACAACGACGCGGCCGCCCGCCGTGTGATGTCACACTCCCAAAGTGTCTTTGAGCAACAATTGTTCATGGAATCTCCGAGTAGATTGCGGGATGAATGCCGGCCCTCGTTTGGAATGCAGTACGACAAGTGCAGCCCTTGCCCCTGAACGAATACAGGTACACTCGCGACTACTCTGCGGCAACACGTAACGAATTCTAACAGGATGTCGTTTTTTTTTTGAGCATTAATGCGCTCGCGCTTCCTCGTTATTGGACAGAATCCAGGCTTGTGCGGGATTCGCAGGCCTTTCCTTTCCCGTGAGTGTCGCACCGTCCGTGAGCATCTTTCTGACCCGCCACGCAAGCGGGCGGCACATGCCCGGATCGGCTCGAAACACCCCTGGTCAATCGCACAATCCCTCCATTCCCATTCCCCGGTATCCCGATACTCTTTCTCATGCTTATCACGCGATCCATCGCATTCCTGGCCGCATTTCTGTGCGCCGCCCCCGCACCGGCCCAACCAGCGAAACCGGCCACACAGCCCGCCGCGCCGGCAGCCACAGCGCGAAAGGTCCTGCGCCCCGGCGATCCCGCGCCGGCCTTCAAGGTGGCGAACTGGATCAAGGGCGAAGAGATCAAGACGCTCGACAAGGGCAAGGTCTACCTCATCGACTTCTGGGCCACGTACGCGGGGACGTGCAAGATCACGATCCCGCACTTGACGGAGATCGCCAAGAAGCACAAGGACAGTCTGACCGTGGTCGGCGTGGCGATCTGGGAGGAAACCAAGGGCAAGGACGGCCCCATCGACCCCGTGCCCGGCATCGAGACATTCATCAAGGATCTGGGCGAGGGCGCGGGCTACCGAATCGCCTACGGCGGGCCGCAGGGTGAGATGGAGGTCACGTGGATGCGTGCGGCGGAGAGGCCGGGCGTGCCCACGACGTTTCTCATCGACAAGGAGGGGCGGATCGCCTGGATCGGCCCGCCGTTGCAGGTGAACGAGCCGCTGGCCAAACTCCTCGCCGGCAACCTCGACCCCGAGGCCCAGCGTGCCGAGGCCAAGAAACAGGAAGAGCGCCTGAAGAAACTCAAAGAGTTGCAGGATCACGCCATCAACGCCTCGCAGGGTGGGCGTGCCAAGGAACTCCTCGATGTGGCCCGCGAGGCCGTCGCGGTGGACCCCAAGGCCTTCCAATCCATCCCCGGTGAGTGCTTCCGCCGCGTGCTCGTCAACATGAAGGAGCCGGACCTCGCCTACGCCTACGCGAAGGAGTTTCTCGAAGGCCCCGGCACCAGGCACGGCATGGCCCTGGACCTCAACACCATGGCCTGGGTGACGCTCGACGATCCCGGTGTCAAGAACCGTGACCTCGACCTGGCCATGAGACTGGCCCAGAAGGCCGCGGAGCTCAGCGAGTTCAAGGACCCCGCCATCGTCGATACGCTGGCCCGGGCCTATTGGGAGAAGGGCGACGCCGCCAAAGCGCTCGAACTCGCTGAGCAGGCCGCGGCCCTCGCGGAGAAAGTCCCCGACCTGCCGCCGCAGGTGAAGAACGACATCACCCGGGCCCTCGAGCGGTACCGCAAGGGCAAGTAGGACCAAGCCACACCACGCCACCGTCGAAAGCCGCATGAGCGACGCCCCGCCCACAAAGCCATCCCGCGCGGTGCTCTTCCCGAACCACTACTGCTGGTTCGTGCTCCTGGGCGCACTCGACATCATGCTCACGCACCGCATCCTCAACGACTTCGCCCACATGGGTGGGCGCGAGCTCAACACCTTCGCGGACTTCGTGATCCGCCAGGCGGGGCTGTGGGGGGCCATCGGCCTCAAATGCGCGAGCATCGGAGTGGTCATCACGATCATCGAGTTCGTGGGCCGTCGCCGCCCCGCGCTGGGCCGGACGCTCGTGAACGGCGTGGTGGCGATGGCGATGGTGCCCGTCTTTGTCGCTCTGGTGCAACTCGCCTGGGTCGCCGTCTCGCCCAACCCGTACGTCGAGCAGCCGCACTCGCATCGAGAAAGATAAACCCACCCGATTTTCATCCGGGCGGCTAATCCCGCGGGATGAACTTGCCCACCACGCCCTTGTCGCTCACCGCGTACAGGTTCGGGTTTTCCTGCGCATCGGCCACGATCCGCACGATCCCCGGCAGCAGGATCGAGTCCACCAGCGCCCCATCAACCGGATCAACCAGCGCCAGCGTCTTGCCGGTGCTGTCAAAGACCAGCGCCCGCCCGCCGCGCGAGCCGATGACCGTGCCCGTCACTTTCGGGTTGCTCCACAGCACCTTGCCCGACAATCCTTCGAGCGCCGTCAGGCCTTCACGCGGGATGTCGCAGTACAGGACGCCGTTCTGCATCGTCGGCTGCGTGCGCAGCGGCGAGGCCGTTCTGTGCCGCCAGATCATCGCGCCGCTGGGCGCAAAGCACCAGACAGACTGATCCAGCCCGGCCATGTACATCAGGTTGCCGTCCGTCACCGGGTTGGTCATCAATCCGCCCAGGATCGTGCCCCGCCCCACCATATTCCCGCGCGGCGTCAGGAACATCACGTCCCCCGCCTGCGAGACGATGCCGATGGTGCCGTCCGCCAGACGCACCGGGTCCGTGGTGATCGGCCCCTTTCCCTGGAAGCCCCACGCCTTGAGGTTCCGGCCCAGCAGGTGGCCCAAGACCTCGCCCGTGGATGTGCCGAAGATCATGATGTTCCCGGCGATGACAGGGCGGGTGTTCACCACGCGTGCGAACGTCTCTCTCGCCAGCAGCGTCCCCGTCGTGGCCGACATGACAAACGCCTCGGACTGGCTCGACACGATGATCCGGCCCGCATCCATCGGATCGCGCGACACCGCAACGAACTTCGTGAGCGGGTTGGCCAGTTCATCCCCCCACCGACGCTCGCCTGTCGACGTCTCGAGCACAGCCACGTTGCTCGACGCGTCGAGGACGGCCAGCATGTCGGGGAACGGCACCACCTCCTGCGTCCTGTGCTGGCCCAGCAACGGGAAAGGAAATCCCGACCAATCAAGGCGGTACTTCACCTTCGACCAAGCCTCGAAGTCCGCCGGGAAGGGGCCGGCGCTCGACACCGCGGGCGTGATCGACTCGGTCTTCTGGGTTGACGCCGCGCAGCCGGTCAAGCCCGCGATCATGCTCGCGGCAAACCCGCCGGTCAGGCAGAGCGAGGCAAAGAGAGAGCGGTATCGCGAAACGAGGAATTCCATGCCGAAGAGTCTCCGGGAAACACGAGGGGCGGAGAGGATAGGCGGGCGACCAACCCGCAACGAGTCATACGCGGAAACGATACTTGATCGTGTCAGCATGAGCCGACCTGTTCGAGATATGTTCGCTGACCGCTTGCGCCCCCTGACTGATATCATCAATCAGCGTTCTCATCGCACCACCCACCCTGTTCAGGAACCCCACCATGGCAGCAGGCTCGACACCATCCACCCCGTCCTCCTCAGCCGGCGCGCCTTCATTTAGCAACGTCAGGGTTCATACCAGCCCCGCCGGCGCTTCATCGATCGGGGCCCAGGCATACGCCACCGGAAATCAGGTTCATTTCCCCGCGGGCGGCACCACCCCTCCCGGCCAACACCTGCTTGGTCACGAACTCGCCCATGTTGTTCAGCAGGGATCCAGCCCCAGTTCCATCCCCGCGGCCCACACACTCCAGACGATGGGGATGAGCAGCAAAGGCGCGGCGGAAGTAGCCGGAGGCTCCGCCCCCAGCAGTTCCGTCGATCGTGCCGTGCTCCGCGGGGCGGGCGCTCCGCTCTGACGGGTCTTTCATCCGGCCGCGCCACCCCGCAGCGACTGCGCGATGGCCGCCTCGTGCACCGGCACGCTCGCGCGGTCGAGTTCTTCCTTGGCGCGGTACAAGGCATCGGGGTCGCACGACCGCCAATCCTCCCGCGCCTGCTCAAGAAGCAGTCGCAACGCGGCCGAAGCGGATTCCACACGGGCCAGTACCGCCTCCGGGAGTTGATCCCGAACTCGCCCCAGCGCTTCTCCGATCCACTTGAGGTCCAGTGAGCCGTTGGCGATCAGGTCCACGATGCGGTGCCGGGTCATGTCCTCTCGCGCGTGCGCCACGCTCTCCCGTTCGATGGTTTCTATTTCTTCGGCGGACAGGCCGTGGTTGGGGATCACCTGCAGCGCCGCCCGCTTGCCGCTGCGCCGCTCCACCGCGGACACGCTCAGCACGCCGTTGGCATCGACCGCGAACTCCACACGCACCTGCGGCACGCCGGCGGGCATCGGCGGCAGTCCGCCGAGGTGAAACTCGCCGAGTTTGCGGCAATCCGCCGCCATTTCTCTCTCTCCCTGGAACACGGAGAGCCGGATGGACGTCTGCCCGTCCACGCTGGTCGAGAACATCTCCGTGGCTCGCGCCGGCACAAGCGTGTTGCGGGCGATGAGTTTGGCCACCGCCCCCCCCACCGTTTCGATCCCCAGCGACAAAGGGATGACATCCAGTAGGAGCGTGCCCCGCCGTGCGCCGGACAGCACCGCCGCCTGCACCGAAGCGCCCAGGGCCACCACGCGATCGGGGTCAAGGGCCGTGTATGGCTCGGTGCCGAAGAACTCCGCGACGCGCCGACGCACCAGCGGGATGCGAGTCGAACCGCCCACGAGCACCACGCGGGTGATGTCCGACGATGTCACACCCGCATCACGCATCGCTCTGTCGCACTGGCCGATCGTCCGCTCCACCAGCGGCGCAAGGAGCGCTTCAAACTCAGCCCGGCCGAAGGTGCGCTCGTACGACCGCCCATCCCCGAGGTCGATGCGGACCGCCGCGGTCTGCGCTTCGCTCAGGCGCACCTTGACACCCTCCGCCAGGGCCACCATCCCGCGCCGAACCGAGGGTGGAAGCGTGAGCGTGCGATCCGCATCCAGCCCGAGTTGTGCCGCGATCTCGCGGCGCATCGCCTCCACCAGCAGGTGATCGAAATCGTCCCCACCCAGGCGTGTGTCGCCCCGCGTGGCCAGCACACGGAAGAAGAACGGCTCATCGCCCTCGGCGGGTGTCAACCTCAACACACTGACATCGAAGGTGCCCCCGCCGAGGTCGAAGACAACCACCGTCGACTCTTCACGGTTTCGGTCGGCGGCGCGGTCCAGCCCGATGCCGTACGCCAGCGCCGCCGCGGTCGGCTCGGGCACGATCCGCACCACCTCAAGCCCCGCCAGCCGCCCCGCCGCCCGGGTGGCCTGACGCTGCGCATCATCGAAGTACGCGGGCACCGTGATCACGGCCTTCGTGACCTCGCAGCCGAGGCTCTGCTCGGCGATCTCCTTGAGACGCCGCAGCACCCGGGCCGAAACCTCCTCGGGAGAGAGAAGCACTTCAGTCCCGTCCCCCGCGGGGATTGAGACCCGGGCCGTGCCCCGCTCCCCCGGAACCACCCGGTACGACAGGAACGGCAGGTCCGCCGCGGCGTCCTGGACCGAACGCCCCATCAGGCGCTTCACGCTCGTCACCGTCGTCAACGGATGATCCGGCGAAGCCTCCTTCGCGTCTTTGCCGACGAGCGTCCGGACGCATCGACCACGATCGATCTCGTACCGCACCGTGCTGGGGATGAGCGCCTCTCCGGCCTCATCGGTCAGCACCCGGGGCCCGCGTTCATCGCACACGGCGACGAGGCTGTTGGTCGTGCCGAGGTCGATGCCCACGATGACGCCGTTTTCACGCATGTGCAGAAGGAAGGGTACGGGCGCACCACCCGCCGTACGGTTGCGCATGTGCGGCATCGCGGGCATCCTGCGCTTCACCAGCGACGGCGGAGAGCCGGAAGCGATCCCCGATGCCTGGCTCGACGTGCTGGACCGGGCGATCGCTCACCGCGGCCCGGATGGAGCCGGCAGGCTCCGCGATCGTGCCATCCTCGCCGACGGGCGTGCCGCCGAGGTCGCCCTGATCCACCGCCGCCTCACGATCCTCGACCCGACAGGCGGGCACCAGCCGATGGCGTGGCGAGGATCGAACTCGCGGGAGCACGCCGCCATCCTGTTCAACGGCCTGATCTACAACCACTTCGACCTGAGGACCGCTCTCCGGGCCGAAGGGGTTGTCTTCTCCAGCGATCACAGCGACACCGAAGCGCTCCTTCACGCGTGCCGCCGCTGGGGCGTCCGCCGCGCGTGCGAACGCGCGAGCGACATGTTCGCGTTCGCCTACTGGGACGGCCGCTCCCTCACGCTGGCCCGCGACCGTTTCGGGCAAAAGCCGCTGTACTGGTGCGACCTCCCGGACGGGCGGGCCTTCGCGAGTTGTGCCGCGGCGCTGCGGAACCTGCTCCGCGCCGCGGGAGTGAGCGCCCCGCCCGACCCCACCATCACGGCGAGGTGGTTGCGTTTCGGTGCCTGGGGTGATCCACCGACTCGAGGCCTGCACTCCCTGCCCCCGGGAAGCACGCTGAACTTGACCGCTCCGAAGCCGAGCGCGGAACGCTATCTACCCCCCGCACCGGCGCGTGACCGCCCCCTCACGCTCGATGCCCTCGATCACGCCCTGCGCAGCGCGGTCCACGCGCGCCTCGAAGCCGATGTACCGCTCGGGTGTTTCCTGAGCGGCGGTGTCGATTCCGCGCTGATCGCGTCGTACGCCAAGGAACGAATCCCCAACCTCGAGACCTTCACCGTTCGGATGCCCGACCCGCTTCTGGACGAATCGGCGGAGGCTTCCGCGACGGCGGCGGCGCTGGGCACCCGCCATCACACCCTCGGCTGTTCTCCCCGCCCCGCCGAGGATCTTGTTCGGCTCATCTCACTGCTCGGCCTGCCGCTGGGTGACAGTTCGCTCCTGCCCGCGCACTGGCTGGCACGCGAAGTTCGACGCACCGCCACGACGGCGCTCTCCGGCGACGGCGGGGATGATCTCTTCGCGGGATACGACCGCCACGCCGCCGCGGCGCGGGTCGGCCCCTGGAACCGGCTGCTCGCGCTCTGGCCGATCGGGCCGGGGTCTCGCCCCTCATCTCGCCGCTCCCGCGCGGCGAGACTCGCCGATGCCTGTCGGCACGACGGCTATCTCGACCTGGTCTCGGTCTTCCCTCGATCCATGCTGCGCACGCTCGGTGTCGAAGTTCCGAAGGAATCTCCGGTCCCCTGGACGGTGGCCGAGGCACTCTCGCACGATCAGGCCCGTTACCTGCCCGATGATCTGCTCATCAAGAGCGATGGGGCTTCCATGGCGACGGCTTTGGAGGTTCGGTCCCCGTTTCTCGACGGCGTGGTTGCCGACATATCGCAACGGGCCACCATCGATTCGTTGATGCCCGGCGGGAGGCGCAAAGGGCTTCTGCGCGACCTGGCGATGCGGCGTCTGCCCGTCGCGGTGGCGCGACGCCCCAAACGCGGCTTCGCGGTCCCCATCGGCGAGTGGTTTCGCACCGACTTCGGCCAGATGCGCACACTCCTGGGCGATGCGCTCCACGGCACGGACCCGTTCCCTGAACATCTCCTCGGCCTGCCTATCAACCCCGCAGCGGCACGCACACTCATGGATGAACACGACCGCCGCCGCCGCGACCACTCCCAGCGGCTCTACACGCTCCTCGTGCTGGCTCTCTGGGCCGCGGATGGCCGTTGAGAGTTGCGGACCGCCCGGATCAGTCAACACTTCTCATCGATCCGGCACCGCTCGATCGGGTGACTCGACCCCGACCGGAACCACCCCGTGACAGCCACGTTCGAAAGAACTTCCTGCTTGTTGGACAGCGGTGAACACCACGCGCGCCCACCCGGACATCGGGTGGACAAGAACCATGAACCGCGTCGTGCATCCGGCGTACCGCTCCCATCACCCCGGGTCTGCGCTACCCTTCTCCATGCTCACCCGGTGAGGGCTACATCCGCCCATCGGGGTGTTCGCGGTTTGAGTGATCGGCACGCGCCGCCTCGCCTCAGATTGTTCCTGTTCGATCAAAACAACCGACTGATTCAGACTCCTCGATGGACCTATTCTCCGCCGATAACCTCTGGAAAGTTGCCCTGGCGGGCACCTTCCTTCTCGGCCTGATCTTCGCGATCCTGCGCAACCCAAAGGCGGCGCTCATCGCCATCGGAGGGATGATCTTTCTGGCCAGCCTCGGCCTTGCGAAGGAAGCGGGCAAAAGCACCGACTTTCGAACCTGGCTCCTTCCGCTCCAGGAACGCCGCAACATCCTGTGCGCCGGGTGTGCCCTGCTCGCCGCGCTCGCCGTCTTTGCCCACTCGTACCGCGTGAACCTGAGGCAGACCCCATTCCTCGGGTGGGTCTATCTGCTCCAGGGCATCACGATGGGCACCATCAACATCCTCCACGGCGAGATCTCGGGCGGCGGACTCGTGGGCGGCATGATGGCCATCGCCTTCGCGATCACCATCTCCGGATCGCTCATCCTCTACTACTCCGTCATTCTCAAAGACTGGGACGACTACCTCTCCGTGGTGCGCACCATCGCCTTTGGAGGTCTCCTCTGGACGCTGGGCTGCACGGTGCAGTTCTTCATCAACCACAAGATCCTCACCACCGGCGCGGCGGGCCGCTTCACCGGTCTCTCGGCCAATCCTCAGCACGCCGCCGGACTCTCCGCCGTGATCTCGATGGTCGCCATCTGGCTGACGATGAACGACCCGAAGAAGCGGCTCAAGCCCCTCTGGCTCTTCGTCGTCGGAACGCACATCCTTTTCATCATGTGGTCCGGCAGCCGCACCGGAGCACTCTGCGCTCTGGTCGGCTACGCCGCCATTCTGTACGCCCGCCTTGGCCGCACGATCCTCCTCATGCCCGTCGCCGTCGCGGTCATCGCCGGGCTGGTCATGTTCGCCTCGGACCAGGGCGTCAAGTTCGGCTTCGACCGCCTCACCTCCACCGATGACACGCGTTCCGTCGCCTGGGCCACGCTCATCCAGACCGGACTGCGCAACCCCGTCATCGGCGTGGGCGCGATGGAGGCCGGCGCCAGCGAGAACGGATTCCTCTACGGCTTCGCCAGTTACGGCTTCCTGATCCCCATCCTGCTCTTCGCTCAACTCTGCATCTCGGGGTATCTGTGCCTCATGCTGATCCGTGCCCGCGTCGGCGCGGGCGAGTTCCAGAAGCGCCTGGCCGATCTCTGCATCGGTTTCTTCTGCACCTATTGGCTCGGCAACATGGCCGAGGGGTACGGCATCGCCCGCATGTCACCCCAGGTGGTCCTCTTTCTCACCTTCGCATGCCTCAGTTCCGGCGCTCTGTACATGATGCGCCAGGAAGCACACGCCGCTTCGTTCGACGCTCCCGAGGCACTGCCCGACCTGTCCGACGGCACGGACTATTCGTGGTACGGACGCTCGGCCTGAACGCCACGGTATCGGTCGTTGCAGACCTTCATCAATCATTTACGTTCGTGTGGTGCAACCGCTGATCGTGCCCGCCGTATGAGTACGGCCGCGGCGGGTTGACCCGTCTCGGTGCTCTCGACAGGGGTGGTTTGTGTCAACAACCCGGGAGGCCGGGCGGCCCGAGGTCCGTTCACGCGCTATCACCGCGCGAGTGAGTTTTATGAAGAATCATCGACCGCAATCGTGTTTTCTGACGGCACTTTGGCCGGAGAGCATCCTCCATGATGCTCTCTGCGTCCGGCCAGGCGCGGGCATGTTCCCGCGCACTCGGCGTTGAACGTCGCTGATCGACGTGCGCTGAAACCGGGGGAGAGTGTTCAGGGGTGTAGTTCAAAGGTCCGTCGCGGCGACCCCGCCGGCGGACACCACATGGCCATGCCCGCCGAGGGGCCGCGAGTGTTTCGCGCGCTGCCCGGCGGGCCAGACATCGCCGCGGGCGTGCTCGTGCGGGGAAGTCAGGTATCGCCCGCCGCGAATATGAAGAGGAGTGTTCGAAGATGAAGTTGACGACATGGATGGTTCTCGCCGCGGGCGCCGCGGCCGCGCTCAGCACGCCCGGCCTTGCCGACGGGCCCGTCCCCGCGGGCACGGCGGTGAAGAAGGTCCGCCTTGTGAACGGTGAACTGGTCCCGGCGGGATATTCCGATCGCGCGCCCAAGACGTACGACGCGCAGGCCGGCGCGGCGTGCGCAACCTACCTCGGCACGCCGCACATCATCGACGATGTGAACTTCGGGCCTGTCGGCCCGTGGGCGGGCACCACCAACAACGTGCTCCGCACCATCAGCATCCCCGTGGCCAACAGCCTGACCTCGCCGGTGAGTTTCGACCTCCGCATCCGCATCTGGGACGATGCGAACTTCGCCAACAACCCCATGGTCGCGCCCGGCGCCACCCCGCTCTGGCAGGCCACGCTCCGGCTCAACAATGTGGCCAACGGCATCTTTGACCTTGAAGTCACTCCCACGACGCCACCGACCCTGCCCGACAGCACCGTCTGGGTCGAGCTGGAGTGTTTCGAGGTGGGCACGACCACGCTCAAGCCGCTCGCCTCCGCCACCGCGCCCAGCCTCCTGTGGGGCCTCAACCTCGTCACCGGCGGCCCCGGATCATCCGGCCCGAGTTGGGGACGCGACCGTGACAACGACGGCATCCTCGAAGGCGGGGCCGTCGGCGCGCCTCCCGCCGAGCACAACCAGACCACCTTCGCCACCGGGACCTGCGCCAATCAGTTCATGAACCTGGCGCTCTTCATCACCGGCGATGTGCCAGCCACACCGCCCGCGCACACCGCGCTGGGCACGCTGGGTGACACGCAGAGCCGCACCGACGCTCTCTCCGCCGGGCAGGTGACGTGGTACAGCATCAACCTCAACGACGATGTAACCGACGCCCTGCTCACGTTCCTCGACATCGACACCGCCGGCTCGGGCATCACCGACACGGCCCTGGGCCTCTACGACTCGAACGGCGACCTCATCGCCTCCGACCTCAACAGCGGCCCCGGCGAGGCGGCGCAACTCTCTTTCGGCGTCGGCCGTCGCCCCGGCAACGGTGACGGCGAGCAGTTCGACGGCTACGGCGGCGAGTTGCTCGCCACCAACACCTACTACCTCGCCGTCGCCGCGGGCCCCACGACCTTCGACGATGCCTTCACCGCGGCATCCACCGGCACCGACGCGGGGAGCATCCGCGTCAACTTCCGATCCAACACCAACGGCGGCGTCCTTCCGCCCTCCGTCGCGCCCGTCGGCGCCGACCAGGGCACGCTCCTGGCACCCGGCGCGGCCAACGCGCCGACACTCCCGGGCAACGCGAACATTCTCTGGTACTCCTTCACCCTCTGCGCCGATGTGAACGGCTCGAGCGCCGAGAACTACCTCGACATCGACTTCGCCAACAGCGACCCATCGGGCGATGCCGACCACGAGGCCTTCCTCTTCAACACCGCGGGCAACGTCGTCGCCGCGAGCGATGATGAAGGCCCCAACTTCTTCCCGCAGTTCTCCTTCGGCGACACCAACATCCGCGGCCCCTACCGGCCCGCCGGCCAGACCTTCGCCGGTGAGAGCGGGCCCCTGGCCGCGGGCACCTACTACCTCGGCGTGGGCTTCTTCGACGTGCGCCCCCTCGCCAACGCGGCCACCGACGGCCGCTGGCACGTACGCCCGCTCGGGGGCGACAACCTCGCCATCGCGGTGGACTTCTACACCGGCATCACCGAGTGCGGAAGCGCCTGCCCCCCGTGCGCGGCGGACTTCAACCAGGACGGCGGCGTGGACGGCGGCGACGTCGAGGCGTTCTACGTCACCTGGGAGACCGGCGAGGGCTGCGGCGACACCAACCAGGACGGCGGTGTCGATGGCGGCGATGTCGAGTTCTTCTTCTCCCAATGGGAGGCCGGCGGCTGCTGAGTTTGGCATGATCCGGGCGGCGACCGCGACAGCGGCCGCCCCCGCTTTGTCCTGTTCTTTGTACTGAGTCGATCCAAACGGGCGCACCCCGCCCGGGGCCATTCAGACACTCCCATCGACTCAGGCACACCTCGGGGCCGCCGCTGCTGCACACACCGGCGGCCCTTTTTCCATCACGCGCCGCCCGGTACGATCCACGCATGGCACTTCGCGCAGTGTGTCTGTGGATGCTCGCCTCGCTCCTGTGCGGCCCCGCACCGGCCGCGCCGCCGAACTTCATCCTCATCCTCGCTGATGACCTCGGCTACGGAGAACCGGGCTGTTACGGCCAGCGCATCATCCGCACGCCGCGGCTGGACCGCATGGCCGCGGAGGGCGCACGGTTCACCCGGGCCTACGCCGCCGCGCCGGTGTGCGCTCCATCGCGTTGCCAGTTGCTGACGGGTCGGCACGCCGGCCACGCCTTCATCCGAGACAACCGGGAAGTCAAGCCCGAGGGGCAACTGCCCCTACCGGAATCAACGGACACCATCGCCCGGCGGCTGCGAAGCGCGGGGTACGCCACCGGCTGCGCGGGCAAGTGGGGGCTTGGGCCTCCCGGCTCTTCGGGCGATCCATTGAACCAGGGCTTCGAGTTCTTCTTCGGGTACAACTGCCAGCGGCAGGCCCACAACTATTACCCCACGCACCTCTGGCGAAACTCCGAGAAAGTGATGCTCGATGGCAACACGCCGGGCAACCTCACCGGCCCTCACTACGCCCACGCTCTCATCATGGATGAGGCGCTCGACTTCATCCGGCGCAGCGCGGATCAACCCTTTTTCCTCTTCCTCGCCGTCACCATCCCGCACGTGGCGTTGCAGGTGCCCGAGGAAAACCTCGACGCCTACCCCGGGATCGACGATGCCCCCTACGACGGAAAGCACGGCTACCTGCCCCACCCCAGGCCCCACGCCGCGTACGCCGCGATGGTCTCTCGCCTCGACCGCGATGTGGGCCGCCTGCTCGATCTTCTCGCCGATCTGGGCATCGACCAGCGCACGCTGGTCATCTTCACCAGCGACAACGGCCCGACGCACGGCCGCGTCGGCGGGGCGGATTCCGAGTTCTTCTGCAGCACCGCCGGGCTGCGCGGCCGCAAAGGAAGCGTCTACGAAGGCGGCATCCGCGTCCCCTTCATCGCCCGCTGGCCGGGGATGATCTCCCAGGGTGTTGTGCGTGATGAACCGTGCATCGGCTACGACCTGCCCGCCACGTTCCTGGACCTCGCGGGCCTGCCGTCCATGAACGACACCGACGGCGTGAGCCTCGCCCCGCTCCTCACAGGCCGCGGCGAAGCGACCCAACGCGAATTCTTCTATTGGGAGTTCCCCGGTTACGGAGGCCAGCAGGCTGTGCTCGACGGCAATCTCAAAGCGGTTCGCACCGGGATGCACAAAGGTCCGATCAGAACCGAGTTGTACGACCTCTCCATCGACCCAGACGAATCCACAGATCTTTCGGACCTTCGTCCGGAGGACCTTGCCCGTCTCGAGGGCATCATGCGTTCACAACACACCGACTCAAAGGAGTTTCCATTCCCTGCCCTCGATGTTCCGCGCAGCACCGCGCCAGAGTGATCGAAATGGTCCGCTAACAAAGAGCGGGACACGGCGTACAACCACACGATAACACGGAAAGGCATCCCGGACACCATCTTTGGGACCAACGACTCACAACCTCGCGAGGGGCTTCGGCGCGACTCTCGTCCTCACGGCGGGCGCGTTCGCCGCGAAGATACCGAGCACACACCCCCCCGCCGATGCCCAGGCAGAGGAACTGGAACGACGATTCAGGGATGATGTCCGTCCCTTGCTTGCCGCGCACTGCTTCTCCTGCCACGCGGGCGAGGAGGCAAAGGGAGACATCGACCTCGAACGTCTCTCCGACCTTCGTGCCGCGCTCGCGCTCGGCGGCGATCTCGCGCTCCTGAAGGAAATGGTCGCCACCGGAGAGATGCCGCCGGCCAAGTCGCCGCAGCCCAGCGACCTCGAGCGCCTCATTCTCACGCAATGGTTCGAGTCCGCATCGGCGTACGTGCCCCCCGATGCCACGATCGACCCCGGCTGGTTCACCATCCACCGCCTGAACCGCACCGAGTACCGCAACGCGCTGCGTGACCTCCTGGGCATCGACCCGGCCGCGACCGATGTGGCCGCGCGGCTGCCCGCCGATGACACCGGCTATGGATTCGACAACATCGCCGATGTGCTTTCCGTCTCGCCCCTCGCCGTCGAAGCGTACCTCGACGCCGCGGAGAAGGCCGTGGCCCTCGCGCTCGGCCCGGCGGTGCAGATCAGCGCGGCGCCCAAACCGCTGCGTCTGACCGGCGGCGCCAACGGGCACGGCCTGCCCGGCGGGGGTCACTACCTGTATTCCAACGGCGCGGTCTCCGCGACGATCGACGCCCCCGCGACCGGCGAGTATCTCGTCCGCATCGAAGCGTGGGAAACCCGGGCCGGTGATGAGCACGCCCGCATCAGCCTCCGCATCGACGGCAAGGAGCACAAGGCGTTCTTCATCTCCGGCACGCGTGATGAGCCGCAGACCGTCGATACCCGCATCCGACTCAACGGGGGCCGCCACGGCCTCGCCGCGCACTTCACGAACGATTACTGGCGGCCCAACGTCGCCGACCGCAACCTGGGCATCGAAGCGATCACGCTCGCCGGCCCGCTGAACGAAGAGACCACCCAGCGCCCCGCCGCGTGGAACCGCCTCTTCGGCTTCGCACGCACCATCGAGCATGACGAAGCACGCGCGCTGGCCGTTCTCTCCCGTTTCGCCGAGCACGCGTACCGAAGACCCCTGCGAGAAGGCGAACCCGAGCGTCTGATGACGGTCTACAGAGCGGGCATCGCCGCCGGGGCACCCTTCGAGGAAGCCGTGCGCAACGGCCTCACCGCCGTGCTGGTCTCGCCCAACTTTCTCTACCGCACGCTGGACAATCCGCACCCCGATGATCCTTCCGCCGTCTACCGATTGAACGGCTACGAACTCGCCTCGCGCCTGTCCTTCTTCCTCTGGAGCAGCGGCCCCGACGACACCCTCCTCGCCACCGCGGCGGATCGCTCCCTCCTGACCGATGAAGTCCTCACGGCCCAGACGCGCCGGATGCTCGCCGATACCAGGGCCGATGCGTTCATCACCAACTTCACCGGCCAATGGCTGCAGCTGCGGACACTCAACGACCTGGCTATCGACACCGCCCTCTTCCCCGACTACTCCCCCGCCCTGCGAGAGGCGATGGAGACAGAGGCCCGTCTCTTCGTCGGCGCGGTCGTCCGCGGCGAGGGCACGCTCCTGGACCTGCTCGATGCTCGCTACGCCATGCTCAACGAACCTCTCGCGCGCCTGTACGGTGTCCCCGGCGTTCGGGGCACGCAGTTCCGCCGCGTGAACCTGCCCGACACCTCGCCCCGCGGCGGGGTGCTGACCATGGGCGCGGTCCTGACCGTCACGAGCAACCCGACGCGCACCAGCCCGGTGAAACGCGGCCTCTTCGTGCTCGAGGAGTTTCTCGGCACGCCCCCCCCGCCCCCGCCCGCCCCCCTGTGGAAAACCACTTCCCCCCCCCCCGCGCCCCCCCTTCCCCC
>DDSA01000005.1:330-4332 GCA_002343715.1 Phycisphaerales bacterium UBA2402 | reverse complement strand
TTGTCGTCATATCTCGGTGCGGGCGGGCAGCACCTGCGTCGTGCCGAGCGGGCCCAGGTTCCCGTTCCAGAAGTTGGCCCCGAAGGTCGCGTCGACCGTGCTCTCGGAGATCAGGAATCGCGCGGCCGACTCGGCCAGACGAGCCCGCGCCACCGCCAGCCCCGTCTCCGCGGCGGACTGCGCCCGCCCCACGTGCAGGTGCGTCGCCGCGGTGGTGATATTGCCCCTGCTGGCGATGGCCATGGCCACCGACAACGACCCGAAGAGGATCAGGAACATCATGGCGAGAACCGCGGCGACGCCGCGGCGCGTGCGCCACCAGCGTGTGACGGTCGCTCGTGATTGTCGTGCCGATCGCATCCTGCTCGCTCCTTGCCGTTGATACCACGCGTGTGATTCGGTCGCGCAACTCGACACCGTCCGATGGTGGATGCTCAGGGGGGGACCACCCACGTCGTCCGCGTCACCTCGCTGGGCTGCGTGTCGTACGGCCCCTGGTATTCCACGATGACCGTGATGCGCATCGGGAACTGGTCGAGTCGGATGGCCGGCCACTGCGCGGTGGCCGCCTGCTCGTAGGCGGCGGAACGAGCCAGACTGAAGTTGTACGGATCGACCTTGGTCACCAGGACGCGTTGGCGCCACCCCTCCAGGGTGCGGGGATTCCCCTCGACATCCATCATGGGCGTGCCGTCGGGGGAAATCTCCTGGATCACCGAGCCGAAGGCATCGACAGGGCCGGGGAAGGTGCCCCCAAGCCCGAAGGTGACGTTGTCGAGATCGTCGAGATCATCGATGTCCGTCGCGATGGTTTCGCCCATCTCCCGCCCCCACCCCAGCGCCATGCTCGCGCCGCCGGCGCCCGTCACCCGCGTAATGCCGGTGACGGGATCGTGGCGGGGCAGGCGCCGGGTCATCTCTCGGACTTCGTTGGCCAGGAGCATCCCCGTGGCGGCGTGGCTGGACCAGGCATTGCTGCGGGTGAACGCCGCCTGCGCATCCACGAACGCGACGACGCCAACACCGATGATGACCAGCGCCATCATGGTCTCGAGCAGCGTGAATCCCCGCCTGCTTCGCCCCGCGCCCTTGCTCCGCACCGTGATTGCCGCGCCGCTCATAGATCGCCTCCACTGCCCGGCGGCACGCCGGGACTTCCCCGGCATCGGCTATTTCACGAGTTGGCTCATCTTGAAGATGGGCAGGATGATGGCCATGGCGATGAAGCCGACGACTGTGCCCATCGCAAGGATCATGATGGGCTCGATCATTCCGGTAACCGCCTTGATGTTGTCCTTGAGTTGCCGGGCGTAGAAGGCCGAGATCTCGTCGAGCACCTCGCCCAGTTTACCGGACTCCTCGCCCGCGGAGATCATCTGGATCACGGCGCGGGGCAGGACCGTCTCCTTCATGAGCGGCTGGCAGATCTTCTTGCCCTGTTTGACGCTCGTGTGCACCTTGCGCCACATCCCCTTGAAGAGCACGTTGCCCGAGATGTCGCCGGTGATGGCCAGCGTGTCGAGCATCGGCACGCCCGCGTTGATGAGTTGCCCCATGGTCTGCAGCGAGCGCGAGATGTAGAGCGAGCGGAACATCGTCCGCAGGATCGGGATGGTCAGCTTCATCTTGTCCATCCAGAACGATCCCACCTCGGTCCGGAGAAACGCGAAGGCGCACCCGCCCACCGCCGCGGCGCCCGCGAGTAGGATGTACCAGTTCTTGACCATGAAGGCCGAGAGGCCCATAAGGAACTTGGTGGCCCAGGGCAGGACATGCTCCTTGCCCTCGAAGACGCCCGCGAACTTGGGCAGCACGAACGTGAGCAGGAAGACCGTGACGCCCACCGCGAGCGTGCCGATGATCGCCGGGTAGATCGCGGCGCCCATCACCATCTTCTTGGTCTCGAGTTGCTGCGTGATGTACCCAGCGATGCGGTCGAGCATCCGGCTGAAGCCGCCCGACATCTCCGACGCCCGCACCATGTTCAGGTAGAGCGGGTTGAAGAGTTTGGGGTGCTTGGCCAACGCCGCCGAGAAGGGCAGGCCGCCGTCCACGTCGTTGCGCAACTGGTTCACGACCTTGCGGAACGTGACGTGCTGGGTCTGCTCGGCGATCCCCTCCAGCGCGGAGCGCAGGTTGATCCCGGCCCGGATCATCACCGCCAGCTGCGTCGTGAAGTCCAGCACGTGCTTCTGCGTCGGCTGGCCCGCGTTGAGGTCCTTGAGTTTGGCCATCAGGCCCGCGGTGTCCACCCCCGTCGCCTGCTGCGTCAGGGCCAGCACGTGCGCCCCCTGCGCCCGAAGGATCGAGGCGGCGCTCGTCGCCGAATCGGCCGAGATCACGCCCTGCTGGACCTGACCGCCGGATGTACGAATTTGGTAGCGGTAGTTTGCCATGGGGGTTTACTGCGGTGCAAGGCTCACGCCGCCAACTGCCGCTCCAGCTTGTCCGGGTGGGTCGATTGGGCGATGGCGTCCTCGCGGCTGATGAAGCCGTTGAAATAGAGTTCGGCGATGCTGCTGTCGAGCGTGCACATGCCCAGGCTGCGGCTGGTCTCGATGACGTTGGGGATCTCGAAGGTGCGGTTCTCGCGGATCAGGTTCCGCACCGCGGGCGTGCACAGGAGCACCTCCACCGCGGGCACCATGCCCGGCTTGTCCGACCGGCTGAAGAGTGTCTGGCTCAGCACCGCCTGGAGCGTCGAGGAGAGCATCGAGCGGATCTGGTTCTGCTGCCCGCCGGGGTACATGTCGATGATGCGCTCCACCGTCTGGGCCGCGCTGCAGGTGTGCAGGGTGCTCAGCACCAGGTGGCCGGTCTCCGCGGCGGAGATCGCCAGGGCCGTGGTCTCCAGGTCGCGCATTTCACCGACCAGGATGATGTCGGGGTCCTGGCGCAGGGCGTGCTTGAGGCCGCTGGCGAACGTGGGCATGTCCTGCCCGAGTTCGCGCTGCTCGATCAAGCATTCCTTGCTCTCGAAGCGGTATTCCACCGGGTCCTCGAGCGTGAGGATGTGCTTCTTGTAGCGTTGGTTCATCGCCTCGATCATCGCGGCGAGCGTCGTGGACTTGCCCGATCCGGTGTCCCCCGTCACGAGCACCAGCCCCCGGGGCAGGTACGTGAGGCGGGTGATGACCTCGGGAAGGCTCAGGGCCGTCAGGGGTGGGACCTTGCTCTTGATCGCACGCAGGGCCATCGCGGCGCGCCCGCCCTGGAAGTGGGCGTTGACACGGTAACGGGCCAGGCCGTCGACCTGGAACGAGAAGTCCGAGTCCTTGTTCTTGTCGAAGGCGATCAGCGCATCGGGGGGCGCCATCTGCTCCACGAACTTCCGCGCGACCTCCTTGGTGATCACCGGCATCTCCATGGGGGTGATCACCTGGTGGACGCGCATCACCGGCGGCTGGCCGGCCACCAGGTGGATGTCCGACGCGTTCGCCTCGTACGCCGTCTTGAGAATCTGGATCAGGTCCATGCGTTCGCTCGGCTCCTTGTGGCCCGGCAGTGGGCGCACGGAACCCTCATCGGCAGCCGGGCGGGGGCGGATGATCGGGCACGCGGTCCGAATTCAACCGCACGCGCGGCACAGCCGTCACAGGTCGCTCATTCCTGCGGGAACACACGAAAACCATGGACTGGCGCCCCGTATCCCCCGGAGAGATGCTCGACCAAGGTCGTGCTCACCCGCCCGGTCGCGCGATGATCTCGGTTCGTAGGCCGTCGAGCCGGTGTTTTTGATGCTCACGATTCACCGACGAACGAACGGTTCACCGAACCCGCCTTACCCACTGCCGGGCTTTATAACGCAAGGATCACCCTTCGAGGATGGCCCCGAACCGGTATCGCATCGGTATGTACCCTTCACCGACGGACACGAGAACCGGACCGACATCACACACGTCGAAGCCCGTGTTGTTCGCCGCCTGGCCTGACCCTCTCTCCACTGCGTCGCGTGGGACACCATCGCCCTCGTCGATGTGATCACACGATCGCTCCGCCCCG
>DDSA01000005.1:0-136 GCA_002343715.1 Phycisphaerales bacterium UBA2402 | reverse complement strand
TGATCACACGATCGCTCCGCCCCGCCGCGTTTACGCAAAGGGCGACATCGATCGGTCCAACGACGATTCTCCTTCTCGGCGCAAGTGAACGGCGGTCCCGAGCATGTCCATGATGAAGCGCGAAAGATCGCATCAC
>DDSA01000189.1:9068-13531 GCA_002343715.1 Phycisphaerales bacterium UBA2402 | reverse complement strand
TAGAGGAACTGAGCGCCGTAGACGCAGATGTCGTCCGTCGCATTCGTGCAGCCCAGCAGCAGATTGATGCAGTCGTTGGGCCGCAGGCCCAGACCGGACAGGTTCCACCGCAGCCGGACCACGGCGGTCCCGGAAACGGTCTGCAACCCCGTCTGCGCGGTCGTCAGCGTCACGGTCGTTGCGGCCACGTCCGCCGACGCGCCGTTCGCGTTGCCGACGCGGACGTACTTGAAGGAGTCGATCTCCAGCGAACTGTCGCCGGCGCCGCCGGTCGGCGTCGCGGCGTACACCTCGAAGTAAAGTTCGTCGCTCTGGATGCCGGTCGCGCTCGAACTGTACGAGGCGCTGTTGTCGTAGTCCGCCGGCAGCGTCGCCGAGAAGCACACCGCGTCGGCGCTGGCGTCAAAGATATAGTAGTTCACGCCGGCCGTCAGGATGGGGACACCCGGCGCGGAGTGGCGCGACACCACCTGACACTGGAGCGACTTCAGGAAGCCGCTGCCGTTGTTCGTGGCGTTGAGGATCTGACGCTTGAAGTCACGAGTATCGAGGTTGCCGCCCTGTCCCATGTTCGCCTCTCAGTTCACGAGCGTTCCGTTGACGCTCACGCTTGTCACTCGGTACCACGGGTACCCGTTCCCGTACCCCATTGTACGCTCAAGCCGCCCGGAGTTCCGGGCCTTCGCCCGGTCGTCGTTGCGGATCGCGTCGCCCTTCGCCGTTTCGTACTCCTGCATCAGCACGTCGCGGCGCTCCGGAGCGGCTTCGTTCGCCGCCTCCAGCATCACCGCCGCCTCGACCATCCGGTTGTACTCACTCCCGGCGATGAACTGGTCGGTCGAATCCCGCATCGCCTCCGGCTCGGCCCGGACCCCCATCACGACCGTCACCGCCCGCGAGGGGGTGGGGTAGAACCGCACCTTCCAGAAGGCGGGCTGAGACGGGTCCGTCTTCTCGCCGACGTAGAACGCGCAGTGCGTCGGATCTCCGGTCTGCTCGCTCCCGGAGCCGGCGCGGAACTTGCCGATCACGTCGTCGATGGTCGTGACGATGACCTCCCGCATCGGACCGGGCGTCTGGTACGTCACCGGGCCGAGAATCCGGCCCATGAAGAACCACGGCATGTCGTAGTCGTCCTCGCCGCTTTCAAGGTCGAGGGCCACCGCCTGCCGCAGCCACGCCCAGTCGGGCTTGGCGCTGACCACCCGGGCGAGGCCGCGCCGCACGACGCGCGCCGCCTTGTCCGCCTGCTCGGGGTAGAGCACCGGGTCGGGGTACGTCAACCGACCGTTCTCGTCGTTGAACTGATCCCCCATGACACGGGCGGCCACGGCGAGAAGATCGCCGTAGGTGATCGACATGCCCGAGTTGGTCAGGTACTCGCTCATCTCTGGAAAACGCCCACCCCGCCGCTTGGCGAGGTGGGGTTGTGTCACTCAGGGCTGTCACGCCCCGGCGGTGTGGGTCAGATCGAAGCCGCCAACTTGGCCTGCTTGAACCGCATGTAGTCCACCAGCATGGTCTGCGTGCCGGTCCCGGTTCCGGCCTTGACGAGCAGCGTGGGGTACATCAGGCCGCTGGGGATCTTGAGTTCGTCGCCGGACGCCGCGCCACCCGCGGTGCCGATCAGAACGCCGTTGACGAAGAAGAACACGCGGCCACCGCCGCCCGACGTGATCGGCATCCCGTTGTAGAGGATGCCGAGCCGGTAGTCGGTCGCGGAAGCGAACGCCGTGGTGGTGGTCGTGAGGGCCTGAGCCGTGGTGCGGCTGATCCCGTAGCGGAAGAACATCGACCCATCGACCTTGTAGATGGCGGCCATGTCGATGCTGGCCGCCGGTCCGGCGCCGTTGTCCTGAAGGGTCGTGGTCGTGGTGCCCGCCTTGTCTTGGAAGCCGATGAGCCAGTTCGCAGCGTTCGTGTCCGCTTCGGTCAACTGGAACTTGGCCTCGAAGAAGCAGGCGGCGCCGGTCTGGAACTGCACGAGCGTCTGGGTCGTCTTCGTGCCGCCCGGGCTGTTGTCGGTCATGGCCGCGCACGAAGCGGTGATCACGCCGTTCAGAGCGTTGCTGCCAGCCGTGGTGTTCACGATGGTCGTCAGCGCCTCGCCGGTCGAAACGTAGGAGAGGAAGTCGTTGTCGTAGACGAAGTGGTACTTGGCGAACTCCTCCGGCGACACGTTGGGGTTCAGGGTTCCGATCACCGGACCGGCGGTCGTCGAACGGTCCACGGTGGTCGTGACCCGCAGGATGGGCTTGGTGAACACGGCGCCGCGGAAGAGGTTCCACGAGCCGGGCATCGCGCCCAGCAGATCACCAGCGGTCACGGACTGGTTGGTCAGCGCGGTCGCGCCGGCCTGATCCACACCGACGATGATCTCGCCAGCGGCGGTACCGTCGGGGCCGATGGTGACGTCGTGTTCCAGCAGGCCGGCGAAGTTCTCGTAGTTCGTGATCGAGCACTGTTCGACGTAGAACTGGCGAGCGTACACCGTGGTCGAGACCACGCGGCCCGTGGACATGGCCGTCGCGCCGCCGGGGATGGTCCCCGGAGTCTCGGTGTCGCCGACGGCGTAGAAGCACGCCGAACCGCGCGAGATCGTGGTGCCGGCGGTGCCCTTCACGAACACCGGGCGAGAGATGCGCTCAAAGTTGTAGTGAGCGGTGAGTGTCATGGCTTGATCTCCTTCAGGTCAGTTCTCAGGTGGAGGCGGCGAGTTGCAGGTGGCCGACGAACCCGCACGAGCGCAGGTCCTTCGGGCACAACTGACCCGACGAGTCGATGAAGTACAGCACGCCGTCGTGGTTCTTGGGGTTGACGCGGGCGTTCGTCTCGGTGCGCCACCGGCCCGGCAGGTGCATCCACTCCCAGGCGTCCTTGCGGATGCCGATGATGGGCTTGGCGATCATCCGGTAGAAGTCGGTGTCGCTGGAGTCCACGGGGTCGAGCGCCGGGCACCAGAAGATCGGGTTGTTGAACATGTACATCTGGTTGTTGACAACCGAGGTCACGTCCTTGCCGAAGTTCTGGTTCTTGGCGTCCACCAGCGAGCGGAGATCGAGGAACGGATCCAGCGGGAACCACATCTCGAAGTTGCCCGAATGCGGGTCCATGCCCGACGCGCCGATGGGCGGCGGGGTGAACTTGGTGAGCGTCAGGGCGCGGTGGATCGACTTGACGAACGGCTCGCCCATCGCCGACGGGCGGACGAACGAGTAGTTGCGGAGCCGGCTCTCGCCCGCCGTCTGGCGGTTCTGGCCGCCGATGGTGGTGTACTGCTTGGCCGAGCCGCCGCCAGAGGTCTGCGTGCGGTACCGACCGATGTAGCCCTGGAAGCCGTCGGTGTACGACCCAGCGGGGCCGCAGCACAGCCAGTTCAGGTAGCCCCAGCAGGTGAGCGCCTGATCGGTCGAGTCGTTCGGGCCGAACAGCCCGCGCTCCTCGTAGTAGTTGTACACGGCCTCGTAGGACTGCGTGCGCCGCTCCGGGAGGATGCGGTACACCAGCCCCGACTTGTTCATCTCCAGTTCCTTCTTGTCGAAACCGAAGGAAGCGTCGGAGAACTTCATCAGTTCCGCCATGCGCACCGTCTTGTCCACGATGTTCACAGCGTCGGTGGCGTGGAAGCCGACCGAGCGGGCGGAGCCGTCGTCGCCGTAGCGCACGGCCCACGTCACGCTCTCGCCGCCTTCCCACGGCGTCGCGGCGCGGTCCAGCGCGCGGTTCACCGCGTAGTCCTGGTACTTGTACGTCTCGATGAGGCTGTTCTTGCGGACCTTCGTGATGAGCGCGTTGCCCAGGCCCACGAGATCAGATTGCGGAATGCCGACCGACATGGTACGACCCTTTCAGTTCTTCAGCCGCCGTTCGCGGCCAGGTACTTCGTGATCTGCTCGTCGATCTCCGCCGCTTCCGAAGCGGGGAGCGTCATGTTGCCCCTGCGGATCATCTGCGGGGTCGTCGTACCGTTGCGCGACGCCGCGGGTGGCACGGTGCGCCGCTGCTTCGCGGCCTCGTGCTGCTTGGAAAGTTCCTGTCTCGCGCGGCTCATGGCCGTGTCGTCGCCGACCGAGGCGCGGAACGCCTTGGTGAGCAGCGACTTGACATCGGGTGTCACGCCGCGGGACTTCTGCGCGAGGTACATGTCGTGGAACGTCTCCACGAACTCCTTGCGCGACTTCTGCTGGTCGGGCGTGAGCGACGCGAACGGAACGTCGGACTTCCCGAAAATCGTCTGGTTGTCGTCGATGATGCGGACGGCCTCGGCGTGGACGGTCTTCTCCGTCTCCGCCTGCTCCAGTCGCTCGCGCTCGGCGCGCTGCGACTTGGCCGCTTCAAGGGCCGGAGCCGCCTTGATCTCCGCGACCTTCTCGATGATCGCGTAGTGCTTCTCGGCGTCCTCCTTCGACAGCCCCATGTCCTCCTGCAACTGCTTGATGACCTGCTCGCGCGCCTCCTTCGAG
>DDSA01000189.1:8619-8798 GCA_002343715.1 Phycisphaerales bacterium UBA2402 | reverse complement strand
TTCGGCGCGTCGGCTGCGGGCTGCACGCCCTTCGCCTGATTCGCCAGCATCTCCATCAGCTGCCGGTTCTGCTCCAGAAGTTGCGTCAGGATGTCGTCGCGCTCGGGTTGCTTCGGCTGCGCCTGATCCGCTTCCGGACCAGGCGCAGCCTCAGCGTCCGCGCCCTGCCGTTCGTTGTT
>DDSA01000189.1:7943-8394 GCA_002343715.1 Phycisphaerales bacterium UBA2402 | reverse complement strand
AGCGTCCGCCCCCTGCCGTTCGTTGTTGGTCTGCTGCTCGACGTTCTTGACTTCGACCGGGGTTCCCCGCTCGCCGAGGAAACTGTCGATCATCGAGTCGATTTCGGCGCGGTCGTCAACGGGGGCCGCGGGCCGTGTCGTCGCGGACGCGGACTCGGGGGCGGCTGAACCCGAAGAAGCCGTCAATCCAGCCGCATCCGATTGGGGCTGCGGCTGGACGGAGGAGAGAGATTCGCCGGTGGTCTGGTCAGGCATGAGAAACCCTCATGAGCGTGTGCCGCGCGGTGTTGTTCTTGACGGGCGCGAACGCGGACTTGTCAACGCAGCCCTCTTCGCTGACGATCCGCTTCGTCTCGGCCCAGGAGTTCGACACGAGATACCCGTTGTCGAGATACGTCCGGTTCGGATGCCGGCGCCGGTACTCGTCCACCTGATTCGGCGTGGTCGAGAA
>DDSA01000189.1:0-7689 GCA_002343715.1 Phycisphaerales bacterium UBA2402 | reverse complement strand
GACTCGGGCTGCTCGGTCTTGACGTGTTTCGCGGTCGTGGAAAAATCAAACCGCGCCGTCCGGCCATCGGGCAGCGTCACCATCTCGGGACGATCGCCCATCGGGAAGCGCAGTTCGACAATCTCCGGCGTGTCGTTGCCGGCGTCGTCGATGATTCTGAAGTCGTACGCCGCCATCTGAAGCGCCCTCGACAGTCCCACACCGCCGCGAGTGCTTCACATTCCGCCGAAACCCATTCCGGACACAGTATTCTCCGCGATCGCCCCCTTGTCAAACCCCGAACCACGATTTCCGGTCTGGCTCGACCCGGAAATGGCCGACGACCCGGGGGTGCCGGGCTTTCGTTTCGGCCCCGGCTGCTCCCCCTGACCGCCGCCCGCCGCCTGATCCAAGTCGATCCCGCCAGCCGCCGCCATCTTGGCGATCGCCAGCGACAGCGAGTTGGGGTCCGGGATCAGTTCGTCCACGTCCGCGGGTTCGATCAGCCCGTCCGACGTCAGCCGCAGCCACGCCATGATGTCGAACCCGTCCCCGAACGCCTGCTTGATCTGCACCCCGATGGGCACCGGACCGGAGGCCCACTCCATGAGCCGCTTGATCCGGCTCTGCTCATTGACCCGCCGCATCGACCCGCGGCGCACCTCAAGGTTGATCTCGTGCAGCCCGTACAGGTCCATCTGCCCGGCGGTGACGACGTACGCCACCTCGACCCCGCCGGTCTTCAGGTTGACCTGGTTGTTCAGAAGCGGGTCGCGGAACTCGTACCAGACGAACTTCTCCAGCACCCGATCCGCGTGCTCGTAGACCCGCCGCTCCATCCCGTCCAGCAGGACGTTCAGCCGCGCCGACACCTCTTCCGCCTCGGTCGCGGTCGTGTCGCCCGACTTCTTCTGGATGCCGGTGGCCGACAGCAGCCCCGATCCGGACATCTGCCCGTAGAGTTGCAGGTGCATCGACAGCGACCCCTGCGCCCGCTCGGTCGAGCCGCCGCGCTGGATCTGCGTGTACGCGCCCGGATCTTCTACCGCGATCATGTCGAGGTGCTTCGCCGACCGGATCGCCGACTTCTCGTCAGGGTTCACGCTGTCCCGGTGGACGATCAGGTCCGCCGCGGTCTGGTCGGACTCGATGATGTGCCTCGACAGATCGCCGATCATCTGCGCCATGTCGCGCAGCACCACCGTCGGAGCCGCGTAGTACGGCGTGTCCTGAATCCGGTTGAACCCGTAGACCTCGTACGGCCCGCTCGCCGGTCCCTCCCACTCTCTCGGATCGCGGATCAGGTAGCGGTCCACGGCGTCGCCGATCGACGAGAACCCGTCCGGCGTCCCGGCGACCGTCAGCGTCAGCGCCTCACGCGACAGCACGCCGGGCGGCACCCAGATGTCGATCAGGTCGTGGAACTGCACGAAGGCGTCGAAGTCCGTGTTCTGCCCGCGGTCCCGCTTGTCGGGCCGCTCGCTGGTCTTGGGCAGCCGGTCGATCTCTTCCGGCGTCAGAACCCCCATAAGCCGGTCGGTGGTGGTGCGGTACCGCTCGCACTCCCACTCCGCCTCCATGCGGTCGCGGGCCTGACGGGAGATGCAGTAGTCCGACGGACTGACGCGGCAGATGTACCGCTGGCCCGGCTCGATCCTCGCGCCGAACCACTCGAACGAGTAGCCCGCCCCGTACTCGCCCACCTTCATCACGCCCATGCCCATGAGCGCGTCCTTGAAGCACATGCGCTCCTCTTCGATGTACCGCATCTCATGGAGCCGCCGCTGCGCGTGCGCCGCGACGATCTGCCCGAACCGGCGGTACGACGACAGGAACCGCGGCTTGATCTGCACGGTCGGGTCGTTCGAGAGGATGTTCGCCTCCAGCGCCGCGATGGTCTGGTGCATCACGTTCACCGGCGCACTTGACGCCGGAGCGAAGTTCGGATCGCCCGTCTCGCCGTTGTACGGCCACGCGTGCAGGTCGGCGAGCGGTCCGGACCACAACCGCCGCGCGTTGTAGTACTCCCCGAGCATCCGCTTCCGCCGCTCGTCCTTCCACGACTGCGTGATCGACTCCAGCAGCCTCTTCACGGTGGCCGTTGACCCGTTCACGCCGGACGACGACCCTCGCAGGTCGTCGGTTCTCGACGATGCGAAGACCATCGGAGCGCCTGTGTTCATCGTGGTCATGGCCTACCCGATCCTTCTCCACCGAGGGAGTTTCGCTTTCGCCTCTTCGCGCCGCTGCGCCACCAGTCTGCCGCCGAAAGACAATACCGGGTCCATCGGCCCCTCGTCCATGATCCTCGCCTTCCGCACCGTTTTGGGCGATTCCTTCACCAGCATCCAGCACCCCGCCCCGGCGATCACCCGGTCACCGTGCGCCTCCCTCGCCCCGGTGGTCAGGTCGGCGTACTGCGACTGCGACACCTTCCCGTCCTCCATGACCACGAACGTCGCCGCCTCTTCGACCAGCCGGAGCGACCGCACCCGGCACGCCCCGGACGACACCGCGTCGGCAAAGTTGTCGATCAGCACGGGTTTCTTGTGCCCGGTGCTCATCCACCCCAGCCGCTCGGTCCTCTTGTCCGGACCGGCCCGACCCCCCACCCGGTCGCAGTAGCAGTTCGGGTACCGGAGCCTCTTGCCCACAATGTCCGACACCGCCCCGCCCATCGGCCCGTTGCTCTCCCACCCGATCAGCGGGTACCGGCAGCCACCGAACCACAGCGCCGCCGCGACCAGAATCCGGGCCGCGTCCCGCGCCCCGTACCGGCTGGAGCACCACTCCGCCACCTGCTCACCCGTCTCCGCGTCCATCACGCAGATCACCGAGTTCGCGCTCCGCCGCCCGTCGCCCGGATCAAGGAACAGCGTGTACATCCGGTCCTGCGGCGGCCTGATCGTGTGCAGCCGCTCGTCCCGAGACAAGGGCAGCCACACCTGCCACTGGTCCATCGGTATCTTCCGGCTGTCCTCTTCCCACCGGACAAGGTGCGTCTGCCGCCGCGACAGCCGGTCGTCCGCCTCGGCCAGTTCCTCCGGTTCACTGGTCGGACTCGCGTTGCCCCCGCCCCAGGCGTTCGCAAACACCAGGCCCCCCACATGGTCCGCCTCCACGCAGTCGCCGCGGGCTTTCCGCAGCGTCTCGTGGCTGAACACCATGTCGCCCGACCGGCCCTCGTTCATCGCCACCTGCGAGGCGTACGACGCCGCGGTGCGGTTCGGGGGCCGCTGCTTCTGGTCCCACGGACTCGTGACGTAGACCTCGAACTCGTCGTCGTTCAAATCACGCCGCCCAAGACCCTTCTCCGGGTGCTCGTACCAGCCGAGCCGGCACTGTTCGTACGCCGGGCTTGTCCGCAGCGTCCCGAAGTACGAACCCGGCCTCGGCGTCGAGATCAGCATCAGGCTCGTGCAGTTGTCGCGCACGCCCGCCTCGATGTCCTCCAGAATGTCGATGCGCGACGCCTCGTCGATGCACACCAGGTCGTTCCTGCCGCCGTGGCCGAAGTGAGGGTTCGTCGCCTCGCCGCTGATCTTCCCGCCCGTCGCAGGGTTGATGATCAGCCGCTCCGTGATCCGGCACTTCTCCGGCAGCAGGAACGCGGGCATCCGCGACAGCGCGAACTCGAACTTGGTGAAGATCGCGTCCTGATCGCCGATCTTGTACAGCAGTTCCTCCTTGCGGCTTCCCCAGAGGATCTGCCGGTCCTCGAACAGCGTGAAATGCCACAGGTGGTACGCGATCAGCAGCCACGTCCAGCCCATCTCGCGGCTCTTGACGCCGCGCCCGTGGCGGCCCTCGTTGAACCGCGCGTCCATCGACAGCAGTTCGCGGTCCTGGCACGGCCATGTGATCATGGGCCGGCGCCGGAAGTTCGTCGGCACCTTCTCGCCGTCTTTCGTGAAATCGCTGAACCGCAGCGTGTCCACGAACAGGTTGACGAACAGGATCGGCGACTTGCGGCACAGCGTCAGCAGCCCCGCCGCCGCCGCCGGGTCCGCCTCCGCCTCATCCTTCAGCCTCTTCCTCCACTCCAGGTTCTCCACCAGCCCCTTCGGGATCACCAGCCCCGACCTCGGGTCGTGGTACCGATCCTTCGGGTAGGCGAGCGGGGCCGCCAGATGCTTCATCGGGCAGTCGGCCTCCGGGGTCCACAAGGCGCACTGGGACGCGCTGGGAATCAACGAAACGCCGCGCCGCTTCGGGATCGTCGCGGACGGTCGAGAGTTGGTGCTTGTGCTTGTGCTCATGCTTGACCTTCTTCTCGTCCCCCGCCATCTCCTGGTGCAGCACGAACTTCAGGTAGTTGCTCGCCGCCCGCATCCGCAGTTCGGCGTCCATGTCCGCGTTGTTCGCCAGTTCCGCCAGAAAACGCAGCGACTTCGCCACGCCGTCGGGGTTCTGCACCCGCTCGTCGTCGATGAACTTCCGCTTGTTCTTCAGGTGCTCGGGGAGCATGATCTCCAGTTCCTTCACGATCCGCAGCGAATCCCGCCGTTTCCGCAGGACCGCCCGCTTCCGACGCGCGATCTCCGCCCTCTCTTCTTTCTTCGCCTCGCGGCGCCGCCTCGTTTCCTCGATCCGCTTGAGCGCCGCCCGCCGCTTCGCCTCCCGCCGCCTCTGCTTCTCAAGTTCACTGATCGGCCCCCACGACCCGTCGGGCCGCATGAAAGCGGTTTCGGGGATCACGAACTTCCCCGCCTGATTCGACCAGATGAGCGGCACGCCCGACGGGTCCATGCAGTCGGCCTTCAGCCGCCGCAGCACCTTCGTCGCCTCCCGCCCGCGGACCGCATCCGCCGCCTTCCGCTGCGCCAGATCGGAAGAGCGCCGCGACCGCATCCAGAACGGGATCGTCGCCACGGCGCATCACACCCCGCTCAGCCTCGCCCGCGACGGCACCCGCCGCGACAGCACCCCGAAGTCCAGCCGCCCCGACCCGAACCCACGCCGCGCCAGCGCGTCACCGTTCACCACCGACAACTCCGTCAGCGTCCGCCCCGTGGACAGGTTGAACGTCGGCGCGGTGCGGCGGTGCCCGGTGCCCACCAAGTCAATCGGGCCGGTGCCGCCGGCTCCGTCGTCGCCCACGGACATCTCGCCCAGCGTGTTGCCCCAGACCAGGCAGTTGCGATAGATGCGGTTGGTCGTGGAGCCGGCGATGTAGGCACCGTCGTCCACCGCGTAGGAGCCGTTTGACGCGATCACGCTGTCTTCAACGGTCACTGACGACGGTTCTTGTGCGGAGTTAATCAGAATCCCGTTCAGTCCGGAGCCGAACAGAACCGAGCGCCGCACCGTCACCACCCCGGTCGTGTTCACGTTGAGACAGTTGCCGATGCTAGAAGACCCCTTCAGCACGCTGTTGATGACCGTGACGTCGCAGGCGTTGGCTCCGGCGTTGACGAACAGCCCGTTCCCCGTCACCATCTCGCCGAGGTAGGAATCCTGGACAAGAACGCTCAGGCAGTTCCCGCCGGTCCCCGGCCTTGCGATGATGCACCCGTTGCCGCCGTCAGCGCCGCTTCCAGCACCGATGTTGCAGCCGAAGACCTCAAGACCGTGCCGCGGGAACGCCCCGGCCTGCCCGCCCCAGAAGGAAAACGGGTTGTGCCGCGAGTTCCTTCCGATCACGTTGTTGAGCCTGAACTTCCACGTGGCGCTCGTGGTATTGGTGCCGATCACGGCGTCGGTGCGGCCTGAGTTGTTGGCGAGGTTGTACGACCCGCTTCCCACGCCTGACGACGCCCCGTCCAGGATCACGCTCGCCAGTTCGACGTACTCTTGCGAAGGCTTGAAGACCAGCATCGAGATGCTTCCGACGCCGGACCCGAACCCCGAGCAGGTGATCGTCGGCATCGCCCCGTTCACCTCACCGGACGAGTTGCAGCCGGTGATCGTCTTCCACAGACTCGACGTGCCAGTCGGGAAGTCGCAGAGGATCTGGTTGATCTGGTTGCCCGTCGCGCCGCTGGGCACGATGACGTACTGATCGTCGAGCGCCGACCTGATGATCCGCAGTTCGTCCCAGTCGCTCTGCGTCAGCGCATAGCCGAGGTTCCGAGCCGTCGCGGGCGTGGACCCGGAACCGCTCGACACCCCGCCGACCGACGCGAACGACACGACTCCGGGCATCGACCGGCCTCCCTCACAGCCCCGCGATCAGTTTCTCGATCAGGCTCGCCGCCAGCGGCGCCGTCGCCTTGATCGCCTCGACCTGCGCCGCGAGCTGCGCCTTGGCGATCTCACGCTGCTCCTGGTTCATGGCGATCACCTGCGCCTCCACCGCCTTCGCCCACGCCGGCGCCGCGTTGGCCGTGTTGTCGATCTCCAGCCCCTCCACCACGATCTCGTCGTTCTCCTGCGTCAACGCCCGCACCTTCGCCGCCTTCAGCACGCCCGCCACCATCGCGGTGCCGAACGACTGGTTGAACAGCGTCGTCTGCGAACCCGGACCGGTCGAACTGAACTGCTCCGGGCTGCTCGACAGCGAAGTCGCCGGGTAGTTCACCCCGGTCTGCACCTTGCCCGCCGTCGTCTCGGTGATGTTGTTCAGCCCACCCTCGGCCTTGATCGAGTCGCCGATGGACTGCCGCTGCTTCACGTCCGACGCGCAGCCGGCCAGCCCCGCGCCGACCAGCACGGAACCGATCACGCCAGTCACGCAGTCCCTGATCCATGCACTCCTCACAGCCCGTCCACCTTCCTCACGCTGACGCTCGGCAGCGCGACCCGCATCGTCACCCGAGAACCGTCCGGCAGCACCAGGCTCTCCCCGTGCAGCACGTACCCCGCCCGCGCGTACACCGCCACGATCTCGGCCAGAAACGAATCCCCCGACTGATCGCCGAGAATCACCGCGTACGCCGTCGCCCGGCCGCCGCCCTTCCAGTCGTCCAGTTCCACCGACACCAGGTCGCCGGGCTTCACCGAAGCAGGGTCCTTCGTCATCCGCCGTCCTCCTGTCAACCAGCACGGTCCGGCGCGATCGACGCGATCACGTCGTCCTTCACCGCTCCCACGTCCTCGCTCGACTTGTCGTTGTCACGCGCGAACAGCAACCCGACCTGCGACGCGATGATCCCGCAGATCAGCGCCCAGTCCGGGTTCGTGTTCGGGTTCCCGTCCCACAACTCCGACAGCCCCGTCAGCAGCACGCCCAGAATCCCCGCAACCCCGGCGCTCGTCGTCTTCCACGACCGCTGCCGCACGGCCTGCCGAACCTTCAAACTCAGCGTTCGCTTCGACCCAGGCATCTCGCACACTCCCCGGCTCAGAGCCGCTTCACAAACGCGTTCGCGCTCGTCGTGTTCGACCCGTCCAGCACGAACAGCAGCACCAGATCGTGACCCGGCGTGTCCACCACGATCATCCCCTGCCCGTCGCCGCCCGGACTTGTGAACCGGATCCCCCCGCTCGTCACCGTGAACGGCGACGTCGTCTCCTGCACCAGCGTCTCCGCGCACCGCACCGTCACCGACGACCCGATCAGGTTCCCGTTCAACGCCGTCGAACGAGTCCCGCCGCCCAGCGTCACCGTGTAGTCCGCGATGAAGTCGTACGTGTACCCCACCACCGAACTCACACTCCCCTGCGGCAGCCCGATCGACTCCCGCCGGAAAATCTTCAGCGAGTACGTCCCCCCGTCGCTCCCCGCCCCCACCGGTTCGATCTGCACGCCCCCCCACCCCTCGCTCCCCC
>DDSA01000203.1:12560-19813 GCA_002343715.1 Phycisphaerales bacterium UBA2402 | reverse complement strand
CTTCCGATCTCCGCAACCGGAGCGGGTGTGCGCTCGGGGAGTTCGTGCCAGGCACGCAGCAGCGCGCGGGCGGCGGTCGAGGCTTGGGCGGGCGTAGCGCTGGTGCCACGATCGGCACGGGCGCGATGCGTGTAGAGCGGTTCAGGCAGGTTGGCCATCGGGTGAAGGCGTGCCAGGCGGAGCCAGAGGTCGTAATCCTGGGCCTTCTCGCACGATTCGTCGTACCCGCCCGCACCGAGCACGGGGGAGCGCCTCATCATCACCGATCCGTGACAGAATGTATTTTCCAACAAGAGGCGCCAGCGGATCGTGGCGGGTTGGAATGGCGGGCGAACCTCGCCGATGGTTATGCCGTGCTCGTCGATGCGGTTGTACCAGGTTCCCAGCACGGCAAGGTTGGGGTGTGCGGTCATGTACCGCGACTGCACTTCGAGACGCGACGGGGCGCACAGATCATCGGCGTCCATGCGGGCCACGAGTTCGTGCCGGGCCTCGCGCAGGCCCAGGTTGAGGGCCGCGGCGAGATTGGCGGTATGCAGCGTGAAGATGCGGATGCGCTCGTCCGCGACAGCGAAGTCACGCGCGGCTCGGGAAGTGGTGTCGTCGCTTCCGTTGAGCAGGAGCATGATGTCGAGATCGCGCAGGGTCTGCGTGCGGATGCAGCCCAGGCTCGCCGCGAACAGTGCCGGATTAGCGCTTGACACGGCGAGGGCCACGCTTACGGGAGGGAGAGGAGCGCACGCCGTCACGCGTCCTCCCCGTTCAGCCGACGCGTGAGGAAGGTCAGGAGCCGTGAAGCGAAAGCGTCGTAGGAAAGGGAGCAGCGGATGCGAACTGAAGCGGCGGCCGAGACGGCGGAACGCCACGGAGGCTGTTCGATCACACGTTCCGCAACGGCCTCGAGTTCAGTTGCATCGCGGAAGACGAGGCCGCTCATGTCTCCGGTGGCGGCGTTGAGGTCGTGGTCGAGGGCGAGGGTGTGGCCCTGCTGCCGCATGGAATCGGCCCGCGCCCGGCTGATCCACAGGACCGGCTCATCGTCGGGGTATCCCAGCCTCGCGCGCAGCGTGGAGAGGCGCATGGCTTCCGGATGGTCGGCGATGACATAGCCGATGCGGTCGGTCTGGATCACATCCGGCGGCCTTCGCAGGAGCGCGGCCTGGACCGTGGTCTTGGGGGCGGAGAGTGCATCGCGGTGCAGGCGAGCGGCGCAGAACCCGCCGGAGAGGAAGCATTCGAGCAGCCGCTGATGCACGAGCGCCGAGAGCGAGACATGAAGATGGAGCGCCGCGGACTGGTACGCATCCCTGAGCGCGTGATCGTGCGTGAGCGGCCCGGCGGCGTACTCCGCCAGTGACCCGGCGCGTTCCCAGCCGCCGCCGTACAACCGCATGCGCCATCTGTGCCGGCGGCAGCAATCGGCGGCCCAATGGAGTGTTTCGTGGCGAAGCAGCCGGTCGGCGAGGGGCGCGGCGTAGGTGCGAAACACCAGGGCTAGTGTGCGGGCTTCGGGTTCTCTGCCAAGTGTTTCGCGCAAGCGAATCACGCAGGCGTCACGCAGCGCACGAAGAGGGGGGAACGAGGCCGACGCCCCAGCCGCGGCCGTCACATCGGGCAGCAGGGCCTCGAAAGTGCGCTGGATGGCCGGAGCACCGGCAGCCTCGCGCACGAGGCGAGTGTGCATCGCTTCGGGCTGTTCGCTGTGGTGGCTGACGAAGGCGATGTCGCACGAACGACGATCGTGCGGGGAAGGATGGAACTTCGCGGCGTCAGCGACGATGAGCGACGGCAGCGCGTTGGACCGGTCATACCCGAAAGCCTCGAAGAACTCCGGCAGCAGGTGGCCGACCGTGAAATCAAGCGGGGTTGTGTCCTTGCACGGGGCGAGCAGGTGGGGCATCGAATCCTGCACCCAGGTGACGAAGGGGACGTTCGCGGGCACGCCGGCGCCGCAGGCCGAACGCGGGAAGTTGATCAGGATGACCAGGTCCGGCTCAAGCCCACCCACCGTGCGCAGCGTGCCGAGAGTGGAATCCCGCGAGTGTGCATCCGGTTCCTGATGAACCGTCACTTCGCATCCACACCGCTTCAACGCGCCCGCCACGTCCGCCGCGGAGTGGCGGACAAAGGTGCTGAATCGGCTGGTCAATATCAGCACGCGCAGCGGCTTCGCGTCCGTTTCGCGGTAGCGGCGGCCCCACCAGACGCGATCCCGAGACGCGTACAAAGCGGTCACCCTCCCGTGCAGGTGCCGCAGTTCTTGTCCCTGCTCCTCGTGCAGCGCTTCGAGAGCGTCGGACAGCGCGGTTGGGCATGCGGAGCCCGCGGCGTTCAGGATCGAGTCCGGCAGGGTGCAGCCCAATCTCGCCGACCACGCCGAGGTGAAGCGCTCGATCGCGTCCGGGCCGATGAACCACTCGGTTCGCGGGTCTTCGATGATCCGGGTGAGATCCGCGCTGAACAGCCCGACAACGGCATCGGTAAGGTTTGATTCCACAATGCTCAGACGGGGGCGGTACCCGAGTGTCTCACGCGAGGTTACGCGGAACGCTTCTGTCAGGTGCGCGATGGACGACAAGCCGTGGAGGACGATGGGCTTGGGAAAGAGCTCGGAGTCTGGGGCGAGTCGAGTTGCGGAAGCCGCCATGTTCGCCGTGTCGATGCCCAAACCTGTCCATGTGTGCGGCGGCGCCTGGGGGTCCTTCCGAGATACAAGATGGCCGTCCACGCGCCTGAACCACTCCCGAACCGCTCCGGCGTCGAAAGCCTCCCGGAGCGCGGCCGTGATGAAAATGCCCCGCTGTTCAAGAGCCGCCGCGTTGATGCTGAGAACACGGCCGAATTCGTCCAGGGCCACCCGATCGGGCGGAAGCGAAGCGATCGCGTCACTGAGCGAACGTACGTTCGGATCATCCCCCGCGATGTGGGAGAGTGCAACCAATTGTTCCTCGGCGAGGGTGCGAAGCCCCAGTCGTGCCAGGTGGGCCGCGAAGAGAACACGGAGCAGATGATCCCCCGGAACCTGGGCCAATGCCGATGCGGCCATCGGGAGAAACTTGCCCGGCGACCCTGTTCGTCCCGCTTCGACGAGTTGATCGCGCGTGATCGAACGCCTCGGCGTTGCAGCGAGCGTATTCCCCCGCACAGGGTTGCTGGCCGGAGCGGTATTGGGCATGCCCGATCTATCGGCGCCACCCGCGGAATGCCGAGAAATCAACCCAGCATGAACGATCCAGAACGCGATCCGACGGACCTTACCGAGCAACGCCTCCCGCCGGGAGTGGCGGCGAAAATCGTGGGTATGGATCGGCTGATGGGGATAAGGGCGGAACTCGCGGCGAACGGTCGTCGGCTGGTACAGTGTCACGGGTGCTTCGACATCGTGCATCCCGGGCACATCCGCCATCTGCGGCAGGCTCGTGCGCTGGGGGATGCGCTGCTGGTCTCGATCACGGGTGACGCCGAGATCACCAAAGGGACGGGCAGGCCGCTGATCCCCGAGGAGTTGAGGGCGGAGAATCTCGCCGCGCTCGATTGCGTGGATTTCGTGTACATCGATCCAAGCCCGACCGCTTTGGCCCTGCTGCGTGCCGTGCGTCCGGATGTGTACGTGAAGGGCCGGGAGTACGAATCGAACAGCGACCCGCGGTTCCGGGAGGAGCGTGAAGCGGTGGAGAGTGCCGGGGGGCGGGTGGTCTTTTCGAGCGGTGACGTTGTATTCTCGAGCACTGCGCTGATCGCGGCGATGGAGCAATCGACCGATCCGTTTCACCATCGACTCACGCAACTTTCTCGTCGGGCGGATCTTCAAGGGCCGGCGCTCTTCGGCCTGATCTCGGCGTTCCGCGGCAAGCGCTTCGTGATCGCGGGCGAAACGATCATCGATTCGTACATCCTGTGCGACCGGCCTCACGTGGCCAGTGAAAGCCCGATGATGACGTTGCGGCCGCTCGAAGCCCGTCAGTACGACGGGGGCGCCGCGATCATCGCGCGTCACGCCGCGGCGCTGGGGGCGAGGCCGGTCCTCGTCACTCCGCTTCCCCGGGGCTCGCGGGGTGGCCTGGACCATGCCGGGTCGGAGTTGGTGAAGCGCCTTGAAGCGCAAGGGGTCGAGGTGCGTCCGTTCCCGATCGCGCAGCCGCTGCCCGAGAAACAGCGCTTTCTGGTCGGGCACCAGAAACTCATGAAACTGGACCTGGTCGAGCCGCTCGTGCTCGATGCGAAAGAGCGGGAGGGGTTCGCGTCGCTCACGGTCGATGCGGCCCGCGGAGGGACCGATGCCGCGGTCATCGCCGATTTCGGCCTCGGGCTTTTCAGCCCTCGGGGCTTGGTCGCGCTCTGCCGACTGCTGCGACCGTTGGCGGGCGTTCTGGCGGGCGATGTGAGCGGCGCGGGTGCCGGTCTGGGAGCGATGCGGAACTGTGACCTCCTCTGCCCGAGCGAAGAGGAGTTGAGGGGGAGTTTGCACCTCCGGACCGAGGGCCTGCCCCTGGTGGCATGGAAACTCATCGAGCAGACACGAGCCTCGAACCTCATCGTGACTTTGGGCGCGGACGGATTGATCGCGTTCTCAGGACTGCCTGTGGCGGCGCAGAGCGAGGGGGGGTGGGCGCGTCGGCTTTCGAGCGAGCACATACCCGCACTATCAACCATGCCTCTCGACCCGATGGGGTGCGGGGATTCGCTGCTCACGGTGGCGACGCTGGCTCTGACATGCGGGGCGGGGCTGACCGCGGCGGCGTATCTCGGGGCGGCGGCGGCGGCTGTGCAGGTGCAGCGGCTGGGGAACATCCCCATCTCACCGGCGGACCTTCGTGGCACCATCGCGCGTGTGCAGTCGAGCAAACTGGTCTATTCGGGTGAAACGTCAGTCCCGGCCCGCATGCTGGCGAAAGCCGGATAGGGGTGCTGAGGAGCAGGGCGGAGGGCCGATACACATGTCGTGCTTCTGAGTTACATCATCCCGACACGCGACCGACCCGAGCGGCTGCGAGCGACACTCGATGCATTGGCGCACCTCGATCCGCATGATGCCGAGGTGATTATCGTGGACAACGACAGCGAGCAGAGAGCGCTCTTGCCCGCTTGTATCGGAGACATGCCTGTTCGCACCATTCTACTTCATGAGAACATGGGTGCCGCAGCGCGCAACCTCGCCTCGGCGAGCGCCGGCGGCGAGTGGCTTGTCATGCTCGACGACGACAGTCATCCCATGGATGTGAGGTTCGTCCGGGCGATCGCCGAACAGCCGGCGGAGGTCTGGGCGGTGATGGCGGACATCTTCCTCGCTCGATCGCCGTCCGGCGGGTGTCGAGCCCGGGAGTCTGGCGGATTGCCCGAAGTCTTTGTCGGGTGCGGCGTAGCGATCCGTCGAGAGATCTTCGAGTCGTTGGGAGGCTATGACCCGACGTTCGGCTACTACGCCGAGGAGTATGACTTTTCCGCACGGCTGATCCGGTCGGGCGGGGTGGTGGCCTTCGAGCCCGAGTTCCGCGTGCTGCACCACAAGGAGTCGCGCGGGCGCGACATGGGGTTGATCCTGGGTCGGTTGGTTCGGAACAACGGCTGGGTGATGCGCCGCTTTGCGCCCGCGTCCGAGCGGCGAGAGCGGTTGCGGGAAACACTGCGGCGGTACCACTCGATTGCGCAGCGCGAGGAGGCGCTTCGGGGGTACGACGCGGGCTTGCGGGAGTTGCGACGCACGATACGAACGCAGGCGCGCACGCCGCTTACCACAGGCCAGTGGGAACGATTCACCGGGCTGGCCCACGCACGCGACGCGGTTCAGGCGGCCCTCGCGGAACGTTCGTTCCGCACCGCCGCCGTCATCGAGGAGGGAAAGAACTGCTGGGCGGTCGTTCGCGCGTTGAGCGAGGCCGGGGTGCGGCTGTGCGCCGACCGTGACGATGCGGAGGTCCTTGTCATCGGTACGCTCTCGCCCGGGCCGCTTCTCGATGCGGTTGATCGGGCAGGAAATCCGATGCACGGCCAACGCGTCATCGTTCCCTGGCTGGGAGCGCGGAAGCCGGCTCTCGTGTGAAGGTTGTTGCTCATCGTGGGGACGCGTACTACGCTCACATATGAAGACTTATCGATTGATGTTCATCGCGGCGCTCGGGATGTGTTCCGTTGTCATACCCGCGTGTGAAGCGACAAAGCAGGTACTTACGTCCGCTCCCGATGTCTCTAAACTCTTCGGGGACTGGAATCTCTCTCAACTCGGCGGAAAGGAGATCGCGTCCATGATCCCTTCCGGCGGCACAACGCCGACTCTTTCCATCGCCAAGGATGGCGGCATCAGCGGCACCGGCGGCGTGAACCGAATCATGTCGTCCGTGGATCTCGACAAACTCGCCTCGGGTGAGTTCTCGATGAGGCCCGCTGCATCGACCATGATGGCCGGCAACCAGCAGGCCATGGACCTCGAGGCCAACTACCTCAAGACGCTTCATCAGATCACGAACTTTCGTCTGGAACAGAACACCCTGAGCCTGACCAACGGTAAAGAGACATTACTGAAGTTCCTGCGGGCCGGGTCGTAAGTCACATCAAGAACTTCGGTCAACGGCCTCTTGCCTTCACGATGGCGCGGCACCGAGCGGAGTCGATCGGGCCCGACCAGTGCCCGCCGCGCTTGAGGGCCGAGCCGACGATCAGGCCGCGGGCCGCGAGCGAGAGGCTGCGTGCCGAGGACGCCGTCACCCCCGAACCGATGAGAACCGGCAACTCCGTCGCTCCCCGCGCCGCGGCCAACTCCGCCGGATCCGCTGCCTGTCCGGTCGAGGTGCCGGTGACGATCAGGCCATCGGCCCCAAAGAACTCAGCGGCACGCGCGCACTCGGCGATGTCCAGGTCCATGGTGATGGCGTGCGCGGCATGTTTTTTCTTCAGATCGCACAGGACCGCGACGGACTCAGCACCGATGGCACGCCGGTAGCGCAGGAGCGGCCCCGCGGCGGCTTGTGTCATCAGGCCCTCGTCCGCGACGTGTGAAAAGACAAAGTTCTCGCAGCGGATAAACGCGGCATCGCAGGCGAGCGCAACGGCGAGGGCTTCGCGTTCCCCCCCGGCCAGGATCTGCACCCCCAGGGGGAACGCATCCCCGATGGCCGCCCGCACCGCCACGCCCGCGGCTGTCATCGCGGAGACGATTTCAGGCGAGTGTGGAGCGAGCACATACGGCGCATCGTGCATGTTCTCGATCAGGACCGCATCGAACCCGGCGGCTTTGAGCAATCGAGATCGGAAGAGCA
>DDSA01000203.1:0-12485 GCA_002343715.1 Phycisphaerales bacterium UBA2402 | reverse complement strand
CGAAGCGCTTGCCACCCTGGCTGTAGGGCTTCTCGGCCAGCGTGCTGCCGGACTGGACGCACAGCAGCGCCTCGTGGGCGCGCGCGTCCTCGGGGTTGTTGTAGTGCGAGCCGAGCGCGTACCCTGCTGAGNNGGGGGGGGGGGCCGCGCGGCCGGGGGGGGGGGTGGGGGGGGGGGCGCGGGGGGGTTGCGCGCTGCTCCGCCGCGAACGAGGCGTGCCCGGGAGCGCACCGATGTGCACCATGCCGATCAGCGCTGCGGGCGTGGACAGAAATGTGAGCGAGGGATGAGATTTCATGCGAAGTCCCGTATCGTACGGGTGCCGTGGGGAGGTTCGGTTGGTTGGGTGTAGAGCCGAGCGCGTACCCTGCTGAGGCGTGAAGTACGTCATCATCATCCCTGACGGCGCGGCTGATTTTCCGATCCCCGAGATGGGCGACCGCACGCCCTTCGAGGCTGCGGAGATGCCCAACCTTGCCCGCGTGGCTTCGATGGGTCGGGTGGGGTGCGTTCATACCACTCCCCCGGGGTTTGAGGCGGGCAGTGATGTCTGCTCGATGAGTCTGCTTGGGTACGACCCACGGAAGTACCACACGGGCCGCGCCCCGCTGGAGGCGGCCTCGCTGGGGCTGAGGCCGGGGCCGACGGATTGGATCTTCCGGCTCAACCTGATCACCACGGGTTTGCCCGGCACGCCGATGGAAGGGCGCATGGTGGATCACTCTGCCGGTGCGATCACCGATGCCGAGGCGCGCGTACTCGTCGCGGGCTTGGTGGACCACTGGTCGCGCGAAGCACCCGAACTTGTCCGCGGCATCACCGTCACGCCGGGTGTGAGTTACCGCAACATACTCATCGACGCGTCCGGCAGGTCGTACAACGACGTGAGAACGACACCCCCGCACGCCGTGCCGGGGGAGCCATGGGCGGCGCACCTTCCAACGGGCAGCGCGGGGGCGGAGGTACTGCGGGCACTCATGGACCACTCCGCGGCGTACCTGCCCGGTCACGAAGTGAACCTGGCGCGGATGGAACAAGGGTTGCGCCCGGCCACCATGGCCTGGCTCTGGGGGCAGGGCACCAAGCCCAGCGTGCCCGTCTTCCGCGAACGCTTCGGCCTGCGTGGGGCGATGATCACCTCGGTTGATTTACTGGCGGGGATCGCCTCGTACATCGGGTGGGAACGGCTTCACGTCGAGGGGCTGACAAGTTACCACGACACCGATTACCGCCGCCAGGGGATCGAGACGGTTCGGGCGATCAACGCCTATGACGTGGTGTGCAGCCACATCGAAGCACCGGATGAGATGTCCCACCAGGGAGACTACGCCGCCAAGGTCGCGTCGCTCGAGGCCATCGATCGCGAGATCATCGGCCCGGTGCTCGATGCGCTGATGGTGCGGGGCGACCCCGCGCACGATCCGGATGCGGAGGGGTGGCGGTTGCTGGTCCTGCCGGATCATTACACACTCTGTTCGACAAAGAAGCACGACGCGACGCCGGTGCCTTTCGTCATGGCCGGTGCCTGGGTGCGCAGCGCGGTGAAGCGTAGTTTTTCGGAGGAAGCCGCGGAGAAAAGTGATCTGAGGATCGATCCAGGCGATGAGTTGATGGAGTTCTTTCTCCGCGGCGGACTGCCCGGAGGCGGGAGGCGCACATGAGTAACGAACAAGCCGATGCGGGCAAAGCGGAAGGCGCGAAGGACGTGAGTCCCTATGAACTGGAGCCGGTCCCGTTCGCGCCGAAGATCCGGGAGGAGCCGACGCCCTCCAAGGCGGGGCGGATCGGCGATGCCGGACTCCTGAGTGACTTTGATGAGGATGCCGATTTCGACAAGGATCCGGAGGTCGAGCGTGCGGTGAAAGGACCGCCGAAGGCCGAACCGAGTTCAGCGGAAGCGGGGCCGATCTTTGTGAAACCGGGCATGGGAGCGGAACAGTCCGTGGCGCTGGTGGGGGCCGGCGTGCTGCTCGCCGGCATCATCGCGGCGGGCGTGACATCAACCAGACCCTGGTACGCCGCGGGTGCAAGCGCCGGGTACGGGGCCGTGCTCCACACCGTGACGGGTGTGGCGGCGGTGGCGGTGGCGGCCCATCTGGCCTCGATGCGTATGGGAAACCTGCCTCTCGCCGGCGCGAGGATGTTCGTCGCGGTGAGCCTTTTTACCCTGGGGTTCCATCTCAATATCCCCATCGCGGGGCGATTCGACGAGGTGCTGCTCGCCGCGGCGTTGTATCTCGGCGCGCTCTGGGTGCTCTTTCGTTGGCGGGCGGAGCCGCTGTTTATCGTGAGCGCCATCCACGCGGGCCTGGTGCTCGCGGTCTGGTTCGCGGGTGTGCTGGCCCGCTGGGGCGCAGCCGCGGCATCGCCGGCAACGTCCTGAAGACCCGTGTTGTTACTCGCGTCCCTG
The DNA here is from genome assembly GCA_002343715.1 of Phycisphaerales bacterium UBA2402. Classification (GTDB taxonomy): domain Bacteria; phylum Planctomycetota; class Phycisphaerae; order Phycisphaerales; family UBA1924; genus UBA2402. Next base: position 10,075 of record DDSA01000203.1, on the reverse strand, counting down.
GATCAGTTTTTTCAGCAGGGGAGTGAGGATGAATATGAGGATGCCCGCCGAGCAGGACGTGATGACGAAGAAAAAGAAGAAATCCGCCTGAGAGTTCGGGCCGGCTGGGTCGCCGTCCAGGTGCCAGGGAAGGCGTTTCTCGCCTTTCACGATCGGATCGACCATGGCCGCGACCTTGCCCGCCCCCAGGTTGGCGAGGAAACTGGAGACGAACCAGACACCCATGAGAAGTGAAGTATGCTGCTTTGGCGCGGCCTTGGTCACATAGGAGAGCCCTGTGGGCGACAGGATAATCTCGCCGACCGTGTGAACGAAGTAGGTGCCGAAGATGAGCCACATGCTCGCTTTGACCGGGTCTTTGGCATTCATCGCCGCGGCGACCATGAAGAGATAGCCAAGCCCGACGAAGACAAGGCCCAGGCCGATCTTGATCGGCTGGCTGGGATTGGCGTTCCGTCGCGCCAGCCACGTCCACATGACTCCCGTGATGGGAGCGAAGATGATGATGCACCAGGGATTGATCGACTGGAACCAGGTCGTCGGGACCTCGAAGTTGCCGATCATCCGATCGGTCGAGCGGTCGGTAAAGAGGTTGATGGACGAGCCGGCCTGCTCGAACGAAAGCCAGAAGACAGCGTTGAAGAGCATGAAGATGAAGATCGAGAGAACAGGCCCTCGGTCCTCGGGCTTGTTTCGGGCAAAGGTGAACCAGAGGGCCCAACCAACGGCGAGTGCCGCCAATGTCCAGTACACGCCGGGTTTGGAAATGAACTCATCGAAGTGCCCAAGCCATCCACGATGGAACGCCCACCCGACGAGAGCGGCAACCGCCACTCCGATGGGGATGAAGACAGGCGCGACCCGGCCATGACCATCCGGCGGCAGGCCGATGCCTGCAAGCAGTTTGCCCCGAAGGAGGATGTAGGCCAGCAGCCCCGCCAGCATGCCGATGGCCGCGGCGGAAAAGCCCCAGTGCCACCCCACGCGCTCGCCGAGCGTGCCGACGATATACGTCTGAATCGCGGCACCAAGGTTGATGCCCATGTAGAAGATGCCGAAGGCCGTTTCGCGTCTGGGGTCGCCCTGTTTGTACAACTGGCCCACCATGACCGAGACGCTGGGCTTGAAGTGCCCTGTGCCAACGACGATGAGAGCTAAGCCGAAAACAAAGATCGACATCCCCATGGCGTTGGTATCGAGAGCGCCCATGCCGGAGATACCCAGCACGATGTGGCCCAGGGCGATCAGAAGTCCGCCGACGATCATGGAACGGTGAGTTCCGATCATTTTATCGGCGATCATGCCACCGATGATGGGTGTCAGGTAGGCCAGGCCCGTGTACCAGCCATAGGCGGTGCTTGCCAGACCATCGTCCCAGCCGCGACCGGGGTTGAATCCCTCGGGTTTACCGGGGGGGAGGCTGCGCATCCCGGAAGTGGGGCTGGTGAGATACAGGACGAGAATGCCCCGCATCCCGTAATAGGAGAAACGCTCCCACATCTCGACGAAAAAGAGCAGAAACAGACCGACGGGATGACCCCAGAGTGTGGACTCTCCGCCGAACCTGGGTGGCTCTTCGGCCATGAGTCCCGCGGTGCTCGATGTGGCGAACGGCTTGTTTGATTGGCTCATGCGGATGCGTCCTGCGATCCCGTCAGAACTGACGGGAAGGAAAGAAGCCCACAGGATACCCCACGGTGACAGCCCGCGTCCGGGCATCATTGACGTTTTCAGAAACGACAATTTACTCACGTTTGCGGCTCAGGTTGGTAAATGCGGTTCCATAGAGACCATCTTTCCGATAAGATAGAAAGCCGGTAGATCTCACACCGTGCGGTTGTGGAGATCGGGAGTTGACTATGTCCACCGAGAGTTCAACCTCGGGGAGTTTTCCGACCGGCCTTGTGTTACGGGCCTTTCACAACCCCTGGCGGGGGGCGGCGGTTGTCGGCATTGTCTATGCCGCGGCGGCCCAGTTGTCGCTGACTTTTTCAATGGAGGGGCGTTACCAACCCGTGTTCTACCCCGCGTGCGGCGTGGGGTTGGCGCTGGTTCTCCTGGCGATCGGTTCGCGTGGTTCTGCTGTGACCGGAATCGGCATCGCTGCATGTCTCTGGGCTTGGGCGAATGGTCTTGGGTGGACCGGAGCGGTTGGTTTCGGTTGTGTTTCCGTGGTCAGCGCCGCGGTGGGTGCGGCTGTGCTCTGTTGGTTTTCTCAGAACGATCAGACGGCGCGGACATTTCGCGGCACGGTCGTTCTGATCGGTCCAGCGGCCGGTGCCGCGGCGGCTGTGGCTGGTCTTGCGGCGGTGGCGGTGGTTGCGGTCGGGGTCATTCGCGGGCCGGAACCCGTGAATCTCTGGCGCGTGTGGACTGGCCGCGCTCTGGCCGACATGATCGGGGTGCTGCTCGCTGCACCGATTGTGCTCTGGCTTTTTTCGGATGAGTCCGCGACCCGGAAAGGGTTGCGACGTTTTGAAGGCGCGGCGGTGCTGGTAGGCGCGTTGATCGGCTCGCTGGTGGTTTTTCGATCGGGGACGCAGAGCACGGGCATCGCGCTGGCGATGCTGTGCCTGCCGATCCCGGTGCTGGTGCTGGCCGCGACGAGGCTTGGCCCTGCCGGAACGAGCGCGACGGGCTTGATCGTGGGCTCGATCGCGGTGTGGTACACCAATGCTGGTCTTGGGCCGTTCGCAGCGCTGAACACGACGCCGAGAGATGAGATCCTGGCGATCCAGGCGTACACAGCGATCACGACCGGCTCCGCGCTGCTTCTGGCGGCCGCGGTGCGGGATTGGGGACGTTCGGAGCGGTTGCTGCGGCGCAGCGAGGGGCGGTATCGAGAGTTTGTTTCGCACAGCACGGAGGGGGTCTGGTGCATCGACATGGAGCCTGGTGTGCCCGTCTCCGCTACGGCCGAAATGCAGATCGAAGAGTTTTATTGTCGCGCGAGACTGGGCGAGTGCAACGACGCGATGGCGCGGATGTACGGCCTGACGAAGGCGGAAGAACTCATCGGGAAGCCTCTGGGGGACCTGCTGGTTCGGGACGACCCCCGCAACATCGAGTATCTTCGGGCCTTCATCGCGTCGGGGTACCGGTTGGAGAACGCCGAGTCGCACGAGCGGGATGTACACGGCGGTACGAAGGTGTTCCTGAACAGCCTGGTCGGCGTGGTCGAGGGTGGGCACGTCGTCCGCGCATGGGGCTCACAGCGGGACATCACCGAGGCGAAACGAGCGGAGCGAGAGTTGGAGCGGACCCGCGCGAGGCTGGCGGCCGCGATGGACGCGACCGACATGGCATCGTGGACGCTCGACATCCCGTCGGGGTTGGTGACCTTCGACGAGACGGTGCGTCGGTTGTACGATCTCGGATCGAGCATGCCCTGCCCGCTGCCCGCGGATGTGTTTCTCTCTCGCATCCATGCTGAGGATGCGCCCCGCGTACGTGCCGCGCTCGAGGCCGCGATCCGGGGCGAATCGGACTACCGCGCCGAGTTCCGCGTGCCGCAGACATCGGGCGAGCATCGCTGGATTTCCTCACGAGGGTTGGTCAGGGCGGACACGGAGACGGGCACACCCCTCCTGACCGGTTTTTGTACCGATGTGTCCGAGAGCCACCACGCCGCGGACGAGCGGGAGCAGTTGCACGCGCAGTTGCGGCAGGCGCAAAAGCTCGAAAGCCTGGGTCTGATGGCGGGGGGCATCGCCCATGATTTCAACAATCTGCTCGTCGGCATGCTGGGGAGCGCGGGGCTGGCGTTGTCGCAGGTGAGGCCGGGCGATCCCGTGGCGGCGACCATCTCGAACATCGAAATATCGGCTCGGCGAGCGGCGGACCTGACGAGGCAGTTGCTCGCCTACGCCGGCAAGGTCCGGATCTCGCGTCAGCCTGTCTCTGTGGCTCGGCTGATCGCTGACGTGCTGCCGATGCTTCAATCGCAGGCCCCCGTGGGTGTGACCTTCACGGCGGATCTATCCCCGGGTGTACCGCCGGTGATGGCCGACTCGACGCAACTCCAGCAGGTGCTCATCAACCTGGCGACGAACGCTCGCGAGGCGGTGGGGCGGTCGGGTGGAGAGGTGCGATTGCGGACGGGAGTGGTGGAACTCTCCCGTCGTGATCTGGCTGACGGGTACCAGCACGCCGAGGGGCTGGAGCCGGGCCGGTACGTCTTCCTCGAAGTTTCGGACACCGGCAAGGGCATGGATGAACAGACTGTCTCTCGCATCTTTGATCCTTTTTTTACCACGAAGTTCACCGGACGCGGCCTGGGACTTGCGGTGGTGCTCGGGATCGTGCGCGGGCACGGCGGGGCGATCCGCGTCACTTCCATGGTCAACGCGGGCAGCACCTTCTGTGTGATGCTTCCGGCGATGCCCGCGGGAACACCATCGGCGGTGATGACCGAGCCCAAACCGGCGCCGACACTGGCCGCGTCCGGACGAGTGCTCATCGTTGATGATGAGGCCATGGTGCGCGATGTAACCTCGCGCATCCTTGCCCGCGCGGGTTGGGAGAGCATAATGGCCCGAGACGGGACAGAGGCGCTGGCAATCCTCTCGGCTGGTGCGAGGTTCGATGCGGTGATCCTGGACGCGACGATGCCCGGGCTTTCCGGGTTCGATGTGCTGCGTGAACTGCGGCGCGATCACCCGGGCTTGCCGGTGCTGCTCAGCAGCGGGTACACATTGGAATCACTCGATGGCGCGGGCGGGTTGTCCGCTGACGGGTTCCTGCAGAAACCTTTCTCGCCCGAGGTCCTGGCTCGGGCGCTGGCGGCCGTTGTGTCGCCCCAGGGGATCGTGTCGCAATTGTGACATGACGCTGCAAGTTTGTGCACGCGCCTCCGCATCCTGATGGGACCACGCGCCCTTCCGCGATGGTCGATCGCAGCAAAGACCGGGCTTCATCCCTCATGGCGGTGCCGTCATGGAAAGCCCATCCACCAGAAGGAGTTATGTCATGCGTCTCACACTCTCACTCGTGTTGGTTCTCTCGGCCGGCGGCCCCGTGGCGTTGGCCGACGGTCCGAAGGCGTACGTGATGACAGGCTGGAACACCGGCCCGGGCGACAAGGCCGACCACGAAAAGATCGCAGCCGAAGCCAAGAAAGACCTGGAGAACGCCGGGTACAAGGTGACACTGATCCACGAGGCAAGCAAGCAACAGGTGAAGGATGCCATCCAGGATCCCGATGCCCGTGCGATGGTGCTGATCGATCACGGCACCAAGGGCCGCGCCCGCGTGCGCTGCAAGGACAACAACGGGGTCGCCGAACGCGTCACCGCCGAGCAGTTCGGCGGGCCGTACAACAACATGAAAGCGGTCACGATCCACGCGTGCGATCAGGACCAGCAGGCATGGAAGGATCTCTTCCCCAACGCCGACTTCCATTCGTGGACGGGCGATGTGTACTGCGTCGACGAACTCGAATGGCAGAAGAACAAGACCTACCGCCGCGCCAACGAACCGCAGGCCGGTCAGAGCCAGGGTGAGGTCGATGAAGATCTGACGCACGGGCAGTTCCCGGAGGCCGCCGACGGCACCACCGCGCCGCTGCACGGCCTCTCGGGCAACTGGCCGATGGATCCCGCCCTGGGGGCCATGTTCGGCACGCAGATCTACAACGTCTTTGTCATGGACAACGATCCCACGAGCAACGACCTGCTCTTCAGCGCCGTCGTGATGGACGGGCAGATTCTGAGTTACAAACTAGCGGCTCAGAGCGGGCCGCCCACGTTCCAGGTTTTCATGCCGCACGATGTATGGGTCCAGGCCCGTCTGAACCCGTGGATGCTGATGCAGCCCGATGTGCTCGGCGGCCTGGTGCAGGTGCAACCCCTGCGCACCAGCGTCCCGCCGCAGGTGCTCTTCGCCGGATTCGCACGCAACGTATTCCGGGTGCCGTATGAAGTGGTGCCCCCGTGCATCGCCGATTACAACGCCGATGGCGGTGTTGATGGCGGCGATGTCGAGGCGTTCTTCAGCGACTGGGAGCAGGGCTTCGCCGCGGCCGATGTGAACGGTGATGGCGGCGTGGACGGGGCGGATGTGGAAACATTCTTCGCCGCGTGGGAATCAGGCGCGTGCTGAGCGTGGCGCAGGAAGGATAAGAACAACGCACGGCGTGACGGGCAAGTGTCCGTCACGCCGTGCATGGCAAGGCGGGTGGGCAGGTCGCCGAAAAAGTGTGTTGGTGTTCGCCCGCGTTCGTCCCCCGAGTCGAGCAGAGCCAATGAAGAGGACGGCTCGCCTCGGGAGCATCAGGCGGCGCGGGGTCGGTCCGCGGATTGATCCGCGTCGATCAAGGCTTTCAGGTTGACCATGCTGCGTTCCGCCCGATCGAGAGCGTCTTCGGCCGTGCGGATCGGGTCGGTATCAGGAAAAGCACCCTCCCCGGCGAGACGGGGAATCCAAGCACCGCGCGTGGTGCCCGGGAAAAGGAACGAGTCGCGGGGCGATTCATCGCGGTGAAGACGCAGCGTCGGAGTCGTCGGCATTGGTTGCTCCCCTTGCCGCCACAGGCGCGGCGTCAGTACATCGGGCCGGTGAGGGATCAATCCGCTTCGCGATGAGACATATCACAGGGGTGTGGGGCCGACGGAACCGCGTGATCGACACACTTTCACGCGGGAGCGTCCGCGAAGGTTCAGGGTTGCCTTTCTTGCCGGGCACGCCGATCCGGCAGAACCCGCACTGTTTCACGCCCGTGCGGGGGATGGCGACCCGGCTTTCGGCTCCGTGCCATCACGGAGTCGGCGGATGTTCGCGCGATGTGTCCATACCACTAACGCGGCCAGGAACGCGCAGATTCCGATGAAGGGAAGTGCCCGAAGCAATGCGGATTGATCGAAGGCCCCGTTATTCCGCGATACGACGGCGCCTTGGGCTACAGCGGCGAGAGGCAATGCCGCGCCCGCCGCGATGGAGGCAAGGCTGACATAGCGCCGCGCCTTGAAGACACAAAACCAGACGATGAAAGCCGTCAATCCCGGCAATGCCAGCACGGGGAATACTCCCATGAGCGCACCGATCGATGTGGCAACACCTTTGCCGCCCTTGAAGCCGAGCCAGGGATTGAAGACATTTCCAAGGACCGCGGCGAGCATGGCGGCGAGCCACACCCATGAGTCGGGCGAAGGGATGTCAAAGCGACCGAGCTGGCCCAGAAGCCATCCGCAGAGCAGGACGGGAACAAAACTCTTGAGGAAATCGCAGGCGAAGCACAGGAAAAAGTAGGGTTTCCCGAGGACCCGACCGACATTGGTCGCGCCGATGTTGCCGCTTCCGTGTGCCCGGATGTCGATGCCTTTGGCGCGGCCGATCAAAAGCCCGGTGGGGATGGAGCCGAAGAGGAACGCGACCGGGATGGCGAGGGAAGCAGGAGGGAGCGTCACGCGAGACTCGGGGTACGGGCTGCGGGGTTGAAGCGGAAAGAAAACAGAGACGGGTTGCGCGGCGGGGCTGGTTTCACTCGTCTCCGCCGAGAGTCTTGGGGCCGAACTTGCCGGCGGTTCGTTCCATGTACCCTTTGCCCTTGCGTTCGTATTTGGTGAAGCCCATTCGCTCCAAGTTACTGTTGGAGAGCGCGCTCTTGCCCTTCATGTCGCTCCACTTTCCGGCGATGGCGGGGGCGACGATGGCCCTGCGAACAGGCTTGCCGGTCTTGGGGTGTCTGGTCAGCGAGTCTTCCTTCATTGACTGCACGACCTCGAAGGTCTCGCCGGTGGGTTTGCCTTTCGCATCAAGGACTTCATAGACGTACGTGGGCATAGCGGATTCTAAGCGTGAAGAAGCGGAGCAGGATCCGCCGATAGAGCGCCGCGATGCGATTGTCCTCTCTCACCGGACTTGTCGGCGTGTTTATCACCAGCGCTCTGGCGGTCGTGAGCGGCGCTGGGTGCTCTCGCGTTGTGAAAGCCACGGAGATCGAGCCTGTGCCGCACCCGGGGTACGCCGATATCGCCCCTGAAGCAGCAAGATCGCCTGAGATCATCGGATTTTCACACCAGGGGCGTCCGCTGGTTGTCGAGATGTTCGGCTGCGGGCCGGTGCGGGTGTACATCATCGGCGGCATTCACGGCGATGAGACCGAAGGTCGGACGGACCTGCACGAACTGCGGATGGCACTCGCGGAATCCCCGCTCGCCGGGGAGTTGACAGTGCGGATACTCCACGACATGAACCCGGATGGTACTGCGATGAAGAGCCGTGGCAACGCCGCGGATGTGGACCTGAACCGCAACTGGCCCGCGAAAAACTTTCGTCCGGCCCGGAACAACGAGACGGGTCTATCGCCGTTGAGCGAGGTCGAGACCGCCGCGGCTCATGCGGATATCACGAAGTTTGACCCGGCGCTGATCCTGGTGATGCACTCCATCAGGAGCGGGCCGTTTGTCAACTTCGACGGGCCGGCTTCCGAACCCGCGGCGGTCTTCGCGGGTTCGGCGGGATGGCGCGTTGTTCCGGACATGGGCTACGCCACACCGGGGTCGATGGGGAGTTATTTCGGGCGGGATCTGGGCGTACCGATCCTGACACTGGAGTACAAGCGGGGCGATGAAAGTGGGAGAGTGCTGGTGCAGGGCCTGAACGCCATGGCGGTGGGGAACAGACTGCAAGCCCGCCACAAGGCCGATGGGCCGCGGAACGTTGATGAGGTCGGAAACTAGCTACCTGACCATGCGGGACCGTCTGGGATGCCCTCACGGACCGGCCTCGATTCATCCTACTTCGGCGGTGGCCGCAGACTTGACTCATCCTCCGGCTCGGAGGGGGTGCTGGGCGGATTCTGCTCCGCCGGTTTGGGGGCGAGAAGATCCTCGATCGTGGGCAGCATCTGCTCCACTTTAAACTGCGGGATAGCGAACGCCCACTTCCCCCATTTCGCGTTCCACTCGGCCACTTCCTTCTTTGTCGCTTCGGACGCGGCTCGGTGTGCCTCTACCGCGGCGGGGTCGGCGTCCGGCTGAGGTGTGGGTGTCGGAGTTTTCGAGGCATCACCCTCATCACCATCGGGGGTGTTTACATCGGCGGGTTTGTTTGCCTCCGGCGGCGCGGCGACAGGTGTGGCCGGCCCGGGGACGGGCATGGGAGGTTCTTCGAACGATGAAGAAAACACCGCCCAGAACTTGCCGTCTGCGTTCAGAACTCTGACGGTGACGATGGCACCGTCGAAGCAGCGGGCTTCGTAGGTTGTTGTTTCGGAAGCATTGAAATCGATCTCGGCGACCGGCCGCACATCGTCGAAAGTGACGTAGTTGAGGGCCTGCGCGACCCGGGAGGCGGCGAACTCATCCTTGAGCGCGCGGCCGTCGGGCGCGTTGATCAGGTTGAACTTGGTGTCATCGGCCTTGTCGCGTCCGACGGCGATGATCGACCCATCCGGACGGGCGATGACCGCGGATTTGATTTTCTCGTTCTTGAGTTCGGCGATTGTTTTATCGGCAAATGAGAGTGGATCGGCCTGGACTTCAAGTTCGATCTCCGCCAGGTAGGACTGCGCCTGGCCGCCCTTGCGGACATAATGCCTGGCTTTTCCCGGCGGCGGCGGGGTGAAGGGGTCGAGGCCCTTGGCGCCCCAATCCCGCTTGCCGAAGATCAAGGCGGCGAGTTCGTTGCCGTCCGCGGTTTTGAGCACGATCAGAGTGCTTTTGGCGTCCTCACGGGCGGGATCGCCGACTTCCAGTTTATCGTAAAGTTCAGGTTTGGAGGTTTTGGTTTCGATCTGCGTGGCCTCGGCGAGGGCGGACACGATGGGACGAACCAGATCGAACTTGGCCGGGTAGTTGCCCTTGCTTTCGATGAGCCACGCCTTGCCTCCCGGTTCGCGGGCGAGGATGGCCTCGGTCTTGCCGCGCTTGATCTCGATGCGCGCGACCTCGCCGGCTCTGGACTCGAGCGCTGAGAAGAGCGGCGTGTCGGCGGCATCGGCCGGGACTTCGGCGGGCGCCCGGCCTCGGGCGGTGAGAAACGCCGCGCCGGCGAGCGCGGGGGGGGCCGCGGGGGGGGGGGGGGGGGGTTTTTCGGTCGGGGGGGGGAGCCTCCTTTTTCTTTTCCTCCACCCGCC
>DDSA01000073.1:413-8750 GCA_002343715.1 Phycisphaerales bacterium UBA2402 | reverse complement strand
GCCATCACCGCGGTGCGCGAAGTGCGGGCGGTGCAGAACGTCGCCCCCAGGCGTCGCATCACGCTGCACGCGCCCGGGCTGGTTGCGTCGTGGCTGCGCGGGCACGAGACGCTGGTTTCCACGCTGGCGATGCTCGAGGGGATCACCGATAACGCACCCCCGCAGGGGGCGGCTTCCCTCACGTTCGAGGGCGCGGCTCTTCACCTGTCCGGGCTGCACGAGGCCGATGAAGGCGGCGGGGCCGGGATCGGCGAAACCGAGCGGGCGTTTTTGACGAAGCGCAAGACGGACCTGGAGAAGGAGATCAAGACCTATTCGGGCCGCCTGGCCAGCCCCGGCTACACCCAGAAGGCGCCGCCTTCGATGGTGCAGGAGACGACGGAGAAACTCGAAAAGGCGCGGGCCGAGCTCGCGCTGGTCGAAGGGAAACTGGGCGCACCGTGAACACCAACCGCCTCATGCTGTCGTTGCTCCTGAGCGCTCTCATCGCCGGGTGCGATTCGGCGCCGCGCGAGCAGACCTCCTCGAAGGCGTCCCCTTCGCCCGCGGTGAAGTCCGCCGCCCCTCACACGGAGCATCGGGCCGCATCCCCCACGGTCGTTGACAGCCTCCCCGAGGCGAAGCCCCTGGTGCTGTCGAGCGAGCCGTGGGCCGTGGATTCGGCGGTGGGCCGGGTCATGACCACGCCGTCGTACCGGCTCTACACCACGTCGAACAAGACCTATTTCATGGAGAACATGCCCCCCTTCCTGGAGGCGGCCCTCACCCACTACACCAGCGCGCTGGGCCAGTTGCCGCAGCCCCGTGAGATGCTGGAGGTCTATCTGATGGACACGCGGGGCCAGTGGGAATCGATGACCCGCCGCTTCATGGGCGAGGATGCGGGCGTGTACCTGCGGATCCAGAAGGGCGGCTTCACCAGCGGCGGTCGCGCGATCCTGTACGACATCGGCCGGCGCGACACCTTCGCCATCACCGCGCACGAGGCGTGGCATGTCTACACCCAGCGCACCTTCCGCAACGCGCTGCCCGTGTGGATGGAAGAGGGCCTGGCCTGCTACATGGAGGGCTTCAGGTGGGACCCGTCGGCCAGCGACCGGCCGACCTTCCTCCCCTGGGCGAACTTCGAGCGCTTCGACCAGTTGCGCTGGGGCGTGCGGGCGGGGAAACTCATGCCCCTCGATCGGCTGGTGACCAGCTCGCCGCAGGACCTGATCGCCGAGGACGCCAACGCCGCGCTCTTCTACTACGCCCAGGTCTGGGCCTTGATCCACTTCCTCAACGAGGGCGAAGAGGGCGCGTACAGCCCCGCCTTGCGGCAACTGGTAGCCGACGCCGCGGCGGGGCGGCTGGTGCAGCGCATCCAGAAGGAACTGGGCCAGCGGGCGGCCAACTCCTACGTCTACCGCAAGCGCGGCGTGGACCTTCTCTCGCTCTACTTCGGGAAGACCCCCGCCGCGATGCAGCCGGAGTTCGATGCCTATCTCGAGCGCATCGTCAAGACCGGCACCCGCCAGATGATCTGGCAGGGGAAAAGCCCGGTTGCGCCCTGAGCACCAGCGCGAGAAAAAGCCCGCGCGTCCGGCGCGGGCTTGATCGTGCGTGACGTGCGGATGACGAAGAATCAGCGGCGGCGGCGACCGGCGGCCAGCCCCGCCAGGCCCAGCAACGCGAGCGAGCCGGGCGTGGGCACGGTGATGAAGCGGTTGAAGTTCTCGTAGCCCGGGGTGCCGATGGTGCCGCCGAACTGCCCATCGCCGAAACCGGGGTTGCCGTTGGCCTGCAGTGCCGGCGAGGCCGGGATGGATTCGTTGCTGGCGTAACCGCCGTCGGAGATGTAGGCGGCGAAGAAGTCGATCGCCGAGTTGGAGCCTGTGCCGATGGAGGCCAGCGAGATGGCGTACTCGCGGAAGTTGGTCCCGTTGCCGGTGAAGACGCCGGAATAGTCGATGAAGTTCAGCGAGCCGCCCGTCAACTCGAAGGACACGATGCCGAACGAACCGATGACGATCGAGAAATCGGCGAAGAAGCCGTTGGGGAAGGGGTCGTCGGTGTTGAGGGCCAACTCTGTCGAGTTGCGGCGTCCGCCGTCGGCGGTATCGCTCATGGTGGAGTCGATGAAGCCGCCCGCGCGCGTGTCGAGCAGGATCGTGACGTTATCGTTGAGGTTGCCCCCCGGCTGGAACCCGATGTAGAGGTTCGTCGCGTCGCTGTCGAAGTAGAGCGCGCCCGCGCCGAGCGTACCGCCGAAGCCGCCGCCGGCCCCGAGATAGATGTACGCGCCGTTGCCGTACTCGCCGGGGCTGAGAATGCCGTCAACGACAGCGCCGGTCGGAGTGACATCGGTGTAGGAATCGGTCAGGCCGGCCCCCGCCGCGCTGGTCAGCGCCGCGAGGCCCACGATGCAAAGTCCTCTGGTCATGTGCTCTCTCCTGGTTCGCGCGGCAGTGTCCGCGTTGTCTCTCGATCGTGCCCGGCGTTCCACCGCCCGGCCGAGAGGAATGATACACGAACAAGGCCTCAGCGCCAAGAGAAGAAAGAAGGTTTCAGGCCCAAACCCCCGGCCATCCGGGTAATCCCCGGTCCCATACCAGGGATGTAACGGTTACAACCTGCCTCTACGTCCGAAGAATCGACACATCGGATCCGGAATCATTCAACGGGTGCGGCCGCGATGCTGGGCACATCCACCTCGATGGAAGGCCGTTCGCCCAGGTACGTCAGGGTTCGCTCCATGACGCGGCGCACGACCGGCCCGGCGGTCGAAGCCCCGAAGTATGTCCGCGACCTGATCCGGGCCGGACCCGGATCGTCGATCACCACGGCCACGACGATGCGCGGCGCTTCGGTCGGCCCCGCGGCGATGAAACTGGGCACGTACTGGTGCTGCAGGTATCCGATCGGCGGACAGGGGACGCGGGCGGTGCCGCTCTTGCCGAACATCGAATACTTCCAGGGTGTGCCGTCGGGGGCGGCCTTGGCGTACTTGGTCTCCATCGACGCCGTCACGCCGCGCATCGCGTCGCGGGTGGAGAGCGCGATGCTCGCGGGCAGCACGCGGTAGACGATGCCCGGCGGCTCGTCCGCCGATGGGGACGTCAGGCGCGGACGGGCGATGGTGCCCGCGAGGTCGCCATCGCGGGCGAAGACCGAGAAGGCCCGGGCCATCTGCAGGGCCGTGACGGCCACCTCGTTGCCGTAGGCGTTGCTGGTGTGGGTGAAGACGCTCCAGCGCTGCGGGGGTGTGACGATGCCGCCCGATTCGCCCCCCAGCCCGATGCCGGTCTTGGCGCCGAAGCCGAACCGGGTCAGCGCATCGTGGAACTCCCGGGGCGAGAGGCGCTGCGCCCCCTTGATCATGCCGATGTTCGAGGAGTTGACCAGCACATCGCGCCAGGTCATGGTCGCGGCCTTGTGCACATCGCTGATGGGCTTGCCGGTGGGCGTAATCCACCGCCCGCCCTCGGTGTCGAAGACTTCATCGGGGCGTGCCCGGCCCAGTTCGGTGATGACGCTCCACACGAAGGGCTTGAAGGTCGAGCCAGGTTCGTACACGTCCTCGACGCAGCGGTTACGGCCCAGGCCCGGGGGCTTGGGTCGGCCCTTCTCGTCCAGGTCGGGCTTCACGATCTCGTAGCGCAGGCGGCTGTTGTAGACCTCGTTCTTCTTCGCGGCGACAGCGCCGCGCTTGGCGGCCTGTTCCTTGGTCATCGTGGGGAGCGGCGCCAGGCCGGGGATGGGCCGGTGGACATCGACCATCGCAAGCACCTCGCCCGTGCGCGAGTCGAGCACGACGCAGCGCCCGCCCTGGGCGTCGCACTCCTCCACGCCCGCCGTGAGCTCCTCGGTGACCATGCGCTGCACCTCGAGGTCGAGCGCGAGGCGGATGTCCTTGCCCGGCTCGGCGCGCTTCACCTGCCCGGCCTCGACCCACAGGGGCGCGCCCTTTGCATCGCGCACGTACCCGACCTTGCCCGGCTCGCCCGATAGGTCCTTGTTCCAGCGCGACTCGCTGCCGGTGATGTGCTTGCCGTCCCAGCCGACCTTGCCGACGATCTCGGCGGCCTCGGGCCCGCCCGTGTATTCGCGCACAGCGCGCTTCTCGAGGCTGACCCCGCGCAGCTTGTCGCGCGAGATCGCCGCCCGCACCGCCCTCACCCGCTCCGCCGGGAGCAGCTCGCTCAGGGAGAGGTACCGGATCGGATACCGGAAGAGCGGCTCGGGCCGGCCCCGGTCGTCGAAACTCGTGCCCCGCGCGATGGCTTCCCGCTCCGCATCGGTCAGTTCGGGTTCGGGCACTTCAACCCGCACCGGTTCGGGGGCGGGCGGGATCTGCACCCCGGATCGGCGCAGTTCCTCGATGCGGGCGGCTCGGCGGGCGTTCTCCTGCATCGCGGCGATGATCTTGCCGCCCAGTTCCTCCGTGCTCACGCCGATGGCTTCGGCCAGCGAGACGATCGTCTTGTCCTGATCCTTCACGAGTGTCGGGTCGAGGATCACGCGCTCGGCGAAGCGCGTCCCCGCGAGCAGCCGACCCCGACGGTCCAGGAGGTCGCCGCGCAGCGGGACTTCCTTCACCGTGGTCACGCGGGGCGTGACCTGGGCGAGCAGTTCCTCGGCGGGCCACAACTGCACCTGGGTCACGCGGCCCAGCACGCCCAGGAAAAGCAGCGGCACGCCCCACGCCAGGGCCGCGGCGATCACGCGGAAGCCCGCACCGGGCGAGTCGGCATCGGAGGCGAGCGTGGATGGGTCGGTTCGCGTGCTCATCCGCGTGGGTTCTGCCCGGTGGCCAGTCGCTTGGGTTCCCTGGCGGGCGGCTTGGCGGCGTCGCGCTTCGCGGGCGGCTTCGCTGGCGGCGTTGCTTTCCGGGTCGCGGCGCTCGGGGTTGATTTCGGTGTGGGTTTGCTCGCTGCGCCGCCGCCGCCGAGCGTCGGCGGTGTGTTCTGCTTCGTGGGCACGACCTTTGCATCGCCCGGCGGGTCGGTCGGTCCCAGGGCGAACGTCGCCGCGCCCGTCGGCGTGTAGGGCAGGATCGGTGTCAGCGGCCCCAGGTCGGCGCAGAGGCGCTCCACTTCGGGAGGGGTGATGCGCGCGGCGATCAGCGTGCGCAGGTGCCAGAGGCGCTCATCCTGCCTGTTGATCCGCAGTTGCGCCTGGGTGAGTTCGCTCAGCGCCTGCACGCGGTTGTGGCGCAGCGTCAGCACCCACCCTCCCAGGGTCGCCGCGCACGCAACGAGGCATGTCATTCGCCAGAACACGTGAAGGCCTCCTTCAGGGTCGGGGGTCGGGCACCGGACGCTCCGCGATCAGCCCGCGGGCAAGCGGATCTCCGCGCCCAGGGGAAGGCTGTCGGGGTTCTTGATCGTGCCCCGGTTGAGTTCGGCGATCTCGCCGGCGCGGCCGGGGTTGCCCAGTTCGCGCCGGGCGATGCCCGAGAGCGTGTCGCCGGGTCGCACCGTGTACGGCTTGATGTTCCTGGATTTGGAGGAAGCGTTCCGGTCGTTTGCGGCCACGATAGTCTGACCCTTCTTCGGCTCCGACTTCGCGGACTTTGGCGCTTCGGGCTTCTTCGGGAGAACGGCGACCTCACGAACCGGCGGCGTGACCCGGCCGGTGGAATCACCTGCGGGGATCACCACCGTCGTGCCGACCCGCATCTGACCCTCGGGGCCGATGACCTTGGGGTTCGCATCGACGACCATCTTCCACTTGCCGCCGTCGCCCAGGTACAACTTGGCGAGGCGGAAGGCCGAATCGCCCTCGGCGACCAGGTGCGTCCGCAGCGTCGCGGGCGTGAGTTCCACGCTCTCGGGGTCGTCGGTGGATGTCTGCTTGGTGAGAATCAGCGGCTTGGGGCCGATTCGTCCGGGGCCGCGCTCGGGTTCTTTGGCGCCGGTTTCTTTCGTTTCATCCCGGCCCGAGACCCCCGGGGTCTTGATGGCCAGGTGGACCGGGTCCTGCGGGAGAGGCTTGGCGGAGTCGTCCGCGGCGACGCGGACCACCGGGGTCGGTGTCTCCACGGCATCCGGAGCGAGCACGACGTTGGGGACCACCGCCGGGGGCGGCGTCATGGCCGGTTGCACGGCGACCTCCATCACGGTGCCGGGGCGACGCTTGGTCGCCAGATGATCGCTGATAAGCACCGCGATGCCCAAGACGAGCGTCACGCCGACAATCAACGCGAGTTTGAGTTCCCTGGTCACGGCCTGCTGCATCCTTGCGCGGCAATCCACCCGTCCGCCGCCTTTGTACCGCCTCCATCCGGCGTTTCCGATCATCCGCGGCCTCCGTGCCGCTTCGCAACCCGACCGGTTCGCCCTTCCTACCAGTGGCGCTGCTGCGCCACAGGCCCTAGATCATACCGCCCGCGCTCCCCGCTTCCAGCGGGGGCGCGCCCCCAGCGCATCAGTTCGGCGTCAGGCGGATCGCCCGCAACTTCGCCGACCTCGCCCGGGGGTTCTCCCGAACTTCCGACTCGGACGCCGCCGCCGGCCCATCCGTGATATCCGTCGCGCCCGCCGCGATCAGCGAGGCGAACACCCGCTTCACCGGCCGGTCTTCGAGCGAGTGGAAGGTGATGAACGCGACCCGCGCGCCCGCCGCCAGCCACCGACCCGCACCGCCGCTGAGAATCCTTCTTGCATCGGCCTCTACCGCCGCCAACAACGCCGCCAAACTCCCCAACTCGTCGTTCACCGCGATGCGCAGCGCCTGAAAAGTCCGCGTGGCCGGGTCAATCGGACCTCCCCCACCCCCGACCGCCGCTCGGACCACCCCGGCCAACTGCGCTGTCGTCCTTATCGGCCCCCCTGCTCGGGCCTGAACAAGTTTTCTGGCGATTCGTCCGGCGGCCCTGTCTTCACCGTAGTCCGCGATGATCCGCGCCAGTTCCTTTTCGGGCAGGCTCGCTACCAGGTCCGCGGCGGTCAGGGGCCGCGTGGTATCCATGCGCATGTCGAGCGGACCATCGCGCATGAACGAGAACCCGCGGGCCGGATCATCGACGTGGACGGACGCGAAGCCCAGATCGGCGAGGAACATGTCGGCCCTCAGACCGGCCTCTTCGATCCGCCGCGGGAGTTCCGCGAAGTTGGTGTGGAAGGACAGGATTCGGGATCGGGGGTGCTCGGGCGCCGACGCGAACGCAGCCTCAACGGCGGCGGCCGCGCGCCCGAGGTTCCCGGCATCCAGGTCGCCGAGGACCACCGTGCCGGTCTTCATCCGTGTAGCGACTGCCGCGGCGTGCCCGCCCAGGCCCGCCGTGCCGTCGGCGTACACCTCGCCGGGCGCGGGGTGAAGCGCATCCAAGGAACGGGCGAGCAGGACAGGGACGTGGGACATGCGGAACCGTACACAACCGTACTCGGCCGTCGCCCGTACCATCCCCTCCCATGTCCTACACCGTCCTCGCCCGCCGCTACCGCTCCCAGACGTTCGACGAAGTTGTCGGGCAGGAGCCGATCGCCAGGACCCTGCTCAACGCCATCAAGAGCAAGCGAGTGGCCCACGCCTATCTCTTCGTGGGCACGCGGGGCGTGGGCAAGACGACCACGGCCCGGCTCTTCGCCAAGGCCCTCAACGGCGGCAGCCCCGAGGTGGACGACCTCATCATGCAGGGGCGCGACACCGACACCATCGAGATCGACGCCGCCAGCAACACCGGCGTCGATAACGCCCGCGAGCTCATCGCCAACTGCGCCTACCGGCCGCTGCGGGGCAAGTACAAGATCTACATCATCGACGAGGTTCACATGCTCAGCAACGCCGCGTTCAACGCGCTGCTGAAGACCATGGAGGAGCCGCCCGAGCACGTCAAGTTCATCCTCTGCACCACCGACCCGCACAAGGTCCCGCCCACGATCCAGTCCCGGTGCCAGCGCTTCGACTTCCGCAACATCGCGGCGGCGAAGATCGCCGAGCACCTGACCGCCGTGCTGGCGCAGGAAAAGGTCGAGGCCGAGCCCGAACTGGTCTTCGAGGTCGCGCGGCTGGGCAACGGCTCGATGCGCGATGCGCTCAGCCTGCTCGACCGCCTGCTGGCCAGCGGCGAGAAGAAACTCACCGTGAAACTGCTGGGCGAACTGCTGGGCCTGCCCGACAAGGCCCTGGTCTCGGCCCTGCTCGACGCCGTGGGCGACGGCGACCCGGCGCGGGCGCTGGAGGCGGGGGCCGAACTGCTGTCCCGCGGCGTATCGATCGATCAACTCATCGAGACCATCGCGGGGCGGCTGCGCGACCTGCTCGTGCTGCTGGTGTGCGGGCCGGGCACCACGCTGGTGGAGTTGGGCGATGAATCGAAAGAGGCGGAGTCGGGGGCCGAACTGCTGTCCCGCG
>DDSA01000073.1:0-187 GCA_002343715.1 Phycisphaerales bacterium UBA2402 | reverse complement strand
CGCGGGCGTGGTCCACATGATCGCCCTGTGCGAGAACATCCAGCGCAGCGCCAAGACCAGCGCGGTGCCCCGTGCCCTGCTCGATGCGCTCCTGGTGCGCATGGCCCTCACCGACAAGTTCGCCGATGTCACCGCCCTGGCGGCGGGGAGCGTGAACAGCGCAAAAAAACGCTGACGGCGGCCGCCC
>DDSA01000177.1:15152-16090 GCA_002343715.1 Phycisphaerales bacterium UBA2402 | reverse complement strand
CGTGGGCGGCGGCGGCGGCGGCGGAAGTTGATTTGAAACGGGATTGAATACTGAATCGGGATCCACATCCCGGGCGAGCGGCGTGTTTCGCCCGGCACACACTTTCGGAGAATCTGTTTGGCGCAGAAGCGGATCAGTCAAATCGCGAAGGAACTCGGGGTCGCGGCGAAACTCATCGTGGAGAAGTGCCACGCCGAGGGAATTTCCGCCGATATGGTCAAGGGGCACATGTCCACGGTCAGCGCCGGGCTGGAGGCCTCGATCCGAGAGTGGTTCAGCGGGGGAGGAGGCACCGCGACCGCCGTTGAGACCGCGGAAAAGGTGCACGTCGAAGAAACCCGGCCCGTCAAGCCTTCTCGCTCGCGCGCCAAGCAGAAAGAGAGCGAGCCGAGCGACGGCCCTTCCACCGCTCCCGCGCCCGCCCCTGCCGACACTGTCGTTGAGGTTCAAACCCCCGCGCCTCAGGTTTTCGCGAGCGATTCAGTCATCATCGAACCGCACGCCAAAGCACCACATCCACCGACCGATTCCACGGCCACGCAGAGCAAACCCGCGGTCAGAGTTCCGGTCTCTTCAATATCGACGCAGCCTCTTCCGCCGCGACCCAGCGCCCGACCCGCGGCTCCCAAGTCCGTCGATCCCCCGCCCCCGCCACCAGGCCCGAAAGTGATCCACACGGCCAGCCCGGTGGCGGCATCGTCCATTTCACCGACGGCACCTTCGCGTGCTCCCGCCAGATCGGACGACAAGTCAAAAACCCAGGATTCCTCTAGTCCGGCGCACGCCGAGGCTACCGGGCGCTCCGAACCTCGAATCCCGCAAGATGCCGGCTCACGGTCCGATCAATCCACCCGCGGCGACGAACCGGATTCCCGCAGTCCCAGCCGCCCTCAGCACACCGGCAGACACGGTGATGCAGCGGCTCCCCCCCCGCCCCC
>DDSA01000177.1:14468-14964 GCA_002343715.1 Phycisphaerales bacterium UBA2402 | reverse complement strand
GGCAGACGGGGTGAGGCGGCGGCCCCCCGCGCCCCGGCACAACCGAACGTGCCGCAGCGCCCGACGGCGCCCGTGGTGGCTGGCCCCAAACTCGAAACCAAGATACCAGTCGCGCTGAAAGGTCCTCGCGTGGTCCGGATCGACCGCGCGGAACAGGTCGAAGCACCCCGTCCGCGTCGTGTCAGCCCACCGGGCGCAGGCGGTGCCCGGACAGGCACCGGCTCGGCGGAAGATGATCGTAAGCGAAGCCCGCGCCGCAACGACACCAAGCGCTCCAGCGGCGGAGGTGTGCCCGATCGCCGACGCGGCCTCTCGGATGCGGGCTGGGGCGGGGGTGCACCCGCGACGTTCACCGATGCAGATCTCGCAGAGCGTGAAGCACGACTGGCCCGAGCGGGCGGGTTCCTGAAGAAGCGCAAGCAAGAAGCCACCAGGCCGATGCCTTCCACGCCCTCGGGCCCTGTCGAAGGACGTCTGAAGATCGCTTCGCCTTTCA
>DDSA01000177.1:13955-14181 GCA_002343715.1 Phycisphaerales bacterium UBA2402 | reverse complement strand
ATCAGCAAGCGTCTCTTCCTGATGGGCATCATGACCAAGATCAACGAGGCGGTTGAACCCGCGAAGGCGATCGAGGTCATGATGGAGTTCAACATCGACCTCGAAGTGACCGAAGCCAAGACCGCCGAAGAGACGGTCAGCAGCGACTTCGAGGCACGCGAGGGGCAGGATGTCCGCGGCCGAGGCCCGGTCGTCACCATCCTCGGGCACGTGGACCACGGCAAGA
>DDSA01000177.1:0-13749 GCA_002343715.1 Phycisphaerales bacterium UBA2402 | reverse complement strand
CGTGGACCACGGCAAGACCAGCCTCCTTGACAAGATCCGCAACGCCAACGTGGCGGCGGGCGAGGCGGGCGGCATCACCCAGAAGACCAGCGCCTTTGTCACAACGGTCGAGGTCGAGGGCCAGAAGAAGCAGGTCGTGTTCCTCGACACGCCCGGCCACGAAGCCTTCACCAGCATGCGCGCCCGCGGCGCGAAGATGACCGACGTGGTGGTGCTGGTCGTCTCGGCCCCCGAAGGTGTCATGCCGCAGACTATCGAGAGCATCAACCACGCCAAGGCGGCAAGGGTGCCGATCGTGGTGGCGCTCAACAAGATCGACCGCGCCGACGCCACCGAGGCCCAGGTGCAGAAGACCCTGGGTGAACTGGCCAAGGCGGGCCTCAACCCCGTGGAATGGGGCGGTGACACCGAGGTCATCCGCACCAGCGCTACCACCGGGCAGGGCATCAAGCAACTGCTCGAAACCCTTGATTACCAGGCACAACTGCTCGATCTCAAGGCCGACTTTGACGGTTCAGGGCAGGGTACAGTCATCGAAAGCAAGGTCGAAGAAGGCCGCGGCGCCGTGGCCAACATCCTCGTGCAGCAGGGCCGCCTGCGGGTAGGCGATTTCATCGTCATGGGCCGCTCCTTCGGGCGTATCCGTGACATCACCGACGACAAGGGCCAGCGCGTCCGCGAGGCCGTGCCGCCGTCCCCGGTGCAGATCTCGGGCATCGACCTGGTCTGCGATGCGGGCGACAAGTTCTACGTCACCGACAGCCTCAAGAAAGCCCAGGAAGCGGCCGAGCAGCGCCGCATGCGCGAACGCCAGATCGCCCTGGCCCAGCCCAAGGTCACGCTCGACAACATCTTCACTCAGATCACCGACAAGGAACTCAAGGAGATCCTCGTGGTGCTCAAGACCGACCAGCAGGGCACGGTGGACGTGCTCAAGGGCGAGTGCGAGAAGGTCAAGAGCGACGAGGTGCGCGTGCGCGTGCTGCACGCCGCGGTGGGCGGCATCACCGAGAGCGACATCGTGCTGGCCGACGCCAGCCGCGCGGTGGTCATCGGCTTCAACGTCATCCCCACCGGCAAGGCCCGCCAACTGGCCGAGCAGAAGGGGATCGAGATCCGCACCTACCAGATCATCTACGAAATCACCGACGACCTCAAGAAGGCGGCCGAGGGGATGCTGACCCCGGAACTGCGCGAGGAGATTCTCGGCCACGCCGAGGTGCGCCAGGTCTTCAAGATCAGCAAGGTCGGCACCATCGCGGGCTGCTACGTCACCGACGGCACCGTCAACCGCGATGCGCTCATCCGCGTCACTCGCAACGGCGTGGTCATCGAGCACGACCGCAAACTCAGCCAACTCAAGAGGGTCAAGGACGACGCCAAGGAAGTTCGCTCGGGTCTCGAGTGCGGCATGAAGATCGACGGCTACGACGACATCAAGGAGGGCGATGTGCTGGAGTGCTACAAGAAGATCGAGGTGAAGCGGACGTTATAACAAAGCCCGAACAGCGAACGCGCCATGCTCCGCGCCGCCCGAGGCAGGACGTCTCACGCGGCACCACCCGTCAGGGAGGGCGGGGCGTCGGAGCAGGCAATCCGGCCGCCGTCCGGTCGAGACACACGTCCAGAGACCGCTCCGCCGCTCCGCGATACGTTCGCCCGTTTGCCCGCCCATGCACATCGGCATCCTCCAGTTCGACTTGCATATCCATGACGCTCGGTCCATCAAGGACAAACGCCGCGTGGTCTCATCGCTGAAGGACCGCCTGCACCGCGAACACCAGGCATCCGTCGCGGAGGTGGCGTTGCAGGACCGCATGGCCGTGGCGAGACTCGGGCTGGCCATCGTCGGGGGAGACGGCCGGAGGCTCGGACAGGTGCTGGACCAGATCACCCTCAAACTCCGATCGCTGCACGAGGCCGAACTCGGCGATGTTTCAAGGCAGATCATCCACAACACAGAAGACCTGCCGGCGTCGGAGTGCGAAGAATCAGACGACCCCGAACTCGCCGCGGAACTCCTCCGCCGGGCCGAGGAGGACCCCGAATGAACCGCCGCCTTGAACACCTGACCTCAGAAATCGAACGCGGCGTGCGGGAAGTGCTGGCCCGCGGCCTGCACGATCCCCGCGTGCGCGGCCTCATCACCGTGACAACCGTGCGCGTTCTGCCGGACTTTTCCAGGGCCGTCATCGGCATCTCGGTTCTGCCCGCGGAACAGCAGGAACTGACGTTTCACGGGATCAGCGCCGCCGCCGCGTACATCCGCCGAGAAGTCGGTGAACTGGTCAACACGCGCGAACTGCCGAAGTTCGAGTTTCAACTCGACACCAGTTTGAAGAAACAGGCGTCGTTGCTCGCCGCCCTCGACCGCGCCAAATCCGAGTTCAAGGACCCACCTCCTGCTCCGCCGGAGACCTCCGCACTGTGACCCACGCCGAGCACAGCCAGAAGCACTGGAACGCGCTGCTCAAACAACTGCGGCAGGAGTTCCCTGTTGCCGCTCCGCACCCGCCGGAAGACGACCTGACCGGCCTGCTTGTCCGCGGGCTGCTGTTGTGGGAGGCATCGTCACACCAGGCCGAACTGGCTCATCAGCGCCTTCGGTCCGCGTTCGTCGATCTCAATGAGCTCCGCGTCAGCATGCCCGACGACATCGCCCAGGCGCTGGGCGAACGCTACCCCCTCGCCGAGGAGCGATCCATCCGAATTCGCGCGGTGCTCCACGACGTCTTCGCGAGAGAGCATGCGGTGAGCATCGAACGGCTTCGCGCCGCCCCGAAACGAGATGCGCGGCACTACCTGGTCTCGCTCGATGGGTGTCCCGAGTTTGCCTCTGCGTACGTCGTGCTCCACGGCCTCGACGGCCACGCGGCCCCGGTGGATGAACGCCTCCTCGCGCTGCTCATCAAGGCGGGTGTCGTCCGGACCGGAACACAGACCTCGGCCGTCTCATCGTGGATCGAGCACTACGTGCCATCTGATGAATGCGCCTCGACCTGCGCTCTCCTGCGGGCCTGGGCCGACCGCGACGGACACCCACCCCACCGCGAACGGCGTGCATCCCACGCCCCGCCACAGGATCACACACCCTCGCGACCGGCTTCTCGTGCCGCGGCCAAGACTCGCAAACCCGGCTCCGGAAAGAGAGGACAATCCAGGCCATGACCCGTCGGATCCCCGTTCAATCCGTTCGTCCGGGCGTGCTGATTGTCGCCGGAAGTCTGCTTTGTGTGGGGTGTGCGGGCACGCCGCATGACACATCGTCGAACCGTTCGGGCTTGAGCACGGTCACGCAGCGCGAACCGTCCCCCCCGGACGGGCGTGCCGAACTCCACGAACTCGCACGGCGTCAACTCGAGCACCCGGATGAACAAGCACGTTCGATCCCTCCACCGCCCGGTATCTCGCCGGCGAGTGTGTCCGCTCTTGAAAAGGATGATCCCTCCTACGGGAAGGCACACATGGCGCTCGGCCCGGCGCTCGGGTCCTTCCCGCCGCTCCCCGAAGCTGACGCCGCCCCCCCGCCCGACCCGGATGCCAGGGTGCAGAGCATGAAGTTGTACGCCTCGGCCAAGGCACACCTCGCTGCGGGGCGAACGTCGCAAGCGACATCTGATCTGGAGAGAGCCGCCTCGCTCGACCCGTTCTCCGCGCAGGTGCAGCGTGCCCTGGGCGATGCGCACGCCGTGGCGGGGAAGCGCTCCGCCGCCGTCTCGGCGTACCGCAAGGCTGTGGCGCTCGGATTGCGCGATCCCGCGACGCTGGGCGTGCTGGGGCGCGAGGCGGTTCGTTCGCGACGGTTTGATGAGGCCGTGGCGCCGTTGAAAGCCGCACGCGATGAAGAACTGCAGACACCAGACTCGGTGCTGCTGGCCCCGCTGGGTATTGACCTCTCCGAGGCCCTCGAAGGTGCGGGGTATCTGAACGCTGCCCGCGACCTGCTCATGGAGACCCTTGTTCCCCTGGCCTCGGTGCCGCCCGAAGGCGTCAGCGCCGCCGCCGCCGCCGAGGTGTTCCGCCGCAGGGCGGATCTCTGGCAACGGGCGGGCGATCTCTCACTGAAACTCGATGATCCGCGGACGGCGCTGACCGCCTACGAACGTGCCGCGGCGTTCCCCACCGTTGATCCGGTGTCGATCGTGCCACGACGCATCTACGCCCTGACACGCTCGGGCCGCAGCGCGGAAGCCGCGCTCTTCCTGCTCGATGAGATTCATCGAACTGAAGGGCGGTTGGATGATCGGCACCTGTCCACGCTCGCCGCGTTGGCGAAATCGGAGGCTGTCGGTGCCTCGACCGCGAACTCGATCGCCGCGATGATGAGGGAACCGTCGGCGACTCTCTCCGCAAGCACGAAGAGCCGCCTGGCGCGGGCTTCCGCCGCGTGCGTCGCTCCGCGGGATGCACGTCGAATCCTCCTGGCCCGACTCGAGTCCGATCCGGCGGATGCGGCGTGCATTCCTCCACTGCTGGCGGTGTACGGCGATGATGCGCGAGGTCGTGCCGAAGCGATGCTGCGGGTGGTGGCCGCCGCACCCGACCTGTGTGTTGAGTACTCCGAGGCTTTCGTGCGACGCGGCTCGGGAGTTGGTGCCGCCCTCGTGTGGCTGGAGAGCCGCAAGTCTGACCCGACGGCCGCCCTCTTCCGCGCCGGGCTGCTTCACCGCACTCACCGTGATGCCGAGGCCCTGGTCGTTCTCGATGCCGCCAAGCCCGCCACGGCGCTCCGCCCGGCGTTCGAATCGCTCCGAGCGGTGTGCGCGGCGAAGGCCGGTCGATGGGACGTGGCCAAGCAGGCCCGAGCGGCGTGCTTCGACCTGGATGAACCCAAACCTCGGCGCAACCTGGCGGCGGCCGAACTCGCCCTCCAGAACGCCCCCGCGGCGCTGGAATCATGGGGAGTCAAGCCCGATGCCACCGACATCCCCGGCTGGCGTAGCGTCACCGACTGCCTGCTTGGCGCCGATCTCTCTCTTCGCGCAGGCAACAGCCTCGACGCGGAAGCATGGCTGCTCGCCGCGAAATCGCTCGATGCCTACGACGAACGTGCGTACGACGGGTTGCTCGACCTCTACCAACCCGGCGGCCCCTTGGCCGACACCGCCAAACTGACCGCGCTCGCCCGCACGCTCCGGGACACGCTCCCCTCGAGCAAGGTCGCCCGCGGTGTGGCGGTGCGCGAACGTTTGGCACGCGGCCAATGGGCTCAGGCCGCGGAGCAACTTCAGTCCATGATCGATGCGGACTCGGAACATCTTGCTTCGGTATCGCTCCTCGCGCTCGCGTGGGAATCCCACATCAAATCCGAGCCGGGGGCGGCCGAAGCGGCAGAGGCCTGGGTTCGATCCCGCATGATCGGGCGAGAGGATTCACCGACTCTTGCCGTGCTGCTTGCACGCGTCCTGTCCGCCGGCGGGCGGGCGGACGAAGCGGTCTCGCTGCTGGAGGACAAGAACAGGTCGCTCCCCAACGCCGACCTGCTCCGAGCGCGGGAGGTCATCATCCGTACGCGTCTGGGCGAGCCGGCCCGGGCGGCCGCCCTCACCATCGAACGGCTGGGGGCTAGTCCCCGGGGCATCGCGGACTCGATCGAACTGGCCGATGCGTACTTCAATGCCGGACTCTTTGCGGAGGCCGCCGACACCATCCAGGGCGGCTTGCCGACAGACATCCCTCTGACCTCCGAGCAATCCGCCGCGGCGTTATCCGTACTTTCGGCGGTCAAGGTCGAAGAAGTGATGGCCGGCGATGAGGTTCAGGGCGAGGCGGCGCTTCGTATCTTCGATGCCCTGGTCTCCCGCGGCGTGCAGCCCGCGCCGGCGTCGTACCTGCTGCGCGTGTTGGTGCTGTGCGCCCGCCATCCCGGCGAGTCGGAGCGGCTCTTGGCCGCGGCGAGGGAAGCAGCCGCTCGAACAGGCCAGCCCGAGTTGCAGATGCTCGGCCGGGTGGCGCAGGCGCTGCTCGACCAGCCCGATCCGTCCGCGGCGCTGCGTTTCCTCGGCGCGGTGGTCAATTCGGTGCGGCCGTACAACGAGGCATTCGCCTTCAACTGGTTCAGGTTCACGGCGGCCCGCGGTGATGCTGAGGACATCCGGTTCCTGACCACGGGTGTGGTCCAACCCGCGGAGATGGTCAAAGTCATCGCCACACAGTTCTCGGGCGATGATGAGCATCTCGGAACCGAGGCCGAGCAGCGTTCTGAGATCGCCTACTGGGCGGGGAACGGCGCGAGCCAGTTCGGGCGAGAGAACGTGGCCGAGGCCGCCTATCGCATCGCGCTGGAAATCAAGCCCGACCACCCCTGGGCGCTCAACAATCTCGGCTACATGCTCCTGGAGAACGGGCGCGAGTTCGATGAGGCCGAGCGCATGATCGCCGAAGCCTACCGAGCCCTTCCCCACGAATCGAGCGTGATCGATTCCATGGGCTGGGTCAGGTACAAGCAGGGCATCTTCAACGACACGGCGGGGCCTGATGGTCTCCCCATCAGGGGTGCCGCCTCGCTCATCCGTGAGGCTGTCGATTCCGGGGTCCGCGAGGCGAACTACGAGCAGGCCGATCACCTCGGCGATGTCCTCTGGCGGATCGGCGATCACGAAGAGGCCAAACGCCGCTGGGTGCAGGCTCGAAACCTGCTGCAGGTCATCATGACCAACCTCAACGCGCGCAACCCCGACGAGACGCCCAACCGAGCTCGATACGAGACGAGCCTGGCCCAGGTCGAGGCCAAGCTGCGGGCCGTCGAGGAAGGCAAGCCCCCTCCGGTCGCGCCGACTCAGGCGGAGTTTGACGCGCAGCACCTCACCCCGAAGTAGCACGCAGAGCCGTTTATGGGACATGCGCCGCGTCTCGGTGTCCATCAATTCCGATCGCGGTCATCGGCCCCGTCGGTATACTACCGACATGCCGCGCCGCTTTCGTTTCGATGATGTGTTGCCCTTGCTCGCAACCCCGCTCGCGTTCGCGGCCACCCTCTCGCACGGCCAATGCCCACAGGCGTTGGGTGAAGGAACGCTCCTCCCCCGATCGGGCACGGCCATGGTGTACGACACCGCCCGCGGCCTACACGTGCTCTTCGGCGGCCGCGGAACGACTCAACTCGGATTCGGATCGACATGGACGCACTCGACCGGTGCCCAATGGCAGCGCCTCGCGGAGACGGGACCGGCACCGCAGTCTTCGGTGAGCATGACTTTCGACACGCTCCGCTCACGGGCGGTGCTGTTCGGCGGACAAGAGATCTGGGAGTGGGATGGGTCCTCCTGGCGGCGCGGCGCGGCCGGCGGCGGGCCAAGTTCGCGCATCGGCACGGCGTGCGCCTTCGATGCCGCGCGGGCGCAGACGCTGGTGTTCGGCGGAAACCAGGGCAACACCCGCTATGGCGATACCTGGGCCTGGAACGGCAGCGCGTGGACGCGGGTCTCCCAGACAGGCCCGACCGCCAGAACCGGCGCGGCGATGGCGTTCGATCCGCTCCGTCAGCGCGTCGTGCTGTTCGGCGGCTTCGCGCCCGGCGCGGTCGCCGACACATGGGAATGGGACGGCACGGCGTGGATGCAGGTCTCGTCGGTCGGGCCCGCCGCCCGCGGCGGTCATGCGATGGTGTTCGATGCGTCGCGGTCGCGCGTGTTGCTGGCCGGCGGCTACAACTCCACGGTCTCCAACAAGGAGTTCTGGGAGTGGGACGGCACGGCGTGGACGCAACTGCCCGCAGCGCCCGCGGCGATGGAGATCCGCCATGGCTTTGCTATGTCCTGCGATCCCGCCGGGCGGGTGCTGATCTTCGGCGGGACCTCGGCGAGCGGGGGCACCTTCCCCCTGCCGGCCACCATCTGGAGCCGACAGAGCGGCACGTGGAGCAACCTTGGGACGGTGGCGACGCCCCCGGCGCGGACCTATGCCCGCATGGTGTGGGATTCGCTCCGACACCGGCCTCTCCTCTACGGCGGTGCCCGTCTGGACACCGGCGGCGCTTCGCCGGTTCCGATGAACGACTTGTGGACATTCGCCGATCATCGCTGGGCTGCCGTCGCGTCCGCCGGTGGACCCGCACGGGTCAGCGCGATGGTCGTGTACGACTCGGCCCGCGATCGGCTCGTCTCCTTCGGGGGTTTCAACGGCGGTTCGTACCTGCAGGACACCTGGGAACTTCCGCTCTCCGGTGGCGCTTGGACCCTGCGGACACCGTCTGTTCAACCGCCCGCGCGGAATGCCGGCGCGAGCGTGTACGACCCGGTACGAAACCGCACGATTATTCACGCCGGATACAACGGCACATCATTCCTCACCGACACATGGGAATGGGACGGCAGCGTCTGGACGCAGGTCGCGAGCAACGGGCCCGCGGTGGCAAGCGGCGGCGCCATGATCTTTGATCCTGTACGCGGCGTTCCGCTCCTCATGAGTGACTTCGGACAAGTCTGGCTCCTGAACAGCGGCGTCTGGCAGTCGCTGGCGACCACGGGTCAATCGCCCTCCGGCATCGGCCGCCGGCTTGGATTCGATGCAGATCGCGGCGTGGTGGTCGCCGTGACCGGCACAACCAACGGTTCGGCGAACGTCCCGCACCAGGTGTTCGAACTCGCCGGAACCGTATGGACCCAGCGCCCGATCCCGGCCGGGTACGAGAGCCGATACGAAAGCGCCTCCGTCTGGAACCCGGATACCCGCCGGATGATCGTGTTCGGCGGCTACGTGGTCCGAGACAACATCGGCAGCGTGGCCGAGACCTGGGAACTCGACTATCAGACACCGTCGCCCGTGATCTCGGCGCACCCCGTCGATCGGGCCTTCTGCCCGGGGAACACGGTTGAGTTGGTGGTCGCGGCAACCTCCGATCTGCCCGCGACCTACCGCTGGCGCCATGACGGGGTGGACCTCGTGGACGGGCCGACGCCGTGGGGGTCATCGCGCACGGGCTCCGCCTCGCCGATCCTCACGATCACCGGCACCGCTGCCGACGACTCCGGCGTGTACACCTGCGCGGTCGGGAGCGCCTGCGGCGTCGTTGAGAGCGAGGGGGCCGATGTGACGCTCGGGAACTGCTGCCCGGCCGATTTCAATCTCGATGGCGGCGTGGACGGCGGTGATGTCGAAGCGTTCTTCCTCGCGTGGGAAGCGGCCGATCCGTCGGGAGATATGAACGCCGACGGGGGCGTCGATGGCGCCGATATCGAGTTCTTCTTCCTGCGGTGGGAGGCCGGTTGTTGATACGCACGAGCGGGTGCGCAACCCTACCCTTTCCCCGCACGTATGGCCAAGCACAACAAATGGAGCAAAGTCAAGCACCGCAAAGCCGTGGTTGACAAGCGGCGCGGCAAGGTGTGGACCAAGGTCAGCAAGGCGATCATCGTGGCCGCACGCCACGGCGGCCCGGACCCGGACTCGAACCTCGCCCTGCGCTACGCCATCGACGAGGGCCGCTACGCCAACATGCCCCGCGACACCATCGAGCGCGCCATCAAAAAAGGGGCCGGCGGGGAGGACACCAGCCAGTACGAATCCATCCGCTACGAGGGGTACGCGCCCGGGGGCGTGGCGGTCATCGTCGAAGCGCTGACGGACAACCGCACACGCACGATCGGCGAGGTGCGCCTGGCCTTCAGCGATCATGACGGCAGCGTGGGCGCTTCCGGCTGCGTCTCGTACCTCTTCGAGAGCAAAGGGCAGATCGTCGTCAGCGGCGAGGGGCTGTCCGAGGATCGGGTGATGGAGGCCGCGATCGAGGCCGGGGCCGTCGATGTCGAGTTCATCGGCGATGACGAGACCCCCGCGTGGATGATCTCCACCGAACCCGCCGCGTTCCAGACCGTAAAAGCTCAACTGGAAAAGGCGAAACTGCCCGTCAGCGACGCCGAGATCGCGATGGTCCCCGCCACCTATATCTCTGTGACTGGGGAGAACGCCGAGAACGTCGCCGAACTTGTCGAAGCCCTCGAAGACCTCGACGACGTGCAGAAAGTCTGGACCAACGCGGGCGACTGAACGCCCGGATCGGTCACTTCATGTTGATGAACTGGAGCGGCGCTTCCAGGTCCGACTTCTGCAAGAGGCCCATCACGGCCCGAAGGTCATCGATCTGCTTGCCGCTCAGGCGGACCTCTTCGCCCTGGATCGAGGCCTGCACCTTGTAGCCCGATTCCTTGACGAGTTTCACGATCCGTTTCGCCAGCTCCTGTTCGAGACCGTTGCGGATCTTCGCCTCGCACTTCACGCCCCCCGAAGGCCCCGGGAGCGTCTCACCCCAGTCCAGGGCCTTCATCGAGATCCCGCGCTTCACCGCCGCGGACGTGAACATCTCCTTGAGAGCGGTCATCTTGCCGTCCTCGGTCGCGAGCGAGAGTTTCTTCTCCTTCTTGTCGGCCGTGATCTCGACGCGGACGTTCTTGAAATCGAAGCGGACCGACACGGCCTTCTTCGTGTTGTTCACGGCGTTGTCGAGTTCGGCGAAGTCGATGCGCGAGACGATGTCGAGCGAGTGCATGTCGGCCATAGACGGCGAGGGTAGGAAGGCGTCCACCCGTCACGGCCGTTCACGGCCCGCGCGACGCGACCTGCGCGAGCCGCACGTCCCGCTCCCGCTCCACGCGCACGGCGATGCTCTTGAAGGCGGGCGTGCGGCTCTCGCCGTCGATGCTCCTGGGCACCAGGATGTTGGCCTCGGGGTAGTAGGTCGCGGCGTTGCCCGCGCGGATGTCGGCGGCGCGGGCCAGCAGGCCCGGCATTTCCCCGGTCCGTGTTCGGAGCGTGACGCGGTCGTTCACCGCGATGCCCATGCGCCGCATGTCGTCGGGATTCATCAGCACCACATCGCGCCGCTCCTGACCGCGGTAATAGTCCTCTTCCTCGTACACCACGGTGTTGAACTGTCCTTCGCTGCGGATGGTCATCAGGCGCAACTCGCCCGCCCCTTCGCCCTTGAGCGGCGGGAAGGCCACGGCGTGGAAGGCGGCCCTGCCGCTGGGCGTGGGAAAGGCCGGGCCGTGCATCACCCGTCCCGCGACGTGGAACTCCCGCTTGGTCGAGTCGATCGCGCCGACCTGACCATACCCGGGAATCACATCCGCGATGAACCGCCGGATGGTGCGGTGCGCCTCCATGTCGCGGAACTTCGCGGGGTGGGCATCGCCCAGTGTGCGGCGGGCGATGGCGGCGATCACCGCGACCTCGGCCATCGGCCCCGCGTGCCGCGGCGTTCCGCCGTCCGAGAGCCGCACGTAGTTGAACATGGACTCCTGCGTAGTGGCCTGCGGGTCTTCATCGCGCGCGAGCACGGGCAGGATGAGCGATTCGCGCCCGCGCCCGTGGATGTGCCCGGTGTTCAAGGTGGTCGAGAGGAAGACCGTCAGCCCGATGCGCGCGAGCGCGGCCCGCGCATACGCCGCATCGGGGCAACTGCCGAAGAGATTGCCCCCCAGGTGAAACGCCGTCCGCACCCGCCCCTCGTGGGCACGGGCCACGCACGCCAGCGTGTCCATGCCGGGCGACTTCGGGAGCGAGATCCCCAGCCGCTCCTCGATCGCGCGCACCACCGGCCCCTTCAGTTCCGGCACCGCGCCCATCGAGCCCATCCCCTGCACGTTGCTGTGCCCCCGCAGCGGCAAGAGACCCACGCCCGGCCGGCCCACCATGCCCCGCAGCAGCGCCAGGTTGGCGATGGCACGCACGTTGTCCACGCCGTGCTCGTGGTGGGTGATGCCCATCGTCCACGCGAAGATCGTGCCCGTCGATCGCGCGTACAGCCCCGCCACGCGCTCGATCTCGGCTCGCGTGACCCCCGATTGCGCTTCGATACCGCGCCACGACGCACCGCGGATCGCGGCCTCCGCGGGCGCGAACCCGGTCGTGCGCTGCTCGATAAAAGCGCGATCCTCCGCGCCCATCGCCAGCACTGTTTTCGCCAGGCCCGTAAGCAGCGGGATATCACCGCCCACGTGCGGCATGAGGTATTCGTCGGCGATTCTGCTGCCGAAGAGCAGGCTGAGCGGGTCGCTGGGCACGCGGAAGTTGACCAGCCCCACCTCGCGCAGCGGGTTGATGACCACCACCCGCCCGCCCCGCCGCCGCAGGTCCACCAGCGCCCGCATGAGCCGCGGGTGGTTGCTCGCCGGGTTGCAGCCGATCAGGAACACCAGGTCCGCGTGCTCGATATCGTCCAGCGAGATCGTGGCGGTGCCCGAACCCGTCACCGAGGCCAGCCCCACCCCGCTCGCCTGATGGCAGAAGAACGAGCAGTTGTTCACGTTGTTCGTGCCGTACAACCGCGCGAAGAGTTGAAGCAGAAACCCCGCCTCGTTCGACGAACGACCACTGAAGTAAAAGAACGTGTCTTCCGGCGGGCCGGCGGTCAACCCCGCCGCGGCCCGATCCAGCGCCTCTTCCCACGAGATCGCGCGGTACGAACGCTCCCCCGGCCCCGCGTACATCGGCTCGACCAACCGGCCCGAGGCCTCCAGTTCGCGCGATGAGAACCGGGCCAGTTGATCGAGCGGGAACGTCTCGAAAAACCCCTCCCGCACGCGCCCCTGCATGTCCGCCGCCATCGCCTGCACGCTCTTCTTGCACACCTCGGGGAACCGCCCCGCCTCGTTCACCATGCCGCCCTGCTGCCCGCCCATTCCCAAGGCGCACGTCTTGCAGGCGTTGCGGCTGTTCAGCGCCTTCCACATCCGCAGAAAACCCCCCGCGGCGTGGGCCTTGCGCAAGGTGTACAGAATCGCCGGAAAACCGCCACCGGAGCGGGGAGGTGTCATGGCGTGCTCCCGATGGAAAGCCGCGGGTCGGTACGGGTGGAGTTGGCCGGTGAACACATAGCCCTGTTGTACGGCGGCTGGACGCGGAGCGACGGCCCACTCCGCGGCGTGGGGGACAAAGTTCTCTCGTCGGTGTGCAACCCGGCAAGGGTAAATCTCAGGAATCGCGAGACAATCGTGACGCAGGGTGAGGGGTGGTGCGGGTTTGCGCGCGCGGGGGTGGGGTTTGGCGTGTGCCGGGGTGGCCCGACGGTCCGCCGTCGGTGCCTTTCGGCGGGTGAGGCTTGGGAATCAAGTTGACCTGACCCGGGAACGATGATGGTGGGATGGGCTGTCGAGTTGGGGGCTTGCCGGTGGTTCGGGGGACCGACGGGGACCGTTCGGTCACGAAACCTTTGCGGGCATTTCCGAGTTAGTGTTGCTAGACCGACTGTTGGACCGTATGAAGGTGTGATCTCATGTGAGCGGCGAAAAACTATGTAAGCCGGCGGGTGGCCTGCCTCCGAACGCTACAAATGCAATATCGCGCGTGGCATGTTTCTGGCTTTGCAGAAACATGACGGACCGTCGAGCAACCCGATGCGTTGGGATGCAGCGCAGCGTTGAGGACTATGTAAGCCGGGGCCCCTCCCGGGGCGTGGTCGCGAGCAGGAGTGTGCCCACCGTTTAGGCGGTCCCGTCGGTGCGGGATCGGCGGAGTAGACCGTCCCAGGACCGCCGTTACGGAGACCGTCAAATCGCGGGGATCGTGCAAGCGATGGGTGTGGGCAAGGGCCGACATGACCCGCTCCCCTGCCGGGGTGCGAAGAGGTTGGTGGCCGCTCTCCGGGGGTGTCCCTCCGGAACGACCCCCGGCGACTTACCCCGACGGCTCCGCCGCCAAAGAGGGGCGCGTGCGGTTGCCGTGGGTCGCGGTTCTGTCAATTTTGGCGTACGCTTCGCCTTGACCGCACATCAGACCATGAACTCCCTTCCCTCACTCGCCGACATCCGG
>DDSA01000151.1 GCA_002343715.1 Phycisphaerales bacterium UBA2402 | reverse complement strand
GCTCTCGCTGAGTTGCAGGTCAAGGCCCTTGGCGATCCGCACCGGCGCACCGCTGGACAGGTGGCCGGACTCCGCACGGGCGAGGGCTTCGGAGAAATCCCCGCCGGTTCCGGGCGCGGGCTGGGTCGGGGCGGCGGCACGCGAGCGTCCGAGCGCCCCGAGTGCGCCGAGCAGGGCGGTGGCGGCGAGTGTCATTCATCACCTCCGGTTTCGTCGGGAGAGGTATCGGTGCCCTCGCCGTGCACAAAGTCCAGATTGTTCATGTTGATGCGCTCGCCGCCGCTGAGCGTGAGGACCGGGCCTTCGGAGGTTCGCGAGACGCTCGCGACCGTGCCTCGCACCCGGGCGTTATCGAGCGCGATGCCGCCGACACGTTTGCCCAGCAGCCCCGCGGCGGAGGCGAACTCGTTCTGCGAAACGAGGCGCTTGAGTCGCTCGGAGAGGTTGGTGTCGGCCTCGATGGAGCGGAGCGTCGAGATCTGCTCGAGCAAGGCGCCCGTGTCGTTGGGTTGGAGGGGATCCTGGTTGGCGAGTTCGGTGAAGATGATCTTCGAGAACTCGTCGGATGTCATGGCGCTGAAGCCCCTGCCCGTGGCCGTGGAGCGCGCCACGCCCCCGGAACCGATGGTGCCGATCTCGTCCATGCGTTACCTCCGCGCGCCGGCGTGCCGACGCGTGTGCCGATCCCGGCGCTGTGGTCTCCGCCCGAGCGCCTCGCCGAGCCCGTCGCGCGGGACGCTACGCCCACGCATCGAGCCGCAACCGATGCCGTCCATCGGCCCCGAACAGGGCGACGGGTGCGGCGATCTCCGGCCGCGGCTCCGCCGCGGCGTCCATTGAATCACCGTTATCCGCGGCATCGGACGCGTCCGTGCGTCCGTCGCTTCCTGCGTGCCCCGGTTCGGAGCGCGGTTCCTCGCGCTCCCGGTGTTGATCACCGCGACCGTCGGTCGCGGCGTTGTGATCCTGCGCGTCCGGCGCGTGCGCCGGTGCTGATTCATCCGACCGCGTGGTCGCTCGCGTCGCCGGCTCCGCCGGGTGCGAGACTTCCATGCGCTCGATGCGCAGCCCCCGCGCCTCGATGGACTCCCGAAGCAGGGGCAACGAATGTTCCAGCAACTCCCGTGCCGATTCGCTGTCGGCGGTGAGCGTGGCGGCGAGCGCATCCCCCGTGAGAGTGACATTGATGGTCAGGGCGCCCAGGTGCTCGGGTCGGAGGTTGAGCGTGACCGTACCTCCGCCTTTTCGCAGCGCGGCGGCAAGCCCGCCCGCGGCCTGTGCGGTCAGGGCGGCTTCTTCCTTGAGCGGCTCGGCTGCGAGCGTGATACGGGCCTGGCTCATCGTGCCGAGTCGCGCCAGGATCGCGCGAGGACTGGGCGTCGATGCGCCGGTGGTGATCTGCGGAGCCGGACCGGGGGCGCGCTGCGCGATGCGAGAAGAGGATCCGTGCGGCGTTCCCTCGCGATGCGCCGGGGCACGTGCGAAGGTCTCTGAAGCGGGGGTGCTGGATGAGTTCGGTGAGTTCCGGGTTGCGCTCTGAGCGCGTCCACCGCCCGAAGGGTCCGCGGGTTGCCCCGCTACGACACCACTCGATTCGCCGCGATGCTCGCGGGAGACCTCCGTCGATTGAGGTGCGGGTGCTGGAGTCGGGGATTCACGCGCGGGATTGGCGTGCTCGCGCGAACGTTGATTCGGGACGGTTCCTTGGGATTGGCCGGTCGCTGCGGCGGGGAGTTCTTCCGTGGAAGTCAGTTCCTCGGACGCGGCCCGTGCAGCCGGCCGGGTCGAGAATGTCGATAGTTGCTTCTCGGCGGCTTGGGTCGCGAGGTTGCGTTGCCGGGGCGACTGTTGTGCCGAGGCCGGTCGGCCGGGCTCCTCCGCTGGAGCACGCGCCCGGGTGTGGGATGATCCGGCGGAGTGACGCGGATCGAGGCCCGTCCGATCGGCAGATTCGGATCGACGGATCGGCGGAAACTGCGCCATGATCGCCGCGAACGCGGCGGGTTGTTGCGGGATCAAAGCCTGATGCGGCGCTGGAGTCGGCCCCGCGTTCGTGCGTGGGGGGCGTTGGTGAATCGCGTTCGGTGTTGTCATCGTGCGGCGGTCCCAGGAACCGGGGCGGGGCCTTGTGCCACCTGCCCGCTGGTCCTGAGACTTTCCAGCAACCTCGTTGCCAGGGCCGGATCGTCCTTGGCGAACTCGGCCATGATCTTCGCGCGCGGACGCTCATCCATGGCGTCAAGATACGCGATGACCGTCGCGAGATTCGATGAGGCGCGCGTGGACGCTGTGATCAGGGGTGGCGCGAGCCCGCCTCCTTCGATGATCTGAAGGAGCATGGCCTTCGCCGCGGCGGGCTTTAGGCCGGACAGGATGCCCAACGACTTCTGGAACTGCTCATCCCCGGCTCGGGCGTTGGCCTCGCGGACGGCGGACGTGAAGGCCGCTTTGTCGGTCTCCAGCGCGGCGCGCTCCTCGGCGAGTTTCCTCGCATCGGCGGCCAATCGCTGCTGAAGGCTCTCGACTTCGCGGCGGAGTCGCGAAGCGCGTTCGCGGTCGAGTTCCGTGGCTTCGACGCGGGCGGCGAGTTTCTCCGCCGCGGTGAGCGGGGGGCGGGCGGCCTTGGCGGCCTCCTCGGCGGCTTTGACATCGGCTTGCGCCTTCGAGGCGGCTTCGGCCTCGGCGGCTTTCTGCTCGGTGATCGTGACGGTGAGCAGCAACCGCACCTGACGTGCACGGTCGAGGTCGAGGCGATCCGTGGCGATGAGATAGATGACAAACCCGGAGAGCGCCAGAAGATTGGCGAAGGCGACGGCGACGGTTGCGTTCCACAGTGCTTTCATGGGTGGTCCTCCGGGCGGGCGGCGGCGGAGACGGCGATTTCATCGATCGCGGCCTCGTCGAGTTTGTCTTGCGCCTTTTTCCATGCTTCGTACTGCCGGTCTCGGAGCAGTTCGACAGCGCGCCGGCGCGCGGCGGCCTCGGCGAGCTCACCACGGGCTTTGTCGAGTCGGCGGTGCGCCCCGGCCAGTTTCAGCACCTGGTGCTGCGCCCTGGCGATCAGGTGCAGCGACCCCACGGCGCTGAGACGCGCCGAGCGCAGGTCGGCGGGACCGCCGCCGCCCAGGCTGCTGCGCCAGTCGTCACGGGCGGCACCTATGTCGGACTGGATGGTGCGTATGGACTCCTCGAGCGCGGCACGCTCGGACTCCTGTCGAGCCACCTCCGCCATGCAACGACGCTCGACGGCCTCTCGCTGACGCAGCACCGACCGGAGTTGGAAGACAAAGCGGGCCATGCGGGGTCAACCGGCTCGGGAACGCTGCCTGGTCCCCGCGTTCATCGCAGCGGCGGACTCGGAGGCGAGTTTGAGGAACTGACGCAGGCTCTGCTCGTGGGGCTGGGCTTCGTCCCGTCCCTGCTTCAGCAGGTCGTTGATCGGGCGGATGAATTCCAGCGCCGTGTCGGATTCGGGGTTGCTTCCTTTCGCGTACGCGCCGATCTGCACCAGTTCCTCCACGTCGCGGTGGGTCGCGATCAGGCGAGTGATCTGCCGACGGGCCGCGCCGAGATCGGCGGGTGTGACATCACCGGCGACTCGGCTGACCGAATCCAGCACGTCGATGGCCGGGAAGTGGGCCTTGTGGGCGAGTTTGCGCGAAAGAACGATGTGCCCGTCGAGGATGCCGCGCGAGGCATCGGCGACCGGCTCGGTCATGTCGTCACCCTCGACGAGAACGGTGTAGAGACCGGTGATCGACCCCTCGCCGTTCTCGCCCCGCACCGCGCCGGCCCGCTCCAGGAGCAGGGCCAGGTTGGCGAAGACGCTGGGCGGATACCCCTTGGTGGCGGGGGGCTCGCCGACCGAGAGGCCGATGAGGCGCTGCGCGTGTGCAAAGCGCGTGACCGAGTCCATCATCAAAAGGACATGGCGGCCTCGATCTCGGAAAAACTCGGCAACGGTGCATGCGAGTTTCGCGGCCCGCACTCGCAGCAACGGAGATTCGTCGCCCGTGGCAACGATCACGACGCTGCGGCGAAGCCCCTCCTCGCCGAGAACATCGTGCATGAAATCGGCGACTTCTCGTCCGCGTTCACCGATCAGGGCGATGACATTGACATCGCTCGATGCACGCCGCGCGATGGTTCCCAGGAGTGTGGATTTGCCCACCCCCGGCCCCGCGAAGAGGCCCAGCCGCTGGCCCCGCCCCACCGGGTTCATGAGATCCAGGGCCCGCACCCCGGTCAGGAGTTGCTGCGTGATGCGCGTTCGGCGCAGCGCCGGCACAGGCTCCGGCGAGAGCGGCCGTGCGATCGACTCGCGGAGCGGACCCTTCCCATCGAGCGGGCGTCCCAGACCGTCCACCACGCGCCCCAGCAGCGAGGTCCCGACACGGGCTGTCGCGGCGATGCTCACGCCGGTCACGGGATCGCCCGGGCGGATGCCCGCGGTCTGGCCCAGCACCATCACCGCGGCGTGCTGGGGTGTGAACCCGACGACTTCACCCGCGAGCGGCATCCGGCTGCTTCCGACCCGGACGAGCGCTCCGGCGGGCAGGGGCAGGTCGTCAACCAGTAGTGTGAGGCCGCGGAGCGACGCGACGCGTCCGGTGATGCGGACCGGCAACGCCGAGCGAGCGGCGTCGAAGGCGGATTGCAGGAGCATCATGGAACCTCCTGCTGCTGTTCCGGGAAGAGCGATGCGGCGATGCGGTCGAGTTGGGTGCCGATGGAGGCATCGAACTCGCCGCCGAGTTCCGTGGCGGCGATGCACGAGCCCCGCTCCAGCGTGGGGTCCAGCGACAGGTCGCAGAGCTCGACCAGCGTGGCCCGCGCCAACGCTCCCGGCAAGGCGGCCCTCACCGAAGGCTCATCATCGGGGTGGATGCGCAGCCTCAAGCGAGAGCGGCGCGACACCAGGGCCAGCACCGCCTCCATCTGCGCGGCCGCGATGCCGGGGTCGGTGTCGATGGCGCGCTTGACGATCCGCCCGGCCAGGAGCAGCGCCAACTCGACGGCCTCGCTCCGCCCGTGCTGCACGAGGGCTTCGCGTGAGGCCGCGAAGGCATCGAAGGCTGCGCACCAGGCGGATTCGATGCGTGCGAGTTCCGCGCTGTGTTCCGCGTGCGCGGCGGCCCGGCCTTCCTCGCGCCCCGCCGCGAGTCCCTCGGCGTGGCCGGCCTTGAACCCCTCGGCCCGTCCCTGTTCAGAGGCGTTCCGGAGGAGTTCCTCGCGTTCGGACCGCGCCCGTCGCAGGATCGCCTCCGCTTCGGCGCGGGCCTTGGCGCGGATGGCCTCGCCCCGGGCCGAGAGGTCGTCCAGGTCGAGCGCGATGGCCTCCTGCGTAACACGGTCGGCGAGTGATTGACGGATGAGGGCCATGGTGCGGGGTGAATCTCAGACGAGGACCTCGGCATCGCCGCCGCGCCCTTCGACCACGACCTCGCCCGCGTCCTCGAGCCGGCGGACGATGTCGACGATGCGCTGCTGCGCGGCCTCGACGTCGCTGACGCGTACGGGGCCCATGTATTCCATGTCCTCGCGGATGAGCGAGGCGGCACGCTCGGACATGTTCTTGAAGATCTTGTCCTTCAGACCGTCGGACGCGGTCTTGAGGGCCAGGGCCAGTTCGCTGTTCTCGACTTCCTTGAGCACGGCCTGGATGCCCTTGTCGTTGACCTTCAGGATGTCCTCGAAGACGAACATGAGGCGGCGGATCTGCTCGACCAGGTCCGGATCCTCGGACTCGAGGCCCTCCATGATCGCCTTCTCGGTGGATCGGTCGGCGAGATTCAGGATCTCCGCCACGGTCTCGACGCCCCCGGCCTTTTCCATGGACTGCACGAGCATGCTCGAGAGGCGGCTTTCCAGGCCTTTCTCCACCTCGCGGATGACCTCGGGGTTGGTCTGCTCCATATTGGCGACGCGCTTGATGACCTCCACCTGCTTCTGCATGGGCAGCCCGCCCAGGATCTCGCTGGCCTTGTGGTGCGGCAGGTGACAGACAATCAGCGCGATGGTCTGTGGGTGCTCGTCCTGGATGAACGTCAGCAGGTTCTCGCTCTCGGCCCGTTGCAGAAAGGCGAAGGGGGTCTTCTGGACCTGGGTCTGGATCTGCCCGAGCATCCGATCCGCCTCTTTCGGTTCCAGCGAGTTCTTCAAGATCATCTTGGCGTAGTCCAGCCCGCCCTCGTTGCTGTACTCGCTGACGATCGTGACGCCGTAGAACTCCTCGACCACCTCGGCCTGCAGCGCGGGCGGCACGCGCCCCACCCCGGCCAGTTCGCGCGTGACCTCTTCCACGGCCTTGGGGGAAAGGTGCTTGAGGATCGCGGCCGCGCGGTCCGGCCCGACGGCCAGGAGCAGGATCGCGGCCTTTGTCAGGCCTTCGAGGTCCTCGGCCTTCTCGGGGAGTTGCTCGTTGGGTCGGCGGGGCATGGGGCTTCTCCGGTGGGACTACTCCTCGACGTTGATCCAGCGCCCGACGAGTTTCGCGGCGGCATCGGGCTTCTGCGCCACCAGTTCGTTGACCTGGTGCAGCACCTTCTGCGCCTGGGCTTCTCCCTCGCCGATCTCGATGCCGGTCATGGCGGTGTCGCCTTCGCCGGCCTCGCCGACGACATCGGCATCGGCGTCGAGCGTGGGCGGAAGACCGACGAGTTCCTCCGCCGTGGGCATGACCTCGCGTTTGCCGGCGCGCTTGACCATCATCGCCATCATGCCCAGCGCGATGACGCCCAGCACGCCCAGGAGCGCCTTGTCGAAGAGGCCCCCGCCCAGCACTCCCGAAAGCCCAGCGCCCCCGGAGGCCAGCCCGCCCAGCAGGCCCGCGGTCTGTACTCCGCCGGACGCGGGAACATCGACCGGGATCATGGTCACGCCGATCGACTCATGCACCAGACGCTTGACCTCCTCGGGCGTCGCGCCCGCGTTGGCGGATGCGGTCATGGCGCGGACATGCGGAGTCAGGCTGTCGACGATGTCCTTGCGGATCCCGGCGAAGCGGGCATCAATCTCGGCGTCGGCGGGCGCGGCGGCCTTGGCGTCCGCGCCGGCGGCGGGCTTGAGAAGCCCCGCGACAAAGCCGCGGGGAACGTTGATCGAGACGGCCACCATCGTCGGATGGCCGCGGGGGTCCAGGATCGTTTCGTTGCGGGTGCCGACGTGGTTCTCGTACTCGGTGGTCGCCGAGGTATTCTCGGTGCGCGTGCCGCTGCCGCCGCCGCGGTTGATGTCGGCGGCCTGATTCGCGGCGAAGCCCGGTTCGGCGCTCGCGCCGCCGGTGGCGGAGTTCGTCGCGGTCTCGGTTTCCTTTCTGCGCAGCGAGATCGTCCCCTGTTTCTCGGGCATGTTGGTCCGCACCTCCGCACGGGAGCGGGTCACGTCGACCTGCGCGGTGACGGCCACGACGACCCCGGGGATGTAGGCGAGCAGTTCCTGGACTTTGTCGCGTGTCTGTGCCTCGACGCGCGCGGCGTGCTCGAGGTAGGTGGTGGGCAGGGCCTCGTCCTCGCTCGAGGCCTTGCGCT
Organism: Phycisphaerales bacterium UBA2402; assembly: GCA_002343715.1. Lineage (GTDB taxonomy): Bacteria > Planctomycetota > Phycisphaerae > Phycisphaerales > UBA1924 > UBA2402. Next base: position 2,285 of record DDSA01000151.1, on the reverse strand, counting down.
GGCGGCCGCTGGTGGCGTCGATGATTCGGACGCGGTCGATGGTCAGCCCGGCCTTGCTCCCGGCGATGAAGTTGGCGATCGCATCGACCGTGGCCTGCGGCAGGGGCTGGCCGTTGTCGGTCGAGACGGTCGCCGAGGCGCTGGGCTTCTTGAGCGAGGGACCGAACCCGTGCGGCTCGGGGATATCAAGGTAGACGCTGGCGGTTTTCACGCCGCGGAAGTCGCGGATGCGCAGCGAGAGTTCGTTCTGCAGCGCGTTGTTGTAGAGTTGCTCGTTCTGCTGGCGGCTGTTGATCCAACTGGGCTTGTTGAGGATGTTCTCGAACAGGATCGCCTTGTCGCTCGGAAGGCGTCCGGACTCGGCCAGTCGCGCGATGGCGCGGCTCTTGTCGCCCGGCGTGACGAAAATCCTGCCCCCCTTGTTCTCGTGGGGGATGCCCAGTTCCTGGAGCGAAGCCGCGGCGAGGTCCTGCTCCGATGGGGGTGCCCCGGGCAGCAGTTCGACCATCGCGGGTTTCCCGGTGTACTGGGCCACCAGCGCGAGCGTCATCACCAGCACCACGGCCACGCACCCGATCAGGAGTTTGTGGCTCGGCGTGAGCGCCCCGAGTTGTTTGCCGACTGGCGTCCACGCGCGCCGGAGCAGTTCCATCGATGCGGCCTCCATGCCTGGGGGAGCGTCGCGAGGAGGTTCGCGGGCCGCCCGTGCGCCTTCATTCGGGTGCGCGTGCAGCGCCGCTTGAAATCAGCGGCACCCGGCGGACGACCGGCGCGGATACCCCGCGCATGATCCGCACGGCGTGAGGTCGTCCCGCCGGCACACCGCCCGAAGGGGCGATGCCGTGTCAGACGCGCATCTGCTTCAACTCGTCGTAAGCCTCGACGACGCGGTTCCGCAAGGCCTGCAGCATCCGGAAGGCGTTGTCGGCTTTCTGGGTCGCCAGCACGACGCCCTCGATGTCGCTGCGATCTCCGGTGGCGAGATCCTCGACCGCGCGGGTCGCGTCCTGCTGCGCGCGGTTGACTTCTTCGATGCTGCTCCGCAGCGTCTGCGCGAAACTCGGCCCCGATATCGGTGGCCGGGAACCTCCAGAGGCGGGCGCTCCGCCCACGCCGTTCTGTGCCCCGATCAATCCCAGTGGATCCGTCATGTGGTGCTCCGGTTCGCTCCGCGTTGCATGGGTGATGCGGCGGTCCCCGCCGCGGGTGAGGTGGGTCAGGACAGAAGTCGGAGAGCCTGGGCGATCATCTGTTTCCCGGCTTCCGCGGCGGCTGCGTTGGCCTCATACGCCCGCGAAGCCTGGACGGCGTTGACCTGCTCGACGAGCGGGTTGATGTTGGATTCACGCACATAGCCGCGCTGCGGGCCTTCTTTCAGCGCCAGCGGGTGGGTGGGATCCCAGCGCATGTTGAAAGGACGCTGATCGATTTCGACATCGGCGACATGAACACCCCAGCCCCGACCCTCTTCGCTCGAGGCGGTGGGGTCTCCGGGCGCGAGCATGACGTGGCGGGCGCGGTAGGGCGTGCCGTCGGGGCCGGTGCTGTGCCGGTTGGCCAGGTTCGCCGACACGGCGGTGAGGCGCGCCCGCTGGGCGATCATGCCGCTTGTGGAGATGTCGAGGAGTCCGTACATCGCGTGGTGCCCCGGTCGGGTGCTTTGTCATTCAAACGCGCTGGCTGATGGCCGTGCGCAGCAGTTCGTGGTTGCGTCGCAGCAAATCCGCTGCCACGCGGTACGTCAGTCCGTTCTCCGAGAGGGCCTGCATCTGCCGTTCCAGATCACGGTTGTTCCGGTCGTGGTAGAGCACGCCGGGAGAGGGCGTTTTGGGGACAAGAACCATGGAGTCGCGTGAATCGGTGCCGATTTCCTCGGAATCGAGCGGCGCCAGGGTGCCCCGCTCCCCGCCGGTGGCGCCTCGGCGCTCGGTGATGGCTCTGCGGAGCGAGCTCTGGAATGTGCTCGGCGAGACGTCCATCGGGCGGAAGTCGGGCGTGTCCATATTGGCCACGTTGTGCGCCAGGAGGCGCTGGCGCGCCCCCGCGAACCGGAGCAGTTGCTCCAGGGCGGGGGACGAGCCGGAGTTGGCGAGATCGGTAAAAAGCATTCGAGCACGAGAGGCCCCGCAAATCTCGGGCCGCGGGTCATGGGGTGGTACGGCGCGGATCTCGCGCCGCGGTGCGCAGAATCCGCGCCTCACAGGGTTTCGGCAACCAATCCTTCGACCTTCCACTTCTTGAGTTTGAGGCCCAGCGTGCGGACACCGATGCCCAGGGCCTGCGCT
>DDSA01000179.1:13846-26944 GCA_002343715.1 Phycisphaerales bacterium UBA2402 | reverse complement strand
CGATGGTCACGGCGTAAGGCCGATCCGCTCGCCCCTGCACCGCGGCCTCGACTTTTCCGGGCAGGTACACGATGCGTTTGGTCTGGCCGCCTCGGGCGTACTCGTCAAGGCCCTCGACGCGGCGCTGTCCCTCCGCCGCCTGCTCCACCAGACGCAGCCATCGCTGCGCGGGCCAGGCGGTCTCGGGTGCGATCTCCCCAGTGGGAATCTTGATGCCGCCGCGGACTTTCCGTGGCCGGAGCAAGGGTGGCCTCACCGTCGGGCGTCGCATACCCGCCACAGGAAGATTCGCAGGAGACTGCTGTGCCGGCGCGGTCGATGAGGGCGGCGTGGAGGTCTGGGGTGTTGGTGTCGGTGAGTCTGCCAAGCATGGATTCTAGGGAATGCCCATGCCGCGGGAAAGCGAGCCGCACAAACCTCCAGGGTGTCTCCACAACAAGATGCCGATGCAAGAAGCACTCCTTGAACGGCGTCGGAAAGACCCTGAATCGATGGATGCCTTCTGATCTTAACTTGTGTATTCGATCATTCTCGGCGCGTAGCATCATCCGTGACGGCGACACACGGTCAGGATGAAATAAAACCTCCAAAGGTGCCGCACGACGCGGTCGGGGTCGTACTCTTCGGCGGTTCGTTCGACCCCCCGCACGCCTGGCACACGAAAATAGCCAAGGCGGCGAGGGACGCGGTCTTCGGACCAGACGGCTGGATTCTCTTCGTCCCCACCGCCCAAAGCCCGTTGAAGACACTCGGGCCGGTGGCATCTTCCTCGGATCGCGCGGCGATGATCGGGTTGGCCGCCGCGAACATAACGAACTCGGCCGTGTGGCTTGACGAGATCGACCGCGCGGACTCGTACGGGCATCCGAGTTACACGATCGAAACGGTGGAACGTCTCCGTCGGGTGCATCCCGGCCTCGCACTTCGGCTGCTCATCGGCATGGACCAGGCCGAGCAGTTTCACAGGTGGCACAGATACCGCGAACTGCTGAAACTCGCGGAGCCGGTGGTCGTGTACCGTGGACATATGCACCAGCGAGAGCGCGTTCGAGCGGCCCTGGCCGCGACCGGTGCCTGGACGAGCGCGGAGTTGAAGGCGTGGGAAAATCGCCTCGTGCCGTGTGAAGTCTCGGCGGTGTCATCGACATGGGTTCGTCAGGCGGTTGCAGATCCTCGGACGGATCAGGAAACGCTGAGGAATCTTGTCAGTTCCTCGGTGCTTGCCTACATCCGAAAGAACGGGCTGTACGGTGCGTGCGCGACCCAGTCATGAGCAGCCCGGAGACACGGGAGCGTTCACTACGCCGCCTCACGCCGTTCCTGCGGGTATTCCTTCATCCCGGCGACACCGTCGCGAGTAACAAGGAAGAAATCCGGAGAAATGGGATAGGGCAACCTGCGGAAATCATGCATGACACGCTCCCGGAGTCGCTCGATGAACGGAGCGGGTCGGGGTGAGAGCGCGACAAACATGTCCCTCGCGGGTGTGGCGACGAGGAAATCGCCGCCGAGTTGGGGGGCCAGCCTTTCAAACAAGCCTCCCAGCAGCAGCCTGGCCGCGTCATAGCCGTCGTGCTGGCTGATAATCGCGGCCTTCCCGCCCTCCTTGCTCTCGACGAGTTGCACCTCCAGGTCGGGGGCGTACTCGTTGAGATTGTTCCGGGCGATCTCTTCCATCTCTTCGACCGAGAGGTTCCACCTCAGTTGCTGCTCGGTGGTGATGCTCACCGTCATGTGGGGGAGGTCGGTGACGAACACGATAACGGTGTCGTTGACGAACGGCACGTGTGCCACCTGCTCCCGGGAGAGGTGCTCGAAGATGCTCTCGGGCTGGATGCGGGGCATGATCCGCGCTCGGGCAAAGTCGAGCGACATCGTCATCAACTGAACCGCGTCTCCGGTAAACAGTTGCTCAAGATAGTGCTCGACGATCTCCGTGCCCCGGGCCGGTTCGTGGCTCACCATCCGGTACAGATTCTCCAGATCAAGCCGACGGCCGTTCACCAGCAGTTCACGCGGCCCGACGAGGTCCACCGCGTACTCGGGCTGCAACCGACGCAGCAGGTTGGCGACGGATTCCGCAAACGCTTCCGGCTCACGAGGCATGACGCCCATCTGATCCACTCCCGTTCCGTGGGACTACGCGGCGCGCCCAGCCTGTCCGGTGCACGCCCACGATCCGACATCCCTGACGCGCGGGGCCGGGCGAACGCCCGACAGACTCGCCCCGCGCCACCTCCATCGACTTCCGATACGCGGCCCCACAGAGTCAGTTCTGCATTTCCGGGGTCATCGCGGGAAGGATCGTCACAGACGAATCGACCGGGAATGCCGAACCCCATCGTTCATCGGGTGTAAAGGTTGCGCATCCTGGAGCATCGGGAGGTTACCCTAAATTCGTTCTGAGCCGGAACATCGATCCCGGATCGGAAGCGTTCCGAGACAGTAAGCGAGTCCGACAGCGTCCCAGAATCCCAGAGTTGGAACACTCTGTTCAGGCGCAGATTTCAGCAGACTGTTGACCCGCAGACGCCGGATCAAGTTCCCGCCTCATCATGCACCTTACCTGCGTGCGTGCCCGCATGCACGTGGGATCTCACCTCGAAAACAAGCCGCTGTCGATCAGGCACCCCCGCACGCGATGATCCATCCGCTTTCCGGACTCAGTTTCCGACAAGATTCCCAAACAAGCCTGAGCCACGGAACCGAATGGCTGTTGACCATGACCGTGCCTCATTGCTCCGACAGATGGTCATGGTGCGGGCAGCGCGAGCGCTCTACACTTGCCACCCGGCGAATGTGAGGTTGAGGCCCGCCGGCGATCATGCTCGTTCTACCCCTTCCCGTTCCGGCCAACCTCACTTCCACCGGCAGCCCATATGACTTCAACTCCCGAGAGCGTCACGCCCAATCTTCCCCCCTCCGCCACCGGCTTCTCGCCCGAACTCCAGGCGGAGATTGATGCGGCGATGGCCCAGATCGATAGGGATGCCGACGCTGAAGATGCTCGAAAAGCCGCTGCTCCCAAACACGACCCTCGCCCTCAGGTAGCGGCATCAGTTCGGCCAGCGGGCACCCGGGGGCCACGCGTGGTCACCGCGGGACGCGAGCATCGCACCGGGACCATCGTCTCCGTCGGCCCGACGGATATCTTCCTCGAGTTCGGCCCCAAGGAGTTGGGCGTTCTCCCCCGAATCCAGTTCAAGGAAGATGAACTGCCCAAGACCGGTGACTCGCTCGAGGTAGTGATCGATAAGTTCGAGGCGTCCGAGAGCCTGTTTCTCTGTTCCCGGCCCGGCGCGATCCAGAAGGCGGCGTGGGAGGGTCTGGAACCGGGTCAGGTCGTCGAAGCCCGGGTGAAGGCTGTCAGCAAAGGCGGGCTGGAGTGTGAACTGGCCGACCACGCCGCGTTCATGCCCGCCAGCCAGGTGGCCATCGAGCGCGTGCCCGACTTGTCGGTCTATGTCGGCGAGAAACTCAAGTGCAAGGTGGTGCGAGTCGAACGCATCGGCCGCGGAAACATCATCCTGAGCAGGCGCGACGTCCTCGATGAGGAGCGACGCGAGTCAGCGAAGAAACTCAAGGACACGTTGGCGATCGATCAGACCATCGAGGGTGTGGTTCGCAAAGTCATGCCCTTTGGTGCGTTTGTCGATCTCGGCGGGGTCGACGGCTTGATTCATATCTCCGACCTGACCTACGACCGGATCAACTTCGGCGAGAAGGCGGTCGAGAAGTACGTGAAAGAGGGTCAGCGCGTCAGCGTACGCATTCTGAAAATCGACTGGGAGAACGACCGCATCTCGCTCGGTTTCAAGCAGGTGCAGGGTGATCCGTTCGCCTCCGCCACTGAGAAAATCGCCGAGAGCGCGGAACTGAACGGCAAGGTGACCAAGATCACCGAGTTCGGCGCCTTCGTCGAGATCGGCCCGGGCGTGGAGGGCCTTGTGCACATCTCCGAACTCGACCACAAAAGAGTGGTCAAGGTCGAAGATGTGGTGAAAGTCGATGAAGTGGTACGCGTCAAGGTGCTCAAGATCGACCCCGACAACCGAAGGATTTCTCTCTCGATCAAGGCCCTCAAGCCTCTCCCCGAACTCTCGATCGGCGGCGCCGGAGGCACCGGACCTGGCAAGGGAGGCAAGGGAAAGAGGGGCGAAGTGGGCCGCTCCGCAGAAGAAATCCTCAAGGAGACCCCGGCCCTCCGCCGCATGAGGGAGAAGAACCGCAAGATGCAGTTCAAGGGCGGCCTGATGTAATCGCTTCTCTCCCCCGCGGCGGGAACGTTTATCATGCCACCCCCTCTCAAGCCTTTCATCGGCATCGACCTCGGCGGGACCAACATGCAGGTTGGCCTGGTTTCCCCCGACTTCAGGCTCCTCGCCCACGCCAAGCGCAAGACCAGGGCCGATGAAGGTACCACGGCCATCATCGATCGGATGGTCGAGGCCGTGGACGAGGCCTGCGCACAGGCGAAGATCCCGCTCAACGACATCGGCGGCATCGGTATCGGCGCGCCCGGCGCCGTGGACCCGAGGAAGGGCGTCGTGCTGGTGGCGGTCAATCTTCGATGGAACGATCTGCCGCTGGCTGATGTTCTTTCCAAGCGTCTGAAGACGCCGGTCTTTCTCGACAACGATGTCAATGTCGCCGTCTACGGCGAGAACAAACTCGGCGCCGGCAGAAACTGCGACAATCTGCTGGGAGTCTGGGTCGGGACCGGCATCGGCGGCGGCCTCATCCTGAACGGGAAGTTGTATTACGGTCATTTCCTGACCGCCGGAGAGATCGGCCACACGATCCTCCACGCCCACCACCCGCGCGGCAGCCGATCGCTGGAGCACAACTGCTCACGCACCGCCGTGGTGGACCGACTTGTCCGGCTCATCAGGGCCAACAACAAGACCCTTCTCACCGAGGAACTCCGCGAGAAAAGCGGCGGCGAGGAACTCGACTTCGGCAAAGTCAAGTCCAAGATGCTCGCCCGTTATTACAGGGGCGGCGAAACGGAGGACGATCTGGTCATCGAAGTGCTCGACCGTGCCGCCGAGGACCTCGCCGTCATGATCGCCAACTTCGTGACCGTCCTCAGTCTCCCGCGAGTCGTCCTTGGGGGTGGGCTGATCGAGGCCGTGGACAAGCCCTTTGTTGATCGCATCGAACGCAACGTGCGCCAACTTGCCTTTCCCGAGGTGTGCAAGTCGGTGCAGGTCGTGCCCAGCAAACTCAAGGATGCGGCGGGCATTCTCGGCGCGGCCATGATCGCCATGGAACGGTCTGTTCCAGCTGAGCCCAAGCCGTAAGCGACGCCTCCCAACCCGGCGACACCGTCCTTCCCCGTACATACCGTCCTCCATGAATCTGCTGCTTCTGGCTGCGTCGCTCCTCCTCCCGCCGCACGAGGCGGTCGAGGAGGCCCGCCTTTTCCAGACGATCCGCTCGCTTCCCATCAAGCGGTCTCCCCTGCCCGATGATGAGCATCGCATCGGCCTCAACCGCGCACTGACGCTGCTCACCGATGAACTCCGTTCGCTCGGCCACGCGCCGCGACTTCAGGATTTCGTGTGGACCTTCCCGCTGCGTCGCCTCAACGCACCCGGAACGACCGACACGAACACCCCACCCCCCGACCCCGCCGACGCGACGTTCACCAACATCATTGTGGACTTGCCCGGCCGGGATTCCCCGCACGAAGTGATCCTGGTCAGCGCCCACTACGACGCCGTTCCTCACTGCCCCGGCGCTGATGATGACGGCACAGGCGTCGCCGCGGTGATGGAGCTCGCCCGCGTGCTGAAGAATCGGCCGACTCGCCGCACCATCCGACTCGTGCTCTTCACGCTCGAGGAAGCCGGCCTCATCGGCTCCAACCACTATGTCACAGACTGGGTCAAGCAATCAAAGCTGCCGGGCCCGGACAACCAGCCGCGCGAACGGATCATCGGCATGATCAGCCTGGAGATGCTCGGCTACTTCAGCGACGAACCAGACAGTCAGAAAAGCCCGATCCCAAAGCTCGAAGGAGTCTTCGATCCTCCCACCATCGGAGACTCCATCTGCATCGTCGGCATCGCCAGGCACCAGTCCTTCAGCGGACCGCTCGCCAAAGCCATGAAGTCGGCTGCCCCCGATCTCAAAATCACACTGGTCGACTTCTTGCCAGTGCCCGTGCCCGACATGACTCGTTCCGATCACCGCCCGTTTCTCATGGCCGGGCTTCCTGGGGTGATGATCACCGACACCGCCAACTTCCGCAACCCCCACTACCACAGGCCGACCGACACGATCGATACCCTCGATCCCCGAAGGTTCACGCTCGTTGTTCGGGCCGTTGCTGGATCGGTGTACGAACTCGCCGGGCCGCTCGCCGATCCCGCCGTGATCCATCCGAAACCGAGCGAGCAGCCATGATCGGTCATGAGGGCGCGGCGTTTCGTGCATTCCGATGCGCCCGCCGCAACGCCCACCGTACTTCGTGTGTACACTCCCTTCCCGCTACTCCCCACTGGGGTCGGATCCGTAGCGGGTTGCCTTTCCCCCGGGGCCGACGGGGCAGATCTGCGAGTTGGTTGATGAATCTACTGGACATTCTTTCCCCCGCCTGCATCATCGCGCCACTCACCGCTCAAAGCAAGAAGGGCGTGATTGACGAACTTGTTGATGTTCTGGCCCGCGCCGGCAAGGTCGGTGATTCCAAACCCCTCAAAGAGGCAGTTTGGACCCGCGAGCAGACCCGCACGACCGGCATCGGGCACGGATTGGCGATCCCTCACGGCAAATGCGCCGGCATGACCAGCCTCGCTATGGCGATCGGCCGCCCGCCAACTCCCATGGATTTCGAGGCGATCGACGGCCAGCCGGTCAAACTCGTCGTGCTCCTCGCCAGCCCCCCCGACCGCACGAGCGACCATATCCAAGCCTTGGCTCGCATCAGTCGCCTGATGATGATGGATGAGTTCCGCGAGCGGATCTACGCCGCGACAACGCCCGATGCAATTTTCGACCTTCTGAAAAGCCAGGAGAAACCTGCGTGAGCCTCTCCGCGGCGGCCAACGCCGCGCCGGATGCGGCTTCCTCGGCGATCGAACGGTTCCTAACGCAGCACCTCGAAGGGCTGAGTTTCGATCGTTCCGAACCACTCGCCCGTGCGCTCCGATACGCGACCCTCGGAGGGGGTAAGCGTCTGCGTCCGCTCCTGGCTTGGCGCGCCTGCGAGGCCTGCGGAGGCGACGGATCGGATGCTCTCCCAGCGGGCTGCGCTGTGGAGTTTGTGCACGCCTTCAGCCTGGTTCATGATGACCTACCAGCGCTCGACAACGACGACCTTCGCCGGGGTCGCCCCACGCTGCACAAACACGCCGGCGAAGCCATGGCCATCCTCGCTGGCGATCAACTCCTTATCGAATCGTTCCTGTGTCTTTCCCATTCCGGCACCCTCGACGATACCCAGCGTATCGCACTGTGCCGAGAACTGGCCGTGGCGGCGAGTCGGATGGTCAGTGGACAGGTCTACGACACACTCGGCGGCCTGCCCGAAGGCCTCACCCCTTCTCAGCAACTGCGCCTGATCCACAGCAATAAAACCGGAGCCTTGATCGCCGCGGCGTGCCGCATGGGGGCGATGAGCCGCCGAGGTGGGCTCGATTCGGCCGGGTTGGAGACCATCGGACGCTTCGGTGATCTCGTTGGTCTGATTTTCCAGATTGTTGACGATCTCCTCGACGTAACGCAGACCACAGAGCACACGGGGAAACGCACGGGCAAGGACTCCGGAGCGGGCAAACTCACGTTCCCTGGAGTGCTGGGAATCGATGCGTCAAGAGCCGAGGTCGCCCGACTGAGCAACGAGGCGCTCGAAGCGATCGAACACCTGGGACCTCAGGCCGCATCCCTCAGAGCGCTGTGTGTGCAGATGTCCGAACGAACGAACTGACTCCCGCGCTCGTACAGCACGGACGCGACGATTTGTCTCAATCCGATCTTCAGTCGATAGTCAGGATTCACCTTTCTCGTGTGGTCATCACCACGTCCGATACTACAATTACCGCCCCGATCGTTCTACGAACTTCGGCACCGCCGGACCTGTTCACTGCGTAATATTGAAGACATTTCAGAGGATTCTGAAAACTCAGGATACAACTCCGAAGGACTCGACCCGGCATGACTTTGCTCCCGACCATCCGCACTCCTCACGATCTGCGCCGCCTCTCCCCGGAGCAGTTGCCAATCCTGGCGCAGGAAATCCGCGATGCAATCTGCGGACAGGTGGCGCTCTCCGGCGGGCACCTGGCGCCAAATCTGGGTGTTGTTGAACTGTCGATCGCCCTCCATTACGTCTTTGATTTTTCGTTCGATCGGCTTCTCTTCGATGTGGGGCACCAGTGCTATCCCCACAAACTTCTGACCGGACGGCTTGCGCTGTTGCCCGGCCTTCGTACTCGGGCGGGCATGGCCGGGTTTCCCGAGCCGCGTGAGAGCGAATATGACCTCTTCAGCGTCGGTCATGCCGGAACGGGCATTTCGACCGCGGTGGGAATGGCCCGAGGCGATGTTCTCACCAAGGAGGCCTTCGATCCCAGGACAAACCCGGCGGGGAGGCGGATCGTGACGCTCATCGGCGATGCCTCGATCGTCAACGGCGTGGCGATGGAGGGCTTGAACAACGCGGGCACGCTGAAACGCCAGTTCCTTGTGGTGCTCAACGACAACGGCATGTCGATCAGCAAACCCCAGGGTGCACTCGCCCATTATTTTGATAAGGTGCGCCTCTCGCACGTGTACGCGGATATCAAGAAGTCCGCGAAGGAAGCGCTGGCCCAACTCCCCGGTGGCGCCCATATCAAGGATGCACTCCACCGGGCCACCGAGGCCACCAAGGCCGCGGTCGGAGACGGAAACTGGTTCGAGCACTTCGGCCTTCTCACGGTCGGCCCCTTCGATGGGCATGATCTCCCGGGCCTCATCAGCGTGCTGCGGGAAGCCCGCGATATCGAACGCCCGATGGTGCTCCACGTCAAGACGATCAAAGGAAAGGGGTACGGTTTTTCCGAGGCCGACAGCAGCCGATTCCACTCTCCGTCTCCCTTCAAGGTCGAGGGCGGTCTGACGGACGAGGGATGCCGAGTCGAGGTCAAGAGCGAGGGCAGGAGTTTCACTTCCGCATTCGGAGAGGCGCTCGTGAACCTCATGGAACGAGACCCGAAGGTCGTCGCGTGCACCGCCGCCATGCCCGACGGCACGGGCCTCAACAAGGTGCTTCCCCGTTTTCCGGATCGCGCGTGGGACGTGGGCATCTGCGAAAGCCATGCCCTCGACATGATGGCCGGCCTTGCCAAGACCGGGTACAAGCCCTTCTTCGCGGTCTATTCCACGTTCCTCCAGAGGGCCTTCGATCAGGCGTTTCAGGAAGCATCGCTCCAGGGCCTTCCGGTTCGTCTCTGCCTCGACCGAGCCGGGTTGGTCGGGGGCGATGGAGCTGTCCATCACGGCTTCTGCGATGTCTCTCTTCTGCGCGTGCTCCCGGGAGCCGCGATCACCGCGGCGATCGACGAACCGAGTCTCATCGCGGCGCTCGAGTTCATGCGTACGTACGAGTCCGGTCTGTCCAGCGTGCGTTACCCGCGTGACAACGTGATCGAGCGTTTCAAGGACTGCCCGCCTTTCGTGCTCGGCAAGGCGAGGCTTCTCTCTCCTCCCCTCGACGATGAAACACCCGACGCCGCGGTCCTGGCCTTCGGCACACCCGCCTTCACCGCGCTGAGTGCCGCCGAGTCGTTGCGCACGCACATGCGTATCGCCGTCTACGACGCCCGTTTCGCCAAACCACTTGACCTTCCCCTGATCCGCCATCTCCTGTCGAGCCGGGTTCCGATCATCACCATCGAGGACCACGGACTGATCGGCGGATTTGGTGCAGCGGTGCTCGAAGCCGCTCAGGAAATGGGCCTAGATACCTCTCTCATCACCCGGCTGGGCCTGCCCGACCGTTGGATCTACCAGGATTCCCGCTCGAAGCAACTCGCCGAAGTCGGCCTCGACGAGAGCGGCATCGCCTCCGCCCTACGTGCTGTCTGCATGTCGCACGCAGAAAAACAAGTCCTCCTGAAGTGACGGAACACGGGCCGATCGACATCGTGTGTTTCGGCGACGAATCGCCCGTACGGTCAAGACCGCTCTACTCTCCCAATCACAGTTGCGCCACATGGGCCGCTCTGCCCTCCTGATCATCAACCCCGACAAGCCCGAGGCCGCCAAGGCCGCGGCGGAAGTTCGTGCTGTCGCGTCGAAGTTCGGGACCATTCTCGATGAAATCCCGGCCTCCAACGCCCCGCCGCCCCGGGCGGCCGCCCGCGCCGATCTCCTTGTCGTCTTCGGAGGTGACGGAACACTCCTCGGACAGGCTCGCCGCATGAGCTCGCTTGGTGTGCCGATGCTGGGAGTCAACCTCGGCCGCCTGGGATTCCTCGCGGAGTTCGACACCGAGAGTCTGATCGCGCAGGCATCGAGCATCTTCGGGGATGCCCAACTGCCGATCCGAGAGTTCGGTTCGATCCGTGTCGAACTCTTCACCGCTCACGGGGACAGGCCCTCCTTCACGGGCATGGCGATCAACGAAGCCCTGGTCACCGCGGGGCCGCCGTATCGCCTGATTACGATTTCTCTCGCCATCGACCAATGCGCCGGGCCGACGATTCATGGGGACGGCATCATCGTCTCCACACCCCTCGGATCCACCGCGTACAACCTCTCCGCGGGTGGGCCGATCTGCGCCCCGGAGGTCGATGCGTTCGTCATCACGCCCCTCGCCGCCCAGTCCCTGGCCTTTCGCCCCGTGGTCATCGGTGGCGGCAGCAACATCGAACTCCGGCTTGACAAGGTCAACACCGATGAGAGCGGACCCGGCACATCGCTCGTGCTCGACGGTCAGACCCACGTGCCGGTCTCGGCGGGCGATCGCGTACGGATCCGCAAGGACAGCCCCATGCTCCGGTTCGTGCGCAACCCCGCCACGGACTACTGGGCACGCCTCTTGGCCAAACTCAACTGGGCGGCTGCGCCCAAACTCGCCCGCGAATCCTGAACCGGTCTCACGCCGCATCACGGGGAATCGTGAGGCGGAACGCCGCACCTTCGCCGCCCGGCAGGTACTCCAGAGTCCCTCCCAGTTCACGTGCCAGTCCCCTGGCCAGCGCCAGCCCGAGGCCCAGACCCGGGATCGCCCCGTGGCCGTGCCGCTCTCCACGCACAAAGGGCCGAAAGAGCCGCGCGGCATCGCCGGCGTCGATCCCCGCCCCGTGGTCTTGCACCGTGATGGTGATGTCGTGTTCTGCCGATTCAATTCGGAGATGAACACGCCGGTCCTCGGCTTCGGCCCCGTACTTGCAGGCGTTGTCCACGAGGTTGGAAATGATCCGCTCCACCATCGCGGTATCGGTGGTCAGCGGCCGCGGGTCATCGGCATCACCCTCCACCACGAGCGTCATTCCAGAAAGGTCGCAGCGTGCCCTCAAGGACCGAACCTGCGTCTCGAGCAGTTCCGGAACCGTGGTCGTGACGGGCGCTCGAACTGTTCTTTTGCCCGAGAGTCTCGCGTAATCCAGCACGCTCTCCACGATCCGTGCCAACCGGAGCGACTCGTTCCGCAGCGTGTTGAAGTATCCTTTCTGCGCTTCCGTATCCTTGATCATGCCGTCGGCGAGCATCTGAGAATAGAGACAGAAGGTGGTGAGCGGTGTGCGCAACTCGTGCGTCACGGCGGACACGAAGCGTCCGCGCCGTTCCGCCAGTTCGATGGATGCCCGCAGCACCAGGCCCGTGACGATCAGGGCCATCAGCACAAGAACCCACGTCACGGCGATCACCGTTCGGGCGGCGGACCAGCCCGCGGAAGGAGCCTCACCGACCGGGGGCACGATCAGTTGCGCAGGGATCGCCGCCAGCGCCCGCGCCAGACCCGCATCATCCGAGCCGAGCGGAATCACCATGGGACGAAGACTTGTGCCGGGGAGAATATCGCGGGCGGAGGCGACCAGCATCACGCGCAGCGCGGGCCAATCCAGCCAGAATCCCTGCCGGATCGTGCGTTCCCCCACGTTCACCTCCCGCACGAAGATCAACTCCGGCTCGGAACCCGGGATATCGATCCACTTCGCCACGAACGAACCCTGCGTCACGCTGGGACCGATCGTTTCATCCTCATCCCGTTCCGGAACCGGGATCGAGAGAACTCGCCCTGCGGCAGGCGATGGAACCGGTATCGCGGGATCACGCGCCTGGTGGGTCGGCTCGCCGTCGTGCGGCGACTTTTCATCCGTGATGGTTGACCCGGCTGCGGGAGACTCTTTCAAAGGTATCAGGTGAGACTCCGACGCATGCCCGCCCGTTCTTTTCTTTGCAGCCGCTTGCTTGAAAGCGTCTTCTCCTTTCTCGTTCGCCCTCTCGCGTGCACCCGGCTCGCCCCGGGGCTCCGCACCGGTAATCTGGGGCACGATGTTCCTGTACTTCGTTTCCCCGATGTTTCTGGCGAGGTCGGTGACCGCTTGTCGTGCCTGGTAATCGCTCTGCCACACCTGCTGGCCTTCCGGCATCTGGGCCGACTGGAGCGGCTCACCCACGCCTTTGTCGCGCAGGTTTGCTTCCAACGGCGGCAAGTCATTCCTGTCCGGATCGGCACGAGCTGAACCCCCGATGGGCCCCTTCGTCGAACCGGCCGTGCCGTGGAGCAGGGTCCTCAGCCGTGCCATTCGCTGTTCCGCCGTCGCGACGCTGTACGTCGTGATGTACGCATCGCCCGCGAGGGCAAGATCCTCTCCCGCGGGCATCTGCGGAGAGGTGAGTATGCCCCCGTCCTCCTGAAAGTACAGGTGGACGAACGGATCCGGCGTTCGCATGAGCGAACTGGGCACGAGAACAGTGCGGCTGTCCGAGGCACCATCCGCGAACATGGTGTCGGCGGGGTAGAAAGACTGATACTCGAAGTAGGGCCGCGCCGCTTCGCGCGCGATGATCGGCGTCAGAGTCGAGTCCATCCTCCAGAGCACGAGCCGGATGGACTCCTGCAGACGGGCCTCACGGCGGGCCGCGAGGCCCGTCTGCAGG
>DDSA01000179.1:0-13668 GCA_002343715.1 Phycisphaerales bacterium UBA2402 | reverse complement strand
CGGGGGGCCGGGTGTTCGAGCCGTTCCAGCCGGAGCGTATGGAACGTCACCCAAGCCAGTCCGCCCAGCACAGCCAGACAACAGGCCACGAAGCCGAAGACTGTCCATCGCCACCTCACGCCGTCCCGCCTTCCTCAATATCCTCCGCCAGCATGTAGCCTTTGCCCCGAACGGTGATGATGACCGCCGGGCTGGACGGATCGTCCCGCAGCAGCTCGCGCAGTCTCGCGATGGTCATGTCCACCGTGCGGGTGTGCATGCCCCTCGGGTCAAGCCCCCAGACGCGGCTCAGGAGTTCTTCACGCGTGATGATCCGTCCGCGGTTTCGCACCAGATAGCCCAGGGTCTGGGCTTCACGCTCCGAAAGCACGCAGCGCAGCCCGTCCTCGTGCGTCACTTCCTGCCGGTCCAGGTCGATGGACCGGCCCGAGACCACAGCCTTGCCGGTGTTCCGCGGACGCTCGGGAAGCCGACGAAGCACCGCCTCGACGCGGGCCAGGAGCTCGGACGCGGAAAAGGGCTTGACGACATAGTCATCCGCACCCTCCCTCAGGCCTCGCACACGATCCTGCTCCTCACCCTTGGCCGTGAGCATGATGACCGGCAGGCCCGGCCGCGCGTTGCGCAACTCGCGCAGCACGGCCATGCCGTCCAGCCGGGGCATGAGTATGTCGAGCAGGACAAGGTCGACTTCGGTCGTCAAGGCCGCATCCAACCCCGACCTGCCGTCGGCCGCCTCCACGGTGTCGTAGTTGCTGAAACGTAGCGCATCGCACAACCCGCGCCGGATCGCGCTGTCATCTTCCACAACCAACACCCGGGCGATCGCCATGTTGAAGACTCCGTTTGCCGGGCAACAGTATCGGCACTCCGCGGCCGTGCACCCACCGCCGGGCCGCGAGCTACCCGCCCATTACGGCTGCCGCACCAAGACGCACTTGTTGCCCACCAGCAGGAGCAGATCGCCTCCCTGGGCCAGCAGCGCGAGACGGTTCTCTCGTTTCAACTGCTCGGCCAGGGTCATGTACGCCTCGGTGCCGAACTCGACCGTCTCGTCTGGAGCTTCGCTCTCCCGATCCAGGAGTCGCCCGTCAACCCAGCGGTTCTTCCTTTGGTAGAGCGTCCGATCGCCGACCTGGAGCACGTTCCGGACCGTGACAGTGTTCATCCTGTCGTCCAACCAGGACTGCCTCCCGGGCGGTGGTGGTTCCGCCGTCGCCGTCACCTCTTTGCCTTGACCACCGCCCGCGGCCTGCAAGAGCTTCAGATTGGCTTCCTGATTGACCGCCGCGATGCCCGTGCGGGCGTTGGCGATGCGATCACGGACCTGCTCTTCCACCCTGCCCCGGATCACCGGAGCATTATCGGCGCGGAAGTCCGTGGTCTCGACCGCCAGGAATGCCGTGTACTCGGTCAAGACTCCGTAACGCACGGACAGCCGAACGATCTCGTCGGTCAGTTCCTTCATCCGCGCACCGGTCGTGCCGCCCGATGCACCCGCCTGGCGAACCTCGTCGAGCAAAGTCGCGATCCTGCGGCTGGCCCACATACGAGGGACGTAGTCGTGGCGTGTGCCGGCCGACCGCGGATCAAAGCGGATATCGCACGCTCTCCCGACACCGCCGACTTCTCCCCGGATGCGGAGTGTGAGGGGGGCATCGCCGATGTAAGCACCGCACAGCAGCACCTGATCACCTTCAAAGAAATCGGGGAGATCCGCGGGCATCACGTCCCGGATTCGACGCGTGGTGATCGACCCGTCCGCGTCCAGCACGGTCAGTGTCGGCGCTGTCATCACCGGCCCTGAAAGCCCACGGAACACGCGTGAGACCTTGACCTCCACATCTTCCGACGGCAGGACAAAGGTGCTCATCGCCCTCGACTGCGCCGACAGCGCGGTCAGGAGCGGCGTGTTCACGTCGAACCCGACACCGAAGGAGAAGATGCGCCGGCCGCTGGTGTTCGCCGCTTTCAACGCGCTGCGCAACCTCCCCTCGTCCCGCTCGCCGATCGTGGGCAGACCATCGGTCAGGAACAGGACCAGCGGCAGCATCCCCGCCGTCGGCTCGGGCCGCAGGGCCTCGAGCAGCGCATCGTGGATGTTCGTGCCCCCTTCCGCCCGCATCGCCGCGATGTACTCCTTGGCTTCTTTGGCGGTCTGCGCCGTCTTGAGTACCGGCGCCTGCGCGTAACTCCGCACTGAATCCGAATAGTCGATGATGTTGAATGCCTCTCCCTCTCGCAGCCCCTCGATCACCTGCTCCGCCGCGGCCTGGGCCTGCCTGAGTTTTTCACCCCTCATCGAGCCGGAGCGATCAAAGACGATCACGACTTCCCGAGCGCGGGGTGTCTCATCCGGGGGTCTGTTGGGCACGCCCCCCAGCACCATGAAATACCCGCCGCCCGTCTGGCTGATCTCCGCATCGGGGTAGGCCATCACGGTAAAAGCCGGTTCGGCGTTGGATTCCTGCTTGACGAGGTACGCGAGGCGGATGGTTCCCACCGCCGAGCCGATGCCCGAGATTCGACCACGCGCCTTGTTCGACTGGTGATCCGTGATGTTCAGTGAATGCGTCGGTGAATAGACGGTCACCAGTTGCGCCTTGGAGCGTACTTCAAACTCCACGTTCCAAGCGCACGCGGGGTCGGCGAAGGAGTTGCTCCGCGGAAGGATGTACTCCACGCGTCCCCCATCGGACGTCAGGACCTGCTCGAGCGTCAGACGGAGTTTCTGCGTCCCGCCCGGCGGGATCGGGAAGACACTGGTTCGGATCAGATTCATGCCGATGAACTCCACGAGCGCGGGGTCCCGGGCCTGCCGAACGATCTCGTCATAGATCCGCCGAGCCTCATCCTTCGTGAGCAGTTTGGCCGTCGGCTCGGGCCCTACACCGTCGTACTGGACCGCGCGAACGGTCACGCCGTCCTGCACGGGAAAGACCAGCACCGCCTCCTGACCTGTGGCGCTCGGGTTCTGCAAAGTCAGTTCAAGGACCGTCGTGGCCACCTGGTCGATAATCTCGATTCGTGCGTCGACCGTTGGCAACCGCACAACGGGACCTCGCGGCGACATCACCGGGCGTCGGTGATGGCTCGGCCAGATCCATTGACCCGGGTGATCGGGGTGAGAAACGCCCGATGAAGGCTGCGCGAATAAAGGCACCGCGAGGGTGCACACGGCGAGGCAGGCAGCAACGATCGGGTGTTTCATCGGGCAACTCCTTCACAAGCGGTATCACAGGTTCGGTTCTTCCCGAGAAGGTTGTACACCCTGCCCCGGTCTTTGTGCGTCACGGGTGTGTAACGTGTGACCCGCGATGGAGCGCGGATATCCTGTATACCGGGATCGAGCGGGCGGCACGAGCATGAACTCACGACACACGACGGTGATCAACCTCAGCAGCGCGGCGACGCTCCTTCTCATGTCGCTGATCGGCGGCTGCGCGACCCCCGCTCGCCCTACCTCTGGTGAAGCGGTGAAGACGCCACCGCCCGGGGCGCCCGCGACACTCGACGGTGAGTATGACATCACCTTCCACTCCCTCTGGGCCGGACCGATGCGAACCCGGATGAAGGCGCAGCCGACCCCGGTCGGCTTCAAGGCGAACACCCCGCCGGGCGTGGCGTGGAACCTGGTCGGCGGCGTGCAGGGGGCGTTGGGGCCGCTGCTCGCCCCCTATCTCTTCCCGCAGGGGATGCTCCTGGTGTGGGAGTCAACCTCTCCCGATCCGGCCGCAGGGCGCGATGGTGAAGGCTGGATCGGCATCTCCACCATCGGCCCGTTCCGCGCCAGAACCCGAACACCCGCCAAAGGCGGCCCGACACGGATTGAACTGCCCGATGGACGGCTCCTGGCCGCGATGCGGGTTACTCCCACTTCGGACGAGATTCCTCGGGCGGACTTCGCGTCGATCGTGCAGAACATGGAGCGCATCGCGGAAGAGCACCCGTGGGAACCGCCGCGCCGTGCCGCGGACTTGCAAGCCTATTTCTCCGATGTCCGCGGCTCGCTTCCGCACGTGACCGATGATGTCTCCTTTGCCTTTGCCTGCGGGCTGGCGTGGAGGAAACACTCGGGCTTGGCTGTTCCCGCGGCGTTCCGCGGCGCGGACGATGACTCCGGACGCGAAGTCCGAGCGCTGGGAGGAACGCTCTCACCGATCAACGTGACGAGGGAGAACGCCACGGGGATCGCCACGATCGAGATACTCTCACTTCTGGATGTTCGATCGATCGATAATGCGATGTCCGAAGCGCTCTCCCCTCCGCCGCGAGCGCTCATCATCGATCTACGCAACGCCGGGATTTCAAACCTGTCCGCGCTGCGGCTGGTTTCGCACCTGTCGGATCGCCCAGTCGATGCCGGGTGCTTCATTCGATCGGTGATCGAGGATCGCGGCAAAGCCGTCGGTAGCGCCTCCTCCGTCCCGCTGGCTGCACCGGACGATTATTCGCAAGCATCCGAAGTGTTGAAACGCCAAGGCGCTGTGCGCGTCAGCATCGAACCCCACCCCCACGCCTTCACGGGGCCGGTAGCGGTGCTTGTGACCGGGCGTACACGATCCGTGGTTGAGGTTGCGGCGCGTGTTCTGGCCGAATCAGGTCGCGCAGCAGTAGTGGGCCAACGCACAGCGGGAAAGCCCCGCCTCCACGCCGAGCACGCCGTGGGATGGGGCTACATCGTGCGAACACCCGAGTTCATATGGCTGCCTGTGGCGGGGCCGACGATTGACAAGGGGCTGGCCCCAACACTCATGGTGTCCGCTGACAAGGCTCCGGTCGCTGCGGCCCGGCTGCTCATCGATGCCGCTCACAAGGCACCGTGACAATCGGCGGCGCATCCGCCACTCACGTGTGCCCCTGGTCACGACCAACCCACAATGAAAACGCCCCCGGGAGGTGGTCGCTCCCGGGGGCGCAGAAGTGTCACGAACCGAGCCGATCACCCACCGCAGGTGGGATCGCCGGCTTCCCAGGCAGTGAAGAAGGCTTCAACGTCACCACCATCGACGCCGCCGTCCTGGTTGGTGTCGGAGCAGCCTTCGGAGGCTTCCCACTGGGTGAAGAAGGCCTCGACATCGCCGCCGTCAACGCCGCCGTCGCCGTTGTAGTCGGCCGGGCAGCCGCAGCCGCCGCACGCCTCGATGCCGGCAAAGTAGGGCACCATGTTCGAGGGAAGGCTCGAGCCGGAGGTGCTGCGGGCGTGCCAACGCGGGTTGGTGGACGCCGTCACGTTGAAGAGACCGACCGCCATGTAGTACTGACCCGCGGCGAGGTTGCCGTTCTGGCCGGTGAAGGGATCGCCATCGCCGAAGGGCGGACGGGCGGGATCCTGATCACCGAAGGAGAGTTGCGGGAAGACACCGGGGCCGCTGTCGTCATCACCGGCGATGACCGCACCGGTGCTGTCGAAGACCAGCACCATCGGATCGCTACCCGCGAAGGAGGTGCTGAAATCGAAATCGAGGTAGGGGCCTTCAGAGCTGGAGCCGTTGTCGGCGACATCGCTGCAGACCTCAAACTTGTACCACACGACCCAACCCGGATCCATATCGGCGGCCGGGGGAGCGGTGGCCAACTGGCTGATGTCGCCGAGGTCGAAGGGCGTGTTCTCAACAGCCGGGGGCACCGACGGAGCCGCGGGCGTGCCGTTGGTGTTGGTGCGGAAGTTGAGAGTGGCGGGGCCACCGGCGCCGGGGGCCGTCACCGAGTAAGCCGGGCCGAAGGCGGCATCGCCCGTGGCAACGGCAACAAGATACGTACCGGCGTTGACCTGACCGTGGCGACCATCGAACTGGAGTGAGTCGCCCACACCGTTGCGACGGCCGATACCGTACGACAGTTGACCCGAACCGCCGTTCCCGGCCGAGTTAAGGTCGAAGTCGAGCAACTGCCCATCCGGCACGGTCCACATGGCGACAGAGGTGTCGCCGGCGGAGCCGACCGAGTCGATGTCAAAGAACTGCTCGAAAGCGTCGGCGGCATCATCGGCCAGGCAGACCTTGTAGAACTGCACACCATTGGCGGCGAGCGTGGGGTTGACCGTCAGGCCCGCATCGGGGATGCAGGTGCCCGACAGATCAATGGTGCCCGGGGGATCGGGGAGGACCAGGTCACCCTCGAGCACCATGTAGAGACCAGGACCGCCAGCAGCGGCGGAGGTCACGATGCGACGGTGTTCAGAGGTTCCTGCAACGCCCGTATCACGGACTGCCCCACCGACGAACTGGGGAGCAATGTTGATATCCGCGGCGTTCCATCCGACGCTTGTGGTGGCCTGACCGACCGTCAGGTGGTTGGCCGAGCCGGGGAGGAAGGCGTTGCCCACACCGGTCCAGATGGTGGTCGTGCCCTGGTTGAGGATCGACATGCGGACGTAGATCTCGTCGATGCCGTCCGGCACGGCGATGTTCACACCATTGGTGAAGTACGTATAAATACCGGTGCCGCTGCCGAGGAAATCGAACGAGTACGTGCCGAAGGGGGTGACGGTGCCGAGCATGTCGGCCGCATTGAACCCGCCGCCCGCGGTGTCGACGGCGGCCTTGTTGTAAAACTCAAAGCGAATCGTGCAGTTGTGACCGGCGGCGAACTGGCCGACGCCGAACTGCATGCGGGTGATGATGCGGCCGGTGGCACCCTGCCAAGGTGTGCCGACAAAGGAGCAGTCATCGAGATAATCGTACAAGGCGCCGAAGAAGCCCAGGTTGGGCGCGCCGAAATAGCCGTTCGACCAGACGGGCGTGATCCGCTGGCCGTAAGACGAACCATCAACAGAGGCGCGAACCGCCGTCAGTTCGGACCCGTTCCAGAACTGAGTCTGGGCGGAGGCGGCGGATGCCGCCCCAGCAACAAGAGCCATCACAAGACACTTCTTCATTACAGACACTCCTCTCGGGAAATGTTGGCCCATGCGGGCCGGGGAACAAAACACACACTCACACACTACCAGACTGCGACCACGAGGATGATTCGTCTGGCACATACTCGAAAATTGAATACCGCCGCGGATTGAACGCCGCGGCAGGAACACATGTCTGCCCGATCATGTACCCCGGGCATTTGCTACTCCATTGATCTGACAGAACCGTACTGATCATGCTCTGAAAGCCTCTGCAAGTTCCTTCGCTTCTCCGCCGTCCAACGTCCCCGCCGTCAAATACATATTGGCTACTCAAACATACCACAACCAACTAAAGGCATACGTTCTTGAGTGGGGAATCCTCCCGATCGTATACCAAGCCCGACTGGAATCATCGGGCAGAGCGAGGCCCGAGATTACGGGCTGTTCGGTTTCGGCTCTCTCATCGGCCTATCTGAAAGAACCCAGACAGGCCCTGATCATAGCATAACCGATTCTACTTTCATTGCAAGAGCATTTGGAACGTTTTCTTGATCCAATGAGTCTCGAACTGCATTCCTGAGTAAACCAACGTCCTATAGGAATGTCTGTGGTTCTCGTTGGTCCGTTCGAAGGTTCAGATCGTCCGAGAACAATGACCTGAGAATGTGCCCGCTCATTCGACAGCAGTACGTTGGTTAGTCTACCAACCTCAATGTTCTCTGAGGTGTAGGGCTCGCGTTCATGACATATGAGTTTCTTCGCTGTACTTTGTGCGAGAGTCTGGCCACTGACTTGGGCCATCAAGCACTTTCGAAAGAAATGAAGAGCCCCCGGAAGGAGTGACCTTCCGGGGGCTTAGGAGTGTCAGGAGGTGAGGGGTTCACCCACCGCAGTTAGGATCGCCGGCTTCCCACGCGTTGAAGAAGGCTTCAACATCACCACCATCGACGCCGCCGTCCTGGTTGGTGTCGGAGCAGCCTTCGGAGGCTTCCCAATCAGTGAAGAAAGCCTCGACGTCGCCGCCATCGACGCCGCCATCGCCGTTGTAGTCGGCCGGGCAGCCGCACGCGCCATCGCAGGGCACGGCCGGGATCACGTTGGTGTAGATGTCCGTCTGAATGTTCACTCCGTCATCGCTGGTGCCACGGACATGGAACCCGGTCGCCGACGCGGTGCCGTCCCAGTGTACCTGGCAGAGGAAGTACTCACCGATGGGGAGAGGTCCGTTCTGACCGCTGGCGTTCGCGGGACCGTAGGGGCGCGGGCTGAGAGACGTATCACCGAAACTCAGCAATGACTTGAAGGTGCCGCCGCCGGCATCATCGTTGGTTGCGATCAAGACGCCGTCAGCGCCGAAGAGGAAGAGTTCAGAATCGGTCAGGAGATCGCTGCGATCCGTCGAGATATCGACGAAGAGACCGCTTCCTTCCACCACATCGGCACAGACTGTGAATCCGAGGAACTCGGTGCGGTCGTTGTTGGAGATAAGGGGGTCAAAGGCGGGCGCGGCAACGCCCGGATCGACGAGGATGCCCAGGTCCCGGTTGTCGCCCAGATCGGGCGTCACGAACGCGGGCAGTGCCGAGCCGTCGATATTGCTGCTCACGTGGGTGGTGACTGAACCGCCCGGGCCGGTGCTGTTCACGCTGAAGTTGTCGGCGAAGGTTGCCGGAGCGGTCGTCACGGCCAGGTAGTAGGTTCCGGCCAGATACTGACCGTCACGACCATTGGCCTGACGACCATCGCCGACCGCGGCAAAGAGACCACGCCCGAATGTGAGTTCGGCGTTGTTGCCGTCGCCGTCGTTGTCATCGCTGCTGACGACCAGACCGTTGGAATCGTACAAGGCGATGGCGGTGTCGGTCCCGCCGCTGGTGCGGTAACGGGCAAAGGTGTTGAGAGCGTCCTGGACGTCGTCGGCACCGCCGTCAACGCAGTAGAACTTCACTTCGCCGGCCGCGAGTGACGCGGTATCGCTGCCGTTGACCGCGTCGATCGGCTCGCAGGCGGGAAGCGCGACCTCCACATCACCGAGCCAGCGGATGTCCCAGCCGGAAGTCTTGACCATGGAGACAACGCGGTGCTCGACAGTGCCGCCGACGGCGTAGTCGATCGCGCCTTCGAGCGTGCTGCTGTTGTTCACATCGCGCCCGTGGTTGGGGAGCGTGCTGCCCGAAGTGGCGGGGTTGCCCGATGCCGGGGGACCAAGGACCAGGTCCTGCTGGGATGTGTTGCCGAAGTGGAAGGCCGCGCCACCGGCGGCAGGCTCCTGCACCCGGGGGTTGGTGATCTCGTCATCGGTCTGATTGGAGACCCAGCAGACGACGGCGAAGCCGGTGTCATCATCGGGGATCGGGATGCCGTTGCCGCCGTTGTTCGGGATGCCCAACAGGCCCGAGCCGTAGTAGTAGCCGTTGGTCAGGTTGGTGTAGCGGGCGAAGAACGCGCCCAGCGGCACCGCGCCCGCGGCGACCATGCTCGCGCCGTCGACACCGAAGCCGGTGAAGGAAACATCGTCTTCGTCGTAGACCTCGAACACATAGTCAACGCTGATGGGGGCCGCGCCGACGCTGCCGAAGCCGAAGTCCAACTGGCGCAGCACTTTGCCGGCGGGGTTGGTGCTGTAGGGGCCGCTGGGTCCGAAGTCGAAATCCTCCGCGATGCGCACGGCGTTACCGAGGTGGAAGTCGTCGCGGGGATTGCGGTAGGTGTTGTTGTTGTCGTAAACCGTCAGGATGGCGCGGCTGCTGTACCCGCCGGGCGTGATGCGGGCGGAGGTGCTGATCTCGCGGACCAGGTCCGGGGCCTTGATGCCGTAGTACGGCAACGGGCCATCGGCCACGGCGAACGTGGTGCCGGCGGCGACAGCGATCAGGAGAGACGCTCGATTCTTCATCACAGACACTCCTCTCGGGAAGTAGATGGCCCAGAACGGGCCGGGTAACAACGAGACACAGGCACACACAAGAATCAGTCCGGCGGAAACTATTTCTCACCGCTTGGCGGCAAGACCACCGAACTGCTGCACTCACGATCCAGAAAAACCACTGTTTCCTCCCCGCTCAACGCACAAGAACCGTAGAACTTTCAAAGACTCTCAAAAAACCGGGCCGGGCACGCAAGCACCGCATGATCGATTTCAATCCATGAAACCAAGTCCGCGGGTACATGTGCACCATTGAACCAGAGAGCGAGTGATCCGAACGCGGATCATCCACCGCATCCCACTCCTTGATCACTCGTCCATGTTTGGCCAAACTGATTGTCCTCAGACCTGTATGACAGATAACTCTACAGCAGATAACATTTTGTAGAATAACCGATCCCCGGTTTCATGCAAGTGAATTCGAGTCGAATTTCCAAAGATTGTGGACTCGCTAGAACTCGACGACTCAGCGAGCGACCTGTCGATGGGTGGTTATCGCGCCTTCTCACGCTATGAGCAGCGTCGAGCCGACATCATCGTCCGAGAATCACTAAGAAGTGTGTTATCTCACTTGTGCGCGGCTTTCTCGTTTTCGGCGGCGCTCAGCCATTGAAGTCACGAAAGCGTCAAAGAGGTACCCTGCATCATGAGGACCCGGAGACGCCTCGGGGTGGTATTGCACGCTGAAGACCGGCTTCTCTCGCAGCCGGAACCCGGCGACTGTCCCGTCATTCAGGTGGCGGTGCGTGACAACTCCTCCCACCGCTTTCAAACTCTCAGGATCAACTGCGAAGCCATGGTTCTGGCTCGTGATCTCCACCCGCTGGTTCTGTGTGTTGAGGACCGGCTGGTTGATCCCGCGATGCCCAAACTTGAGTTTGTATGTTTTCGCACCCGCGGCGAGCGCGAGAAGTTGATGACCCAAACATATTCCAAATGTCGGGATGACAGTATCTGCATCCCCGCTCATCAGATCACGGAGCGTATTGATCGTCTTCTGAACCGCGGCGGGGTCGCCCGGACCGTTGGAAATGAACAACCCATCGACCTCGCCCGCCTCGAAGAGTCGCCGGATATCCGCGGCGGGGGTGTCGTAAGGCACAACCAGCAGATCACACCCGCGTTCAGCGAGGTTGCGGAGGATATTGGCTTTCGCGCCGCAGTCGAGCGCGACCACACGAAATCGCTCTTTCTCCGTGTCCCCGCCGGGGGACCACTCTCCAAGTGTTTCCGACCACGATAATCGGGACGCACAACCCACCAACGGGACCAGGTTCTGCCCGGCCATTGATGGCGCCGATCGGGCCGCCTCAACCAGTTCGGCATCATCCAGGTCCGTTCGATCCGTCAGCGCGCCGGCCATGGAACCCGACGTTCGAAGGTGCTTTGTCAAAGCCCGCGTATCGATGCCCTCCAAACCCAGTACCCCGTACCGCGCGAGGTACGCGGAGAGTCCGTCATCAGCGCGATAGTTGGAGTACAAACGGGCCAGTTCACGCACGATCAGGCCGCTGACCTGCACCTTGTTCGATTCCACATCTTCGCCGTTCGTGCCCGTGTTACCGATCATTGGAAAAGTCTGCACCAGGATCTGCCCGGTGTACGATGGATCGGTGAGCGACTCCTGATAGCCACTCACCGCCGTGTTGAAAACCACTTCGGCACGGGCGACAATGCCACGCCCGACGGCCCCGAATGCTCGGCCGGTATACACCATGCCGTTGGCGAGAGCCAGGCGTCCGATTGGTTGGTTGAGGTTGGCAACAGTCGACGCGTCGTTCGGTAGGTGCATCGAATCAGAGTATAGCGCCGGTGAGTGAATCTTCTCTCTTCTCGCACGACAAACCCGCACCCGCGTATGGCACGTTCGTGCGCGTGGCCGTGGAGAGGGGCATCGACACCCTCGACGGACCGGACGGACTGACGTACGGCATTCGAGGACCGGAGATGCCGGTCTTCGGTGAGCGAGTCATCGTGCCGCTGGGGAGGGGGGATGCAACCGCGTCCGGTGTGATTATCGCGGTTGGTGGCGTGGAACTCGTGGAGGGGATCGATCCGGCCAGGGTCAAGCCCCTTGTCCGCCGCACGGGGGCGAGGGTCCCGCGACCACTTATCGAACTGGGCGAGTGGATGGCTCGGTACTACGTCTGTCCGCTGGGGATGGTCCTCTCCGGGCTGCTCCCCGCGTCGGTCAAGACGGACACCGGACGGAAAACCATCGAACTTGCCGAACGCCCCCCACCACCGGCCACACCCCCACGCCTCCGAGGGCACGCGAAGGTCCTCTGGGAGGCTGTTTCCGCCTGGCCCGACTCTGAGTTTCCCATGCCGCTGCGCGTGCTCGCCGCCCGGGGCGGGGTCAAGAGTCTCGCGCCGGCGCGGCGCCTTATCGAAGCGGGACTCCTTCGAACATTTCAGACAACGGAAGTTCGCGCGGCGGACTTGCCCGGTGCGGACCCAGCCGCCGCGCCGGCCGTGGAACTGACCGAAGAACAACGCGCCGCGGTCGAGGGAATCGCCGCGACTTTCGGACGATTCGCCCCGCACCTCATCCGAGGAGTGACCGGCTCGGGCAAAACGGAGGTGTATCTGCGCCTGATCGACCGGGTCTTTGCGGAAGGAAAGACGGCCATCATGCTGGTGCCGGAGATCGCCCTGACCCCGCAAACGTGCGCGCGATTCATAGCCCGATTCGGGGAAGCTCGCGTAGCGCTGCTGCACTCGGGGCTGACGCCTGCCCAGCGCAACCGTGAATGGAGGCGGGCTTGTTCGGGTGGGGCGAGCGTCGTCGTCGGGGCGCGGTCGGCGGTTTTCGCCCCCCTCTCACCGCTGGGCCTCATCATCGTGGATGAGGAGCACGATTCATCGTACAAACAGGACCGATTGCCCCGTTACAACGCGCGCGATGTCGCGGTGAAACGGGCCCACCTCGAAGGATGCCCGGTGGTGCTGGGGTCAGCGACGCCCAGCCTGGAGAGTTGGTACAACGCCGCACCGCCGCGGTCGCGCTATCACCTGTGGACACTGCCGGGACGCGTGGGGGGCGGCGCACTGCCGCCGGTTCGAATCGTGGACCTGACCGAGGAGAGACGGCTTCGTTGGCGCAAGGCGCCTGATCGGATGCAGCATCTCCTCGGCCCGACTCTCGAGGACGCGATGGAGCGGTCCTTGCGTGAGGGGGCGCAGTCCATCCTTCTGCTCAACCGCAGGGGTTTCGCGTCGTATATCTCGTGCCGCGCTCCGGCCTGCCAGTATGTCCACCGCTGTGTTCACTGCGATGTCAATCTCGTGCTTCACAGAGGCCGGGAGGGACCCCCGGGCGGCTATGTGCGCTGCCATCACTGTGAAGCGGCTCAACTCCTGCCGGAGCGCTGCCCCGCCTGCGGGCAGCCCATGAACTACTTTTCCGGCGGCACGCAGCGCGTTGAAGATGAACTGATACGGAAGTTCGGTCATCTGGGCCTCGAAGAAGGCAGGACGCTGCTCCGGGTCGACTCCGACACCATGCGATCGGGGAAGGATTACCTTGATGCGCTCGGGCGATTCGCCAAAGGAGAGGTTCGAGTGCTCGTGGGCACGCAGATGATCGCGAAAGGGCTCGACGTACCGAATGTACGGCTGGTGGGTGTGATCGACGCCGACACGGCGCTCCACATCCCCGACTTCCGCGCTTCGGAACGGACCTTTCAACTGGTCAGCCAGGTTGCGGGGCGGGCCGGGAGAGGCCTTAAACCAGGCGTGGTCATCGTTCAGACCCACAGCCCTAAAGCCCTGTCCATCCTGCTCGCCGCCGACCACGACTACGAAGGCTTTGCTGAATCCGAGTTGCGGACGCGTCTGCGGGCGGGACTGCCGCCGGCCAGTCGGATGGCGCGGATCGTCTGCCGCGACCTCAGCG
>DDSA01000058.1 GCA_002343715.1 Phycisphaerales bacterium UBA2402 | reverse complement strand
GTGCCCGGCCTTGCTCCACGCCTCCGGGTCCTTGCCCAGGTCGCCGGTCATCACGACCTTGATCTCGGGGCATCCGGGCAACGCCCGCAGCGCGTCATAGAGCCGCACGCAGTTCTCGCGAATCATGCAGACGACCATCGCCTTGCCCTTGAGCGTCGCCGTCCGGTCCTTGAAATGTGCGAGCAGGTCGTCCGCGAGTAGTTCTATCCGCTCCTTCGCGCCCGCCGCCTTGGCCAGCGCGGCCCATTGGCCCTTCTTTCTCTCCAACTCGTCAATCGGCGCATCTTCGACAATCTCCGCCAGTGCCCCATCCACATCCGTCTTGTTCAAATGAAGCTTGATCTGCCGTGGCTCGTAGAAGATTGGCACCGTCGCCTTGTCATCCTGGCTCTGGCGGATGTCGTAGACGTGGACCAGGTCACCGAAGACCTCGACGGTGTCGGCCCCGCTGAAGGAGACGGGCGTGCCGGTAAAGCCCAGCCGCCGCGCATTGGGCAGCGCCGCCCCGAGCCAGCGTGCAAAGCCCTTGGTGAACCCGTACTGGCTCCGGTGCGCCTCATCGGCGATCACGATCACATTGTCTCGCGTCGAGAGCACCGGATGCTCGGCCTCGCCCTCACGCAGCGCGAACTTCTCGATCGTGGTGAAGATCACCTCACCGCCCTGCGTCTGGAGCAGGCCGCGAAGATCTTCGACGCTCTTGGCGTGCTTGACGTCGCCCACCAGCGACCGCGCCGCGACGAACTGGTCGTGCAGTTGCTGGTCCAGGTCCGTCCGATCGACCTGAATCACGAAGGTCGGGTTGTTCAGCACGGCCTCCCGCCGCAGCATCCCGACCAGGAAGCACATCGACAGCGACTTGCCCGAGCCGGTGGTGTGCCAGATGACGCCCAGCCGTTTGTCTGCCGTCCCCGCCTTTACCGATTCCAGGATCTTCCTCGCCCCGATCCGCACCGCAAAGAACTGGTGGTATTTTCCGCCCTTCTTAACAATCTTGCCTCCAGCCGCTCCGATCGTCTCGAACACGATGAAGTCGCGGATGTACGCCAAGAGCCGGTCCTTGGGCAGCAGCCCCTCGACCAGCGTCTTCATGCTCCCGGTGGTGCCGCGCTCGACGCTCGTGCCATCAATGCTCTTCCACGGCGCGTACCACTCTTCGTTCGCGGTCCACATGCCGTGCAGCGTGGTCACGCCGTCAGAGGCGATGCACAGCGCGTTGTGGTCAAAGAGCTGCGGGATCTCGTGGCGGTAGTGGCCGATCTGGTTGATCGCGTCCGCCACCGTGGGCTGATCGTCGTACGGGTTCTTGAGCTCGAACAGGACCAGCGGCAGCCCGTTCACGTACACGATGACGTCGGGCCGGCGGTCGTTGCCCGTCCCGGCTCCGCCGGATTCTCGAACCCCGTGCACGGGCAACTGATTCACGACCAGAAACTCGTTGTTCTCCGGCGTCTCCCAGTCCACGGCGTAGATGTGCGCGATGCGTTTGCCCCCCCGCGCGGGCGTCGTGCCCTGGGGTGTGTCGCCGGTTGGGGGGACTTCGACCGCGATCTCGACGCCCCCGCGCAGCATCGCGTGCAGCGCGGCATTGCGGCGGAGCGTGTCAACACCCTCAGGCCGGGCGAACTTCGCCACGGCCAGATCGATGGCCGCCTCCGGCAGCCCATCCTGCCGGGTCACTGTCCGCCCGTACCGTCGCGTCAAGAACGCGCGCAGATGGTCCTTGAGCACCACCTCGGCCTCATCGCCGCCCCGCATCGCCAGCAGTTCCGACCCGTGGACATGGGCATAGCCCAAAGCCCTGAGCCGCTCGATGGTGGTGTACTCAAACTCGGATTCGGAGCCGTGCCAGCCCATGCGTCACGCCCTTCCTTTCATGGTGCCCGCGGCCTTCCCGCCGCGCGGGAGGGTCGGCCCACCGGCGCGGGGCGGCGTCCGGGTGGATTGGAGCGAATCATCGACGGCCCGCTCGGCCTCACGCAAACGAATCTCGCCCGAGAGCAGTTGCGGCAGGAGCGCGTCGCGCAGCGCGGCGAGGGCGCGTGACTCGTGCGCGTGGAGACGCAGCATGTCGGCCACCTGGCGCATCCACGCCGAGTACGACGCCGCAATCGGCTCCGGCGGGATGACGATCTGATAGCGGGCCATATCGCCCCAACTGGTCCGGGGCATCCGCGTCCCGCCCGATGCGCCGTCCACGTAGTCGATGAACTCGTCCGACGAGAGGTGGCCGAGCAGCACGCCGAACCAGCACTCTTGCTTCGGTGCCGCGACGATCACATCCGTCGAACACACGCCGTCGATCAGGGCCACGCCGACCTTGTGGAAGTAGGGACGCAACTTGCCGAAGAGGATTTCGCCGCGCGAGAAGCGAGACTTGCCGCTCGACACGTCCGCCGCCGTGCCCCAATCGTCGAGCGCGATGCACCGCCGGGGCATGTGTTCAAGCCCGACATAGGGCGTGGTCGCGTCCACTTCGGACGGCAGCACGCCTCGGCGCGGGTTCGTGCCGATCTCGCCCACCGTCCCCACCCTCCACCCCTCCGGGATCGGGCCGAGGGGGGAATCGACCAGGCGTGTGGGGAAGCGTGGGGGCAAGGGTGTGGGCGGCGGGGGAATCGACCAGGCGTGTGGGGAAGCGTGGGGGCAAGGGTGTGGGC
>DDSA01000076.1 GCA_002343715.1 Phycisphaerales bacterium UBA2402 | reverse complement strand
AAACAGTGTGGATCGGTTTCTTCTTAAAACACGGCCCGCGCTCGACGCGGCCCCATCGTACAAGGATTTTTTCTCTTGCTTCGTCGCCGGGTTTCAGATATCTTTTGGCTTCGGTAAACGACACTGTTGACGGCCCGTATGTAGGTGACCGCTCGGCGGAGTCGTTGCCGGATTGATGACGGAAATCGGCCATGGATTCGGCCGTCGGGATTGAGATCGCATCGCAGCGGGTCGGCATCACGCGGGCCCGTATCGTGGGATGGATACACATGGGGCACGTTCTCGCGCCGCGAAGCGGCGGAGGATGTCGCGCGCGATGCCCGTGGTGAAGGACTCGTTCACCGTATTCGGCCCGGTCCGCAGCGCCCCACGATCGTGCAACTTCCTGCACGGGTGTGGGGCGGGCCGTCGTTGTCCGACGACGGCCCCGACACCGGATCGGGCCATGGCCACCAGATTGCGAGCGAGGTGCTCCCCGTGTCAGTTCACCATGCGTTGGATCCGCGGCATGCGCCTCGCACGGAACTCACCCCTCATCCATCTCAT
Source organism: Phycisphaerales bacterium UBA2402 (assembly GCA_002343715.1). Lineage (GTDB taxonomy): Bacteria > Planctomycetota > Phycisphaerae > Phycisphaerales > UBA1924 > UBA2402. Next base: position 19,372 of record DDSA01000076.1, on the reverse strand, counting down.
TCACTGGTCTCGCGGCTACGTCACGTTCTGGCGCAGGGCGCGGGCGAGGAGGCGGTCGAACGCTATTTCGACGGACAGGCACGTGTGCGCATCGCGGAAGGAAACCTCGAAATCGTCGTGGCTTCCGCGCTCTCGGGCCAACTGCTCGAACAACGATTCGGCGGAGTTCTCAGGCGTGTGGCTCCTGAACTCGTCTCGCGACCGGGGGCCGAGGTTCGGTTCCACGTAGACCGGCAGCCTTTCGGCACGGACCACGCCGCGGCACGCCCGACTCGAGCACGTTCAGCACCGAAGGGAAAGTCAACGCCGGCGGAACAGGCCTTGACCTTCACCAACTTTCTGGTCGGGATATCCAACAAACTCGCTCACGCCGCGGCCGTGCGTCTGGTTGAAGATAGCTGCGTCGCCCCTCCCCTGTTCCTTCATTCACGCTGCGGGATGGGGAAGTCACACCTGCTTCACGCCGTGGCCGACGGATTCTCGAAGCGGCGACCCGAAACGATCGTCCGCTACGCCACCGCCGAAGCTTTCACCAACGAGTTCATCGCGGCGATCAAGGCCAACCGCCTCGAAGCATTCCGTCGCACGTACCGCAAGGTCGAACTTCTCTGCCTCGATGATGTTCATTTTTTCGGCGGCAAAGAGGCGACGCAGACCGAACTCCTCCACACCCTGGACGCGGCCGGGCTGGAGGGCGCACGGATCGTCCTGGCCAGCGATGAGCACCCGCGCGAGATCCGCAAACTCCACGACCGCCTCGTTTCCCGCTTTCTCGCGGGCGTGGTTGTGAAGATCGATCCCCCGGATCGAACGCTGCGCGGACGACTTGTAAGGCACCTGGCTCAGCGTCGCGGCCTCGAACTGGAGCCGGCCGCCGAAGACCTCATCGCCGATCGAACCGAGCGCGCCATCGGATCGCTGGGCGGGTTCGGAGGATCGGTGCGCGAGATCGAGGGGCTGCTGCACCAGGTCGATGCCGTCCACCGCCTGCTCCCCGAACTCTCCTCCCCGGGTGGGCGGATCGGCCTCCACCTCGTGCGCAGAGCCTTAGGACTCAAGACCGAGGCGGAACACGCCGAGAGCCTTCCCGAGCACCCCCCGCGCCCCCGCAAACCCATCGCCGCCGAGGTCGTCATCGTGGAGGTCTGCCGCGCGTTCAAAGTGGAAGTCACGGACCTCATGCAGCGCGTCCGGCATCCCCGGGTCGTCGCCGCACGGGCCTTGGTAGCCTACCTCTGTCGCACGCTGACGACGCTCAGTTTCCCGGAAATCTCGCGGGCCACCGGGCGTGACAATCACTCCACGATCATCACAGCCTACAAGCGATTCTCCCGTCAGATGGCCGATGGTGAGACCCTTCCGGCGGACCTGGTGCCGCAGTTCGCGGGGCTTACACTGCGAGAAATCGCCGACTACCTGGCGAAGCAGGTCGCCCGCGCGGCCGCGCAATGACAGGGTGGGAGCGGCAATGCCATGGACAGGAAGCAAATAAAATGGTCGCCGGACCCGTCGCACGCCGATAGGGGAAGCGCTCGCCCGGGCGGGGTACACTCGTCCGGCCCGATCACAGGAAGCGAGTTGCGTACCGGGCCGTCCGTCCCCTCTGCCGTCGCGCAGGAACGCGCGACGCCATCTCCGCAGGAAGCCAGACTCATGCTCGTCGCCCGCCAGTCATTGCCCGTTACCCGCGAGTCCGTCACCCACAAGTTCAGCATCGGACGGCACGAAGGCTACCTCACCATCGGTCTTTATCCCGATGGGCGTCCTGGCGAAATTTTCCTCAAGATGAGCAAGGAAGGCTCGACCCTCTCGGGGATGTGCCAGGCCTTCTGCCGCGCCTTCAGCCTCTCCATCCAGCACGGGCTGAGCGTGCGTGACGCCGTCAGCCGCTTCAAGGGGATGCGCTTCGAACCGATGGGCGAGACCAGCAACCCGGATATCCCCGAGGCCGAGTCCATTGTTGATTACATCGCCCGGTACATCGAGATTCACTTCGCCGAGCCGGTCACCCGAGCCTGATCCGACCCGCTACGGAGAACCACCCTCTGCAAGTTCGCGCTCCGTTGCCTCCTGATCCTTGCCGATCTCGGGGAGCATGTCCCGCAGGGTGTTCATCTCGGTGGGTTTATCCGGCACGCCAAGCGCAGCACGCTGATCGTCCGTGAGAAGCGAGGTCAGCCTCGCCATGCTTCTGGCATCAAGATCACGCATCCGAGTGTGACTCTCGGTCACGTCCCGCGAGGCTTCCCCGAGCGTCGCCAGGGCAACCAGCCCCAGGTCGGCCAGGCGTCGCTGCTGCTCCCCCACCGCCCCTGCCCAGACCGAACGCACCGAGTCCGCCTCGCGGGCGTGGCGTGTACCGAGCGCTTCGAGTTCGGCCCGCTGATCGGCCGAAAGATCCGCCAACCGCAGCGCGCGTGAGAGGGTCCCCTCGAACGGCGTGGGGGCGTACACCGTGGGAAAACTCAGCCGTTTCGCGGCCCGCGCGATGTCGTCACGCCGCTCCTCGGGCACCACGTCCATCACCTGTCGGAGCGTTTTCGCATTGATGTCCTGCACCTTGAACGATTCCTCGCCGAGTTCGCGAATCAATCGTGAGAGGTCGGCAGGGTCGTTCTGCCTTCCCTCGACCCGGTTGGCATCCACCATCTCGAAGAGCCGTTGCATCAAACGCACCTGGGCCTTCGCGTGCCGATCCACCTGCGCTGCGCACTCGTCCAGCGCCTCGGCCACGGCCCCCGTGCGGGGAACCCCCAGTTGCGCGATGATGAGATCGGGGTCGGCCCGTGCACCGCCGGCGATGGTGTGCCGACGGGCCAGTTCTCTCGCGCGCGCCATCGCTACACGCTCCATCAAGGCCGACTGCTCTGAACGGAGAACCGCGCCGACATCGGCGAACCACCCCGACTCCGACGCTCGTGCCGCGCCCACAAACTTCATGAGCGCCTCGGCACGACATCGCTCCTTCCTGGTCGGTTCAGGCTCATCTCCGCACGCTCGCCATGCGGTATTCCCATCCTTCATCGCCGCACGAATGGAAGCCAGATACCCCCGGTGCAGCTCCTTCACCGCAGACTTCTGCTGCGGATCGAGTTGAAGCATCGCGGCGTACGCATTCACTTCTTCACGCGTGATCGGACGAACCCTGGCCCCGGCTTCTCCGGACATCTGCGCGTGAGCCGCGCCCGTCATGCACCATAGCGGAACGATGAGGCGCAGAAGAAGGACCCCGGTTGGCCATATCCCACGAACAACGGGAGTTCGGCATGCCCGGGGAAGCACGTGCATCCCGAATCATTGCACGCTGCCGAGCTGATCGGGACCGCCTCGCACCATCACCGATCCGGGAACTCGGCACGCCACCAGGCCTCCATCGCGCCCGGATCAGCCGTTTGAAGGCCCTGCCCGGCCTCCTTTGTCGCGGACGGCGCCAGAAATGCAAGACGCTCCGCGATGCGTTTGCGTGCTTCGCCGCCGACCCTGGGCAACAGGTTCCAGAGAGTCATCGCATCGCGTGGTCTGGCGGACTTCAGTATGACGGCGACGGATTCATCGATGCCGGGCGCTTTGGACGAGTTCGACATCGAGAGTTCGAGGGAGCGAAGGCCGCCGAGAAGCGTTCTCGGCGCATCGTAATAATGAGGTGCCATCGACCCCACGCCGGGGACGACTTCGCACACCGCTTCGGCAGGAACGCGGTACGTCGTGCCGCGTCCATCGAACAGCCTCGCCTCACCCGTCTTGAGCACGACACGGAACGCCCCGCTCTTCTCCCGCCTGATCATTGCCGCGGCACCCGGCCCGATCGTCACGAGATCCCCATCTGCCAGCCGGATGCCCAGCGGCGTGGCCCCGCGGGTTGTCTCAACAAACAGTTCACCTTCTTCGAGCGATAACCCACTCTCTGAGAAGACCAGCCGCGTGTGCTCATCCTGACGGACTCGGCGGCCCACGGCATCCGTCAACACCACGTACGCCCCGTTGTCGGTTGTGAGTACATGCAGCGGAGCATCATCGGAGTTCGTTGCGTGCGAGAAGCCGACACTCCCTGCTTTGGATTCAATCGCCCACGATCCCAGCTGCGCCGGCACGGACGGACGAATGAGATACAACCCGATGGCAGCGGCGATCAGCACCGCCGCGGCGAGCGGGAGTGCCCATCGCCACGCGGATCGCCGTGCGGGCACCACCAGCGGACGCGACGCCAAGACGAGCGGAGCTAGCCTCCGCTCGACCGCCACCACACCATCCTCCGGCGGTGAAGTCGGATCCCAGAGATAGTCCACCGCGGATTCGTGCGCTTCGCCGCCGGACCCGGGCTGCTCGTGCGGCGTGCGGCTCATGGCCCCACCTCCTGTTTGAGTGCGCCCAGCCGCTCGGCGAGCATGGCGAACCCGCGCGAGAGGTTCACCCTCACCGATCCGTGCGTCATGCCTAACGCCGCGGCGATCTGAGGCCCGGATCGTTGCGCGACCAGCCGCAGAATGAGCGGCTCGTGGTACGCCTCGGGCAGTTCCAGAATCGTTCGGAGGACAGCGAGGGCGTCCTCGTGTTCGGCCCGCCGCGTCTCGCTCGTTGCCGGATCAACATCCAGCCGCAGCGCGGGTCTGGACTTGCGCCTTCGATGAATGTCCGCCGCCCTGTTCGCCGCCACTCCGCGAAGCCAGCCCACGAACGCACCCGGATCGCGCACCGTGTGCAGACTCTGCCACGCCGAGACGAAGACTTCCTGCACGGCATCTTCGGCATCAGGTGGCGAGAGCCGTGTCAGGAGATGAGCGTAGACCATGGGCGCGAATCGGTCGTAGAGGGACGAAAACGCCGCCGCATCGCCCCGCTTCGCGGCGATGACCAGCGGCGTGAATTCGGCTTGGGGATCGGGCGGCAAGGGAAAGCGGGAGTTCGGCGGCTTGTGGCGTATCGATGAGGATCGGGTGTGTCCGTGCCTGAATGATCCTGACGAGTCATCCCGCTCTCTTCACGGCATCGTAGTTGCCTCCCCAGCGCGTGATGTGCGTTCGAAGGTTCTTCTCGAGCATCGAGCCCGGCCCGGCCATGGATGCCGCTTTCCGGAGATGCTGGTCGTACACATCCTTGCCAAGCCCCGGGTTGGCTGGCATGGCGTGGTCGCGTGAACGCATCGCCGGGTGCATCATCAGCGCTGCACCGTACTGCATTTCGCCGGAATCGGGCGCGAGCACAAGAGCTTTCTTCATATAGCCAAACCCGCGCACCCCTTCCTCGGTATCGATCACGCCGTCATCGTCAAGGCGTCCGATCTGGTTCTGACAACCGATGAAGAACGCAAGATCGAACCACGCCGCGGCATCGCCCTTGCCGGATGCCTCGGTGTTCAGAGCACGGCAGGCCAGCGCCGCGAGCAACTTCATTTCCGCGTCGGCATGGCCCTGGAGCACAATCGCGGCCCTGCGGAGTGCCTCCATATGCGCCAGGATCGAGGTGCTTTCCTTCAGAAAGGACGGCAGCGACGCCAGAAGTTTCTCGGCCTCTCCTTTACCCGGTTTGTCGGGCGGGAGATTCGTTACGTCGCCGCACTCGACCCGGTCGCAGATCATCGGCGGGCCGGGCCGCAACCCCCATCCAGCGGTCAGAATGAGCAGTACGCAGAGTGCGGACAAAGGCAGTACTCGGATCATGGGCGGTCTCCTGAGGGCCGATTGTCCACGGCCTCACGATACAGACGCCCCCGCGTACTGGGGTGTTAGCAGTGTTTCTTCACATGACGCTGATCCGAGGCCCGTGCTCGTCCAACGCGAAGTCAAAGAACCTCGCGAGCGCGTTCGGCGGGTGACGCACCAGCTCGGCACGCACGCTCGCCGCGGCCGTTGGAGATTTCGCAACCATGAACAGAAAACCCCCGCCGCCCGCGCCGGTCAGTTCGTAGGCATCAAGCAGCCCGGCAATGGGACGAACGATCGACTCGATCAACTCGTTGGTCGAACCGGGGTCGATGGACCGCTTCAGTTCGCCGTATTCGGCCATGCGAGTGATGAACCCGTGTGTATCGGCTCTCCGCAAGGCATCGGCCATCGCCTCCGCGCCGGCCTTCAGCCGACGGATCGCCGTGAGACTGTCGCGATCGCGTTCCAGGTAGCGGTACACAACTTTCTGCAGGATGTCTCGGGCCAGGCGTCTCATGCCGGTGTAGTACAACAGGCACCGTGCCCCCAGGCCGGTCGGTAGCCCGAGAACCGTTGCGTCAGGAACCTGCCGTTGGCCCGGTTCGGTGCGCAGCAACTTGATCCCGGGAAGGAGTCCGCCCGCCTGATCCTGCCAGCCTCCCCCCGTGGTCATCATCTGCTCGAGCGTGCTGGTGCGTTGCATGATGGCATCGGCATCGAACGCAGCCCCCGATATCCGGTCCAGCGCCGCGATGATCCCGGCACCCAGCACCGAACTCGTCCCAAGGCCCGACCCTTTCGGGAGCGCTGAGAAGAGCGTCAGGTCCAGCCCGCCTCCCATCGACCTCGCCCACCCAGACAGTGACACCCGTGATCCTCTCGGTAAATACCCGCACAACGTCAGGGCTGCCTTCGCCAGCGAGGTCCACTCGTGAGGGTTGCTGAACGCACCGGCTTCCGCCGAATCCTTGATGAACGTGGACACCCCCAGGTCGATGCTGCTGATGCGAAACCTGTTATCCTCACGCCGCTTGACCACGACCTGCACCGGGTGCTGCCCGTTCAGCGTTACCGCCATGTTTACCACCGAACCGCCCACGTCGTGACAGATCGGGGGAGTGTCGGTCCAGCCCCCCGCGAGGTCGATCCGCACCGGCATCGCGACCCACACGACCTGATCGTGAGAGATCTCGGCACGGGGTGGATGCCGCCGCGGCACCGGCATACTCCCTGCCTTGCGCACTTCCGCGAGTGAATCAATCGCGGGACCGCGCCGGACGGGGAACCGTGCATCGAGGAGTTCCACCGCACGCGCCAGGCGGGCCCGTCGCCCACCGGACACGCGCTGATCCAACACCGCCAGCACACCGGCCCGCGCCCGAGCCGCATCTGTGCGTGTAAGAACTTCATCCACAACATCGAGTGCGGGGAGCGTGTCATCCGTCATCAAGTCCCGACCCAGGTGTTCGAACCGCGCCGCTCGCGTTGCCGCTTCGCGCTGCGCGATCAGGCGGGCGTGATTCACCCTCGGCATCACCTCGGCCATGCTTCGAAGCCCAGTCGCCCGCGGGATTCTCCCCGAAGCAGCGCTCAGGGCGTGCTTCAATGCGCGTTCGTAGGGGCCGATGATCCAGAACTTCGCGCTCCAGAGCGAACCGTCAGCGCGGAGATCCCAGACCCGATTTGTAGCAAGACCGCTGACCCGGAGAACATGGTGCAACGTCCGACTCATGAACGTACCGCCCCGCGGAGCGGGCGTCTTGCAGTCGTCTCCGGCGCCGAAGGCGATCACCGTCCACTGCCTCGCGCCGATGGGCAGCGCGACCAAGCCCGCCCCTTTCGAGAGCCTCACCCGTCGGACCCGGGGCAGCCCGACCACCAGATTCACACCCAGGCCCCGCACCCCTCCCGGTCCGCCCAGGCACGACTCGACCACGCCGCCTCGCGGCGGTGTATACCCCAATCCAAACCCGGCGGAGTTGAGCAACAGCCCGGCGGCTGCGTTCTTATACTCGCCACCCGCCATCTTCGGCGATCGAACGACACTCAGGTACTCCGTCGTCGAGCCGATGTGCAGAAACTCACACCATGGCGCAACCGCCACGCGGAGCGCCGGCCCTCCCACCACCGCGAACACGTCTCGGAGCGCTGCCGCTTGCGCACCGTCGGTGTTCACGCGTGCAAGATACTCCACTTCTGTCACGCCCGGCACGAGCGCCATGTGCATGTGCTCGTACAGGTCCACCAGCGGAGAGCGGGCCTCGGCCATCCGGGCCAGGAGCGAACGACGGCGCACCACGCCCCCGCGGTCACACCCCGCCCGTGTGAGCCACTCCGAGGCCACACTCGCATCCAGCGAGACCAACCCCGTGTCAACGAGCAGCGTTCCATCGGGCCGCATCGCCCCGGAAGCCCTCGCCGCTTCGCGCGTGGGTTTCTGAAGAAAACCCGTCACCTTGCCCCTGACATCCGCGATGAACACGCCATGCCGCGAGGCACGCTCGTATCTGTCCGGCTTGGCGACGCAGACCACTCCAGGCCCGCCGAGGTCAAGCCCCGACTCTCGCGACACGTTCAAGAGAAGGTCTCCCGCGCCGATCAGGATGCGGTCGGGCGGCATCACCTTCCGAAGATCATCGAGCAGCAGATCGAACAGCGCGGCGTTGCGTCCTTCCCGCAGCGGGGCAAAGATCTTTCCTTGAGCCGCGTACGCGGGCAGACGCCGGCTGTCCCCGCCGCTGTGCAGGATCAGCACGCTCCGTGCTGCCAGTCTGGTCACACCGCCGAATCGCCTCGCCGCGGAGGCCAATGCAAGCAGGGTCGCCGCGCCAGAACCGACCCTCGCTCCGCGCGGATCGGGCAGGACCATCCACCCGCCGATGCCTGACAAGCCTCCGGTCCGTTCCCGTGCGGCGAGTTGAGCCTCATACCCGGCAGCCTGCGCAGCATTCGCGGCGGTCAAGATCAGCAGGTCGATGGTGTGCGCCGGGGAACTGTGCATGATGGCGATGGAATGCCGTTGATGGTAAGACCAATGCCGCGGTCATCAGCGCACCCCCTTTCAACTCGACGTACCCTCACAGACTGATGCACCTCATCCTCATCGGTCTGCGAGGAAGCGGAAAAACCACGGTCGGCCCCCTTGCCGCCGGGGCGCTTTCGCTTCCCTTCACCGATCTGGATCACTGCACCGCCCGTCGCCTGGGATCCGCGAATGTGCGTGATGCCTGGGAAAAGCACGGTCAGACCAGGTTCCGCGAGGCCGAGGCCGCGGAACTCGCCGTTCAACTCGCCCGCCCATCGATGGTCCTGTCGCTCGGCGGCGGAACTCCCACCGCTCCCGGCGCTGCTGACATGCTTCGTGCAGCCCCGGCTCGCATCGTGTACCTTCGTGCTTCACCCGATGAGTTGCGTCGGCGTCTGTCGGGGGCCGATCCACTCGATCGACCACCCATCCATGGTGGAGACCCACTCACCGAAATCGAGCGTGTCTGGAGGGATCGGGATCCACTGTACCGCGAACTCGCTTCGTGCATCATCGAAGTGGCCGGGCTTTCGCCGCAGCACTGCGCCGAACTCGCCGCCGCGGCACCCGAATGACCCTTACCCGCCGTCGGCGCGACGCACCGCCTCGCAGAACGCCGCGATCAAGTCGGGATCCTTCACGCCCCGTTCCCGCTCCACACCGCTCGCCACATCCACCGCGTAGGGCCTGACCGCTCGAATCGCCTCGCCCACGTTCATCGGGTTCAGGCCCCCGGCGAGGATGATCGGCTTGGTCACGGCGGCCAGGTGCGGGACCAGGAGCGACCAATCGAACGCGACCCCCGACCCGCCAGAGGCCCCATCGACCAGAACGGCGAAGACATCCTCGCACCGATCCCACCTCGCCAGTTCGGTGGCAATCGTGGCTGGATCAAAACGTACCGCCTTGATGATGTCCGGCCCGCATGCCTTGGCGATTCGTTCATTCTCCTTCCCGTGCATTTGGGTGTGCGTGGTGGGGCAAGCCTCCTCGAGGTCGGCGAAACTGTCCGGTGTCGGGTCGGCCACTACCCCCACCGTTGCCACAAAGGGGGGCAGGAGCCCGCACATGCCAAAGGCTTCATCCGGGTCGATGTACCGGGGAGATTCGGGGACGAAGTTGAACCCGACGGCATCCGCCCCGGCCTTCGCCGCCGCCAGCAAGGCCGCTTCATCACGGATACCGCAGATCTTGATTCGGGTTCGGGGCACGGGTGTGTTTCCGATGGCTGTTGGTGGAAATTGGAGCGACTTCCGCTCCGATCCGCCGTATCGCACGGCGGGCGGCACCTATCATTGGCCCGCAGCCCCCCGGCGCGGCGTGGATCCGTCCGGTGCGGGGCGGCGAGACTACAGGTGGTGGTTCCCAGCGAACCGGAAGGAACATCCGAGATGGCGTCGTACTCCAAAGGCCTCGAAGGCGTCGTGGCCGCCGAAACCAAGATGTCGTTCATCGACGGCGAAAAGGGCGTGCTCGAATACGTCGGCATTCCCATCGGTGAACTCGCCACTCACTCCACCTTTGAAGAAACCGTCTTTCTCCTGTGGAACGGCCGCCTCCCCAAGCGCGGCGAACTCGGGGACTTCTCGTCCAAGATCCGTTCCCTGTACGATCCCCCCGCGGAGATCGAGCAGATGATCGCACGCCTCCCCAAAGAGGCCCAGCCGATGCACGCCATCCGCACATTGATCTCGGCCCTGGGCATGTTCGATGCCAAACCCAACCTGACCGACCTGCCGAGCGTGAGAGAGAAGGCCACCCGCCTCCTGGCCTGCACCCCCACCATTCTCGCCTATTTCCACCGCCACCGCCAGGGCAAGCCGCTCGTCCGGCCCGACGCCAATCTCCCGCTGGCCGAGAACTTCCTCTACATGCTCAACGGAACGCGCCCCACGCCCACGATGGCCAAGGCGCTCGACGTGTGCCTGGTGCTCCACACCGACCACGGCCTCAACAACTCCACCTTCTCCGCCCGCGTCGTCATCTCGACCCTCAGCGACATCTATTCGGCCATCACCGCCGCCACCGGCTCGCTGCGCGGCCCGCTCCACGGCGGGGCCAACGAGGGCGTGATGGTCATGCTCAACGAGATCCCCTCCGTCGCCGCGGCGGAGGCGTACGTCCTCGACAAACTCGCCAGGAAGGACAAGATCATGGGCTTCGGCCACCGGGTCTACAAGTCCTACGACCCGAGGGCCACGCACCTCAAGGTGCTGGCGAAGCAACTCGCCGACGACACCGGCAACAGCGCTTTGTACGAGAAGTCCGCCGCGATCGAGAAGACCATGGCCAACGCCGTCGCCGCCAAGGGCATCTATCCGAATGTCGATTTCTACTCCGCGACGACCTACCACTGCATCGGTCTGCCGCTGGACCTCTTCACGCCGATGTTCGTCGTCGGGCGCATCGGCGGATGGAGCGCTCACATCCTCGAGCAACTCGCGGACAACCGCCTCTACCGCCCCGACGTGGATTACAAAGGTCCGCACGCGGTGGCGTACACGCCGATCGAACAACGCTCGTAGTAGCCGGGTCGGTCAACTCCTTGTTTCTTTTGTAGTTGCATGACAGGGTCGAACGATGTCGTGAAGCACTCGACACACGCGACCGGGTATATGCGGCCCTGTTGTTCGTGTTGCACGCACTATCATTCGGGTCTTCATACCCGATGTTCGCTTCTCAGGCTCACTCGTTCTCGCAACAGTCCCGCCTCGCGCTCTCTCTCGCGTGGGTCGCGGGGTACACCAACATCCTGACCATCCTCACCTGCGGCACGGTCACGAGTCACATGACCGGCACCGCGAGCAACCTCGGCCGAGATGTGGCAGAGGGTTCCTGGCCCGCGGCGGGGTTCATGCTCTTTATCCTCGCGCTGTTCGTCCTTGGCGCGGCGGTGTCCGGGCTAGTCACCGAGACGGGGCGGCGGCGCGGGTGGCAGTCGATCTATGTCCTTCCCATCACCATTCAAGCCTCACTCCTGAGCCTCTTCGCGCTGGGCATTGAACTGCACGAGACCGAAGGCATCGTCACCGGTTCAACCTTGTGGCAGCTCACCGGGCTCGCCGCCGCGGCCATGGGCCTTCAGAACGCGACCATCACCCGCATCTCCGGCGGGGTGATCCGCACGACGCACCTGACCGGCGTCCTGACCGATCTCGGCAGTGAATCGGTCCAGTTGCTCTACGACCTCAAAGACCGGCGGGCCGACGGCTCGCTGCGTGCTTCGGGCATCGGGCGGGTGCTCAAGGCCCACCCGCTCGCGCGGCACGTGCTGCTGCTGGGGTGCATCGTCGGGGCATTCGCGCTCGGCGCCGGGCTGGGGACGCTGGCGCACGATTCCTTCCCCCGCTGGAGCATGACGCCCCCGGTCGCGCTTCTGCTGTGGATCATCGTCATGGATATCCGCGCGCCGATCTGCGAGATCGAACGATCCGGCCTGTTCGGCGAGCAGCACGGACTGCCCGAGTCCATCGCCGTTTATCATCTCAAGCGCGGGCGGCACCGGCGCGGCAAGGTTCACCGTCTGCCCGACCTGCTGCGATGGGCCGAGCGATTGCCCCGCGCTGCGCGGGTCATGATTCTCGATCTCGAGGAACTGACGGAACTCAACGACAACGCGGCCCTGGAACTGCGGTCCCTCGCGGCGCGGCTCGCGGCATCGGGGCGGACCCTGATCCTGGCGGGGGTCACCCAGGCGCAGTACCGGACTATTCTGGCGGCGAGGGCCGATGACTTGCTTCAACCCGCCAATGTCTGCCCGGACCTGGAGTTGGCCATCGCTCGGGGGTTGGTGGTGCTTGAGTCGCGTGACTGAGTCTCTGGTTGATGCGTTTCAGAGGAAGACGGATCGTGCCGCGGTCCGTAAAAACCGAAGTGGATGGCGATTCAACGAGTCCATGCCCGGAAGGCCGCTGCGCTCGTCCACGCGATCGTGCACCACGATCACAGCATGCACCGACCAACCCTCCTCTCCTTTCTGTGATCAACAGTTGTCCGCGGAGTCATCACTGGCGCACAAGCTCAGCCGAACTCGTCATGAAACTCTGACCGTTTTCTATACCTCTCGATCCACACAGCATCGAACGACTCCGCGACGACCCACACAGAGCCGAACTGCAACATCACCACCCGATCGGGATAACACGTTCGATCACCCTCACAGTCCAGGGATTCGAGGTAGGCTCGCGTCAGCCGCTCATGCTGTTCGACCAGTTCGATCTCGCATGTCCCTTCGAGCAGCGTGTGTTCGGGCACAAAGTGCCAATCTTCGGCGCCTTCCGCCAGCACCCGCAAATCCAGTGAGTCACCCCTGAAGTTCAGCTCATGAACTCCCCTGGGCGAGGCACCGCCGCCAACGAGAAGCACTCTGAAGTAGAGCTCCAGGGTGCGCCCGAATCCGAACTCCACACTTGTTAACCGCGCGCCACAGCGCCAGTGTTGAGCCTTGAAACGCTCCAGAAACTCGCCCAGTTCCATGAGGCAACTTTATCCGAGCCGTGATCCGGTTCCTGTCGTGACCTCCGACAGCCATGTCACTACGGAGTTCTCGCACACTTCCGCCGTCCGTTGCTCCGTCCACAGCCCATGATGCTCCCCGCCGTGCACCATGACCAGCGTGGCGCGCGGGGCGGCGGAGGTGATGTCTCGCCCGTCTGCGGGCGGTGAGATCGGGTCCGCTTCACCGTGCAGCACCAGCAGAGGCACACGCAACCGTCGGGCGAGCGCCGCCCGGTCGAAGGCCTCATCGTTCAGTGCCGCGGCACGGCCCAATTCACGCAGGCCGACCAACCACTGCGCGGGTGGCAGCGTTGCTCGGTACGGATAGCCCCAGGCCCGCATCACATTCCTTGCCGCAGTCAAGCCCAGCCGGTACGGAGCCTCGGCGATCACACCGATGATCCTTGCTCGGCCGCCCCCCCCTTCTCCCGCGTTCACCGCTGCCGTGATCGACACACCGGCCCCCAGCGACCACCCGAAAAGAACCACATCCCCACTAACTCGCTCGAGGAGCGCGGCAAGGTCCGCTGCTTCACGCAGCCCGAGAGCACACCTTCCCGGCGCATCCCCGTGCCCGCGCATGTCCCACGCCAGCAGACGCGAGGCGAGCGGCGCGAGTGAGGCCATTCTTGACAACGCGCCGATCCGGGAATCTCCCCAGCCGTGCGTCAGGATGATCGTCGGCCCAGCGGGATTTTCCCCGACGATATCCCAAACCGGCAGACCATCCCCATCGACCCGAACGGTCCACTCCGTGAACGTGAGGGACTTGCCCGGCAACTCGAGCGGCGTGCCCGGCCTGCCACGCGCAACCGCGCTTGCGTATGTTCGGCGGGGCGGGTGTGTCAGGGCGTGGTATGTCCACGCGACCATCGAGAGCCACGCGAGCACGAGTCCGGCCGCCAGCAGGAGCACAAGCCCGATCACAGGGAGCGAGGATAAGCCCGCCTCCATCAACAAACCGCCCCGCGCGGTGCGCGGGGCGGGATCATGAATTTCGACCGGTGTCGATCGTCGCGCGGCCATGCACCGATCACTTGATCGAGAGCATCGCCCTGTACGAAGGCAGCGGCCACAGGTCCGCCGCGACGTAGGTCTCTGTGGCGTCGCCCGCATCCCGCAGGGCGTTGAGGGCCGGCCGCACCGCGTCGCGCACGTGTTTCGCGTGCGCGTGGATGTCGCCGTTGTGGTCGGCCTCCACCGCTTCTTCGAGCGTGGTGATCGCGTTGCGAAGATTGTGGACAACCCCCAGGAAGTCGTCGAGCGCTGTGCGTGTCTCGCCCGAATCCGCCCCGGCTGCATCCGTCGCTTCGACGGCGCGGGCCAGTTCGGTCTGCTGACGCACCGCCGCGGGCAGGATCTGCGTCCGGGCCATCACCAGCGCCGTCTCGGCCTCGATCAGTACCTGCTTGATGTACTTCTCGATGAGAATGTGCTCGCGGCTCTCGACTTCCTCCTTCTTGAGGACACGGTACTTCTTGAAAAGATCGATATTCTTCTTCTGGCCGATGACCGACAGGGCGGCCACGGACTCTCGGAAGTTGGGAAGCCCCCGGCGCGCCGCCTCCTGATGCCACTCGGCGGTGTAGCCGTCGCCGTCGAAGAGCACCCGCTTGTGCTTCTTGATGATTTCCTGCAACAGACCGCGTACCGCCGACTGGAGTTTGGCCTCGCCGCTCTTGCCCGCGGTGTCCTTCTCCAGCCGTGTGGCGACAAAGTCCAAACTCTCGGCGACAATCGTGTTCAGCACCGTCGCGGGCCAGCCGACGGATTGCGACGAACCGACAGCGCGGAACTCGAACTTGTTCCCGGTGAACGCGAAGGGGCTGGTACGGTTGCGATCGCCGGTGTGCCGCGGAATCTGCGGCAGCGTTCGCGCCCCCAGATCAAGATTCCCGCCCTTGATCGTGCTCTTGGCGTGCCCCTTCTCCAACTGGTTGACGATGTCCGAGAGCATGTCACCCAGGTAAATGGAAATGATCGCCGGCGGCGCCTCGTTCGCGCCCAGGCGGTGGTCGTTGGCCGCCGAGGCCACGCTGGCCCGCAGCAGGTCGGCGTGCAGGTCCACCGCGCGGATCACCGCGCAGAGGAAGACCAGGAACTGCATGTTCGAGTGCGTCTCATCGCGCGGGTCGAGCAGGTTCGCCCCCGTGTTGGTCGACATCGACCAGTTCAGGTGTTTGCCGCTGCCGTTGATTCCCTTGAAGGGTTTCTCGTGCAGGATGCAGGCCAGTCCGTGCCGTGCCGCCACACGACGCAGCGCCTCCATCACCAGCATCTGATGGTCGCAGGCCACGTTGGCCGTCTCGAAGATCGGGGCCAGCTCGAACTGCCCGGGCGCGACCTCGTTGTGGCGTGTCTTCAGCGGCACACCCAGCCGGTACAGGTCGCGTTCCACCTCGGACATGAACCCGATCACGCGCGTCGGGATCGACCCGAAGTAATGGTCCTCCAGCTGCTGCCCCTTCGGCGGCTTGGCCCCGAACAGGGTGCGGTCGCAGGCCAAGAGGTCCTCACGCGCGAAGTAATGATTCCGATCGATCAGGAAGTACTCCTGCTCGCAACCGGCCGTGGCCATGACACGCGAAACCCCCGCATCGGTCCCGAAGATGCGAAGGATCCGCATCGCCTGCTCCGAGAGCGCATCCATCGACCGCAGCAGCGGCGTCTTGGTGTCCAGCGCCACGCCCGTCCAACTCACAAAGGCCGTGGGGATGCACAGCGTCGCCGTCCCCGCGTTGCGGTTGATGAAGACCGGGCTCGTGGGGTCCCACGCCGTGTAGCCGCGGGCCTCGAACGTGGCGCGGAGGCCGCCGCTGGGGAAACTGCTGGCGTCCGGCTCTCCTTGCACGAGGGCCGATCCGGAGAACTCGGTGATCGCGCCCCCGTGGCCGTCGGGAGCCAGAAAACTGTCGTGCTTTTCCGCCGTCGAGCCGGTCAGCGGCTGGAACCAGTGCGTGTAATGCGTCACGCCCCTCTCCAACGCCCATTCCTTGATCGCCGCGGCGACAATGTCCGCGAGATCGTTGTCGATCGCCTCGGCGTGGAGGATCGTCCGTTGCAATCGCTTGAAGACGTCCTTCGGCAAACGCTGCTGCATCACGCGCTCGCTGAAGACATCAGCCCCGAAAATCACTTCCGCACGCTCCGCGTGCGAAGTATGTTGGGAGCTGTGCATCTCCAGCCGGTGAGTGTGCGTGTGGTGCGCTTTGCCGTTGGTCGCGATGCTCATGGTGTACCCTGTGTGTACCCGCCCCCACCGCTCTCGGCGACACGCCGAACTGCACACGGTGAGAGCAGCCGATGGGAACAAAGAAAACGGAACAAGAGAATGTAGCGCGGCGGCATGCGCAACGCGGCCGTCTCAAACCCTGAATTTAAATCAATTCACGCCCCGATTCGTGGTCGGCCATCCCAACCGACAGCTAGTACACACCTATCCCTCGTTACTGAAACGGTTTCGCGGGCTCACTCGGCCCCAGACCCGCCGCCAACTCGCGCACAAAGGACTCGGCCTCCGCCGACGCGTCTCGGCTTTCACGTTTGGCAACATCGAGCCGCTTGACAAGCGCGCTGCCCACGATCGCCGCGTCCGCGTCTTTCACGATCATGCGAACGTGCTCCGCCGAACTGATGCCGAAGCCCACCGCGATCGGCAGCTCTGTCACCTGCCGCAGCCGCGATACCGCCGGTGCCACCGTCGGCGGTCCCGACTGCTCTCCCGTAATGCCGACCCTCGCCACCAGGTAGACGAACCCCGTGCTCGCCTTCGCCAACTCCTCGATGCGCCGAGGCGGAGTGGTCGGAGCGATCAGATGCGAATAACACAACCCAGACTCGGCCGCGCTGCGCATGAGCGGCCCCGATTCTTCCAGCGGCGCATCGGGCACGATCAACCCGTCGAACCCGCTCGCCGCGGCATTGGCGGCGAACCCCGCGGGCCCTCCGCAGCGATGCACCATCGAAACACTCACCATCGCCACCAGCCCCAGACCAAGCAAAGGCCGCGCCGCCGCCACCGCCTCAAAGACCGCCCGTGGAGTGACCCCCGCCAGAATCGCCTCGTGCATCGCCGCCGCGATCACCGGCCCGTCCGCGACCGGATCGGAAAAAGGGAAACCCACTTCCGCGATCGAGGCTCCTCCCCGCTCCAGCGCCGCGAGCAGCGACCCGGTTCCGTCCGAAGCGGGATGCCCCGCGCACACAAAGGGCATCAGCGCCCGCCGCTGCCGCGAACGAAGCCCGTGGAAGATGTCTTCGATCCTTCCCATGTGTCAGGCCTTGCTGGTCACGCGATCACGTCTCTGACATCTTCCAGCCCGTGCGTCAGCACGCGCGGCCCATCCTCCGTCACCAGCACATCGTGCTCGTAGTGGACGCTCAGCGATCCGTCGGCGGTGTAGACAGGCCAATCCGACAGTTTGGGATTGAACGGGTTGGGTTTTGACATCGTGTCTCCGGTGCCCGCTCCCACCATCGGCTCCACCGCCACCAGCATGCCCGGGGCGCAGAACTGATTGATCTCCGCCCAGGGCGCATCCCCCGGACCCGGGATCGTGTTCGACACAAAGGGTTTGCCGTGGAGTTTGCGTCCGTAGCCGTGCCCGCCGAGATTCCTGATGCAGTGGAAGCCGCATTCCTTCTCCACATGCCCCTGCACCGCCTCGGCGAAGGCACGCAGGCGGTTCTCGGGTCGGAGCGTGGCCACGCCCCGGCGAAGGGCCTCTTTCCCGCACGCCGTCAACCTCGCCACCAGCGGTGAAGGCTCACCGAACACGTAGGTCCACCCCGCATCGCCGATCCACCCATCGTGCATGACACCGATATCGATCTTCACCAGGTCGCCGTTCTTGATCGGGGCCTTGTGAGCAAGGGCTGTCCCATGGACGACGCAGTCATTCACGCTCAGGCACGCGTGCGAAGGAAAGGGTGGGTGCCTGTCAACTTTGTAGTTCAGAAAACACGACCTGCAGTTCAACTCCTCCAGCGTCCTGGCGACCCACCGATCCACCTCGATCAGCGTTTGGCCGGGGCGCAGGAAATCCGCCAGCCGATGGTGAACCTCCACCACCCGCTGCGCCGCGGCGTGCATGCCCGCCTTTTCGCGTTCTGTCCACTTGTTTCCCAGCATGGGCGGTGATGGTAGCAACGGCCTCCGCGTGGCAACGAAACCCTTGCCTCAATGAGCGCTGCCCTTGATGCTGCACACGAGATACGAATCCGTGATTGATTCGCGTGTCATCTGACGATCGAGACAGGAGTACCCGGGAGGGAATCGCCAGTGCACAAACACCATGCGGTGAGACACTTGTCTCCGTGCTCTCCAATAAATAACCCGCCCGAAGGCGGGTTCGAGTAATCTCATGATCCGATCAAACTGTGGAGAGTCCTCGAAGGAGTCTCTACTCAGAGTCGATGTGGTACCAGCGCGGCATCAGGATTGCTGCTTGCGACGGCGCAGCACGCCGAGTCCCGAGATCACCCCGAGCGTGGACAACCCGGCCCAGGCGGCTGGGGGGAGCGGCACCGCGGGCAGCGCCTGACGGGCGTCGATGAAGAATCGCATGCTGTCACTTGTCGTTGTACCCGTCGGAAAGAGCGCCGTGCCACGCAAGGTAAAACTGCCTAACGTGCCGACGAGTTCGTGGTAGTTGTTGAAGAACGCATTGCCCGAATACGTAGCGTTGGCGGTGGACACTGATACGAATCCGCTGCCGTCGTTAAACTGAACATCATTCAGAGTGACTGATTGATTCGTGTTTGTCAGGCGCGCCCCGATATCCAAACCACGGATCGTATTGCCGGGTGTCAGTACCGGGGTGCGTGACATGCTCATCGCGGCAGACCCGGTCCAGTCACTGCTCGCATAGACCTTGAAATCCACAACCCCTGTCGAGTTATTCCAGATTACTTCCCAGGAACGAACAGGGGTCGTTCCCGGCGTCGTGGGTGAGCCATCACCCCACCAGCCGTTGCCGGGATTGCCACCCTGTTGAGTCGTTTGACCTGCCGCCTCGAGCCGCGCCTTGTTGTTACCGAAGTTGAACGTTCCAACCGCATTGAACAAACTTGATGTACCGGCGGGCTGGGTTGCTTGAACGAGCACGAGTCCGGCCGAAGACATCGAGGTAGTAACTGAGGCTACAAAGAGCCCTATTTGCACAACGGTTTTCATCGATCACACACTTTCCGCTTTTCAGTTGAACGG
>DDSA01000066.1 GCA_002343715.1 Phycisphaerales bacterium UBA2402 | reverse complement strand
GGCGGGACCGGGCAGACCATGCACGCTGAGGCGCGGAGAGACGATCGTCAGCGATGATCCCCGGAGGTGAGCGGATTCGGCAATGAACCTGCCGCCGGTGGCCTGTTCCAACCGTCCCAAGACGATGACGCGAACGACCGGCGGGCTGGTCAAGATCAAGTACGCCGCGAGGACCACGATCGCAGCCAGGAGCACGCCGATGCAGAGCCGCTTTCGGAGAGATGTTCGGGCGGGTTTCTGAGTCATTCGATACCGCTGCAGCGGGTACACCGATCCGCACCCACCCCCCGGGCACGGGTCAAGATGGTACGAGGGCGATGGCGACCGGTATCATCCGGCATGCCCAAAGTTCGCCGTGTGTTCGTCTGCCGCGAATGCGGCTCATCGCAGAGCCGATGGCACGGCAAGTGTCCCGACTGCGGGCTGTGGGACTCACTTGAGGAGACCACCTTCGACCCGGCTCAGGAGAGCGACCCTCAGAAAGGTTTGGTGGCGGCCTGGGGCGATGTGAGCAGATCAGACGGTGCAGGTCTTGACCCAGAGAAAATCGGCCCCACCGTCGCCAACGCCGTGCCGATTTCAGGCATCGACTCAGAGACTGCCCCCGCGTCTCGACTCACTTGCGGAGTTCACGAGTTGGACCGCGTGCTGGGGGGTGGGCTTGTGCCCGGGAGCGCGGTCCTCATGGGTGGAGAGCCGGGGATCGGCAAATCAACTCTGCTGCTCCAGGCGGCCTTCGCGTGGGCGAACGGCGGGAACCGTGTGCTGTATGTGTCGAGCGAAGAGTCGTCGCAACAGGTGGGGCTTCGGGCAAAACGGCTGTCCGGACACTCTCCCACGGGACCGGACCTTTTCGTCTTATCCGAAACCAACCTCGCGAGAATCGTGGAGCAGGCACGCCGAGTCCAACCGCGGGTGATGATTATCGACTCGGTGCAGATGATCTACAAGTCCGACCTGCCCGCCTCGCCCGGCAGCGTCTCGCAGTTGAGGCGGTGCTGCGCGGACCTGGTCTATCTGGCCAAGGCGAGCGGGATCGCCGTCGTGCTCGTCGGGCACGTGACCAAAGAGGGGCAGTTGGCCGGGCCGCGATTGCTGGAGCACCTGGTGGATTGTGTGCTGAACTTCGAGGGGGACAGGTACCACAGCCACCGCGTGGTTCGCGCGGTCAAGAACCGATTCGGCACCACGCTGGAGATCGGATTGTTCGAGATGACGGGCGCTGGGCTTCGAGAAGTTCCGGAGGGCGCGGGAGTGCCGGCGGCCCTTGCCACGCCCCGGCCGGGGTGCATCGTGTGCCCGGTGATGACGGGAACTCGCTGCATCCTGGTGGAGGTGCAGGCCCTGACGGCCACGGGCTTCCTCGGCGCGGCCAAGCGCAAAAGCAGCGGGCTTGATGCCAACCGACTGGCGATGGTCATCGCCGTCCTTGAACAGCACGCGGGCCTTCGGCTGGCGGATCGCGATATCTTCGCCAGCAGCGTCGGAGGAGTCAAAGTTGCCGAACCCGCGGCAGACCTGGCGCTTCTGCTGGCGATCACGGGGGCCCACTATCGCCGTGGGCTTGCCGGGGCGACCGCGGCGGTTGGGGAAGTTGGTCTGGGGGGGGAGATCCGCCCCGTCCCGCACGGAGAGGCGAGGGTGCGAGAGGCCGCACGACTCGGGTACACACGGCTGTTGCTTCCAGCGCTCCACGCGGCGGAACGGAAGGTCGTTCGGGGCATCGCGGGCGTGGATGTCGTGGAAATACCCACCGTGGATAAGGCCATTGAGCAGTTGGGGTAGGGTAAGAGCCATGACACCAATCACGAAACGGCCGCGGCTCTACCGGCCGGGCCTGGTGTCGAGTTGCTTCGCGGCGGTCGTCCGGTGCTGATAGACAAGAATGTCAAAGGCCTGTTTCGGGTTGACGGGTGTGAACTGGCCATTCATCGCCATCGCGCCGATGCTGCGCATGGGGCGGATCTGTGCGGCCCAGCCGCTCCCCTCATCGCCCTGCTTCGCGGCCCGGATATCGAGAAAACACATTGGGGTTTCCGCAGCAGCGAGGTAGGCCTCAACACTCTGCGCGGGCGGACTTTCGAGCGCGTTCGAGTCGGAAAGACCCTTGCCCGATTCGACGGCGGTGTAATGACCGAACCCGGTTGAAAACCCGAAGACGACCATCTGACCTGGGAACTTCTTTTCAAGGTGCGATCCCATCCAGATCTGACCCCAGATGGGTGCGCGGCTCACGTGAGCATTGTGCGCCCAAAGCACGATCTTGGCCCCGGGGTTCTGCCCGAGTATCCACTCGACGTTGTCGGCCATGGCCCGATCGCGGTAGTTGGACCCGCCGGAGGAGTCACCGGTGTTCATCATGCGAGCGTACTGGCGGACGATCCTTGCGTTCTGTTCCGCCCAGGCGGTTTCCTTCTCGCCCGCGGATTCCACAAGGTGTTCGCGGCGATCCTTGAGGAGGGCGGCGGCCTCATCCGCGGCGCGCTCGGCATCTTCAGGGTCCGGGGCATCAGCCCGTGCGGTTTTGCGGAGTTCGAGGCAGGTGGTCCCGCCGTGTGGTTGCTCGTTGGTGCGTCTGAGGCTGTAACCGCGGGACAGCCCCGCGAGGAAGCGGACCGCGTCGTTCTCGAAGTCGAAACTGAACCGTTCTGGATCGGTAAAGACCTCCCCGTCGAGGCGGACTTCGAGGTCGTCGAACCACGCGGCTCCATCGCCCGGCATGAGAACACCGAAGTTGATGTTCGTGACTTCCTTAGGCACATCGAGCGCGAACTCGTACCGCGTCCACGGAGTCGTGCCGCGTGGGCCGTGCTCGTTCATGTTCTCGAACGAGAGAACACCGTTGGGTCCGTCTGTGCGCCACCAGAGGCCCGCCCAGCCGTTCTGAACATTCTCGGTGCGTATCCAGCCGGAGAAAATGAGTTTCTTGCCGCGGGCCGCCTCGACGGGAAATGAGCCGGTTCCGACGCCGAAATCGCCCGAGCCGGCCTCGGCCCGGGCGATGGTGTCGTAGGCCTTGGCGATCGCCGCGGCGTCATCCGGGATGTGCTCCCGGACGAACTCGGCAACGATGCCCATGGCCATGGTGGGTGTCTGCATGTCGAAGCCCGTGAAACGCACGGGCGAGGCCGCGACCTTGTTGTACTCCCGCATCCACTCGACCATCGCCAGGACCTCTTCGGTGTTCCACGTCCAGAAGTACATGCCGCCGATGAGTTTCTTTGGGTCGCCTTTTCCTTCCAGCACGTACTGATTGAGTTCATAACTCTCGGGCATGTTGGCCTCGATGGAAAAGAGCGTAAAACCCAGTTCCGTGGCGAGGTACTCGAGAAGACGGTGCTTGAGTTGGAACGCCTCGCGCGTCCCGTGGGTCGGCTCTCCGAGAGACACGATTCGGGCATCGCCCACCAGAGCCTTGAGCGGCGCGAGGTCCCCGAACCCACGTCCGGCTTCGGGAGAGTCGAATGGAATGGCATTGGCCTTGACCCACGCCGCGGCTTCTGGAGAGACCGCCGTAGCGGCGACACCCGATTCGTCCTTAGGCTGAGCCAACACGGTTGATGTTCCCATCATCAACACCACCGCATACAGGGTTGTCGCGTACTTCATGGCAAAATCTCCATCCGCCTGCTGCCAGCAGCAGTATCAACCAGGCCTGAATCCGCGGGTGGTACGCCGTTGAAATCGAAATCTTGCAGTTCGGAAGCGACCATCCCGGTTCAATGGTCCTGTCGACCAATCCGATGGTTCAGAGATTCAATGAAGTACGCCGGCCGGGTGCGTTCCCCACCGATCGGCGCGCACACACCGCCCGATGAGGTTCGTTCACCGCGGCCGGCGTAAAGACGAAGGCCCGGCATCGGATGTGTTCGTAAGGTGTCAGTGCGGCATGAGCATGTTCGATCCGCTCTCCTTGCGGCGGCCGTCGGGTTTCGCCCGCCCGGCGGCGTGGAGAGCAGCGTTCAGCCCGCTTGTCTGTACTCGAACTCCCATTCGAGACGGGTGTGCTCGCGACTGTCTTACCAAATTCATCACCTTCGGCTCCTTCGTGATCGTGTAGCGACGCACGGGCCGGACACGATACATGTTTGTACTCGCTAACTCACAACCGGTTCCACACGAACTGTGAAAGTTGGAAGTGCAGTAACAGTTCGAAGGAATCACAAAGAACCCGAGCAGGTGTGGCTCGGGTTCAGTTCGTATGAAGTTCGTATGGCAGATTCGAGAAGCGTCTCGGAAGCGGTCAGACCGACCCACCGTCGGAAGTCTGGATTGTCAGTTGGAGTGCCGGCAATGCGAGAACAACCGTCAAAAAACCCCATGCCACGATGGCGCTCAGCAGGAACATCACACCCAATGCCGACACACAACGTGAAATCAAAGTCACCAGAAACGTCATCAGCACAATCGCACCCAGAACTCCCACAGAGATCAGTGCGTGTCCCGACAAGTAGTCCGACAAACGGAGAGTCGAGACCGTCGCCGACCCCAAGGCGACGCCGAACTCTGAGAAAAAAGACTTGATCCACGGTCCGGCGAATGCCAGCAACCCAACCGCCCCGAACCAAAGAAGACCGCCGGTCACCGCCGCGCACCTGCCCATGGAAGAACGACTCGTGCACCGTGATGAGTTGATCGCGAATGGCATGCTGACTCCCTTGCATCGTTCTTGGGGAACACAAGCCCCGGCTTTCACTCCCATGAGCAAGCCCGGCTAGGCGATGCGGCCGAAAGGCGAGGGGTGCGGCAACTGTCTCGCCAGAAGCATGTAGGCCTCGAACTGGGCCTTGACCTCGGCGAGCGAATCGCCCGCGAACTTGTCTCGGAAACAGCGTGCAACCTCGAACGCGGCCACGTTCTCGACCACCACGCTCGCCGCGGACACGGCACAAATGTCGCTGCGCTCGTACGCGCTCTGCTGCGCTTCGAGGGTGTTCAGGTCCACGCTGGGCATGCCCCGCCCCAGGGTGGAGATGGGCTTCATCGCGGCCCGCACCACGATGGGCTGGCCGTTACTCATCCCCCCCTCGGTGCCGCCGGCATTATTGGTGTCGCGTGTGAAGCCCATGGACGCGCGCGAATCACGCAGCGCCGCGTTGAAACGGATCGGGTCGTGGACCAGGCTGCCGGGACGCGAAGCGACCTCCTTGCCCAGTCCGATCTCCACGGCCTTGATGGCCTGCACGCCCATGACCGCGTAGGCGAGACGGGCATCGAGCTTGTCGCGCCAGTCCATGCAACTGCCGATCCCCGGCGGCAGGCCGAAGAGGTGCGCCTCGACCAGCCCCCCCACCGTGTCCTTCGCGAGTTTGGCTGCATGGATCAGGCGCGTCTGCTCGACGGTGGCGATGGGGTCGGGGCAATACGTCTCGCTCGCATCACGAGCGTCTCGGAGCGCGAGCCAGTTCTCCTCGCCGGCCTCCACATCCGTCGCGGCCGTCTGCACCGAACGGACGAATCCGAACGACTCGATCCCGAACTCTCGGAGCAGGCACCTCGCCACCGCACCGATCGCCACACGCGCCGCCGTCTCGCGGGCGCTGGCACGTTCGAGCACATCGCGGCAATCGGTGGTCAGAAACTTGATGCTGCCCGCGAGATCGGCGTGGCCGGGGCGGGGCCGGTGAACCGGGGGTGTCTTCACAGGGTCATCGAGCCGCGAATCTCTGTTGCGGATGGCGATGGTCAGCGGCCCGCCGGTGGTCCGGCCCTGACGCACACCCGTGAGGAACTCGACGCGGTCCTCTTCGATGTTCTGACGCCCGCCGCGGCCATAACCGCCCTGCCGCCGCGCCAGTTCGCCATCGATGAACTCAACATCGAGCGCGAGGCCGGAAGGAAGGCCGGTGATTGTGGCGATGAGCGCCGGCCCGTGCGACTCTCCGGCGGTGTGTGCATCAAGAGGCATCACCGGAGGGTATGGGTGAGGCGCCAAGCCCGATCAGTCGTGCCGAGCGGAGACCGGCGTAGTGGCCCACCGCCCCACCACCGCGGCCAGGTCGCCGTTGGGATTGGTCGCCCCACCGGGGCCGAAGTAGGCTCGCTCGATGCCCTGGATGTCACGCTCGAGCGCTTCCCGTTCATCGGCCTGCATGACTGAAGCGCGAACCTCCCGAATTCGGTGAAGCGCCATGACGGCGCTCAGCGGGGTGAGACGTTCGGGCATGAGCGACGCCTGCGAGGGCGCGGAAACCCGACGGCGGCGGCGATGCACAAGCCAGCCGATACCGAGGCCCAGCACGAGAAGGCCGATGCCGATAGTTATCCGCATCGGCGTGAATATCGAAGTTTGGACAAAGACCACAGGTCCGGACACGGGAACCAGGTCAAGATCCGAGTAATACCGTGACTCGAGTTTCGCGTTCATGCCCGCGCGAAGCGTGGGAACGGCGAACGTGGTGCCTTTCGCGCCGGCACCGGGTCGGTACGTGACAACCCATGTACGTTCCACAGGAAGCCGGTACATCCCGTCGGCGTCCGGCTCCGGATACCCGGTCTTCGGGGGCTGGGGCGGGCCCCAGTAGAATCGGCTGGAAACGACTTCCCCTTCCTGCAGGATGAGCGTGGGCTTGGACTCGATCCCGTCCTGGGCGAGTTCATAGCCCGCGATGGGAGACTCAAGCCCCGCCAGTACCTCGCGGATGTCGGGGACCATGCCCTTGCCGCGAACCTGAACTTCGAGTTTGATGGATCGGTCCTTGATCCCGTCTCGTGCATCTCGAACATCGATGATCTGAGAGACGGCGAGGTCCTGCACGGGGCGGGACTCACGGGTATCCCCCGTCGCGATCGGCGGGGTGTTCGACGGAAGCACGAGCGTGACCGGGCCGGTCTGATCGTCGAACTGCATGTCGAGCATGACTTGTGGAACACGGTCAACACTCGGATCCTTCCGCGTCAGGATGAGGTACGCCATGGGCTTCTCCATCCAACCGTCCTGCCCTTCTTCCTGCACGCCGCGGGCGGGCATGAACGGATCGAAGTACCCGATCGTGTCGATGGAGAACGCCTTGGAGAGTGCTTCCTCGATCGCCTTCTGGAACTGGTCCCGGTAGTTGACCTCACGATAGTCCCTGCCCACGCGGGTGAAAACGTTGTTCTGAAGGTACTTGGCGAAGCCGCCGGTCTCCCGGTCCACCGAGTTGGTGAACCGCAACGAAACAAGCATGGCGAAGGGCTTGCCGACTCCGACGCTGTCCGGGCCGTCGATGGTGAGGCGCAACTTGAGTTCTTCCCGAACCAGATCGCGGTAGAGTTCATCCATCCCGCGGAGGGCCGCCCCGCCCGGGTGATCGCCCACGATGCGCAGCGCCTGCTTCACCAGCCGTGGTTTGACCTCGGGGTCGGAGCGTGTGACCGCCTCGGCCATCGTCCGAGCGAAATCACCGACATGACGAAAGGCGGAATCCGGCGGGAGCCTGTTCATCGACCCGCGGATGCGATCGATCTGATCGTCCGGAGGGCCGCCCTCGGTGGGCATGTCGTCGGCACGGATGAAGTTGAGTTGAGCCGTGCCCATCGCGGCCCCGAACCAGCGCAGATAGACGCCGATGTCCTCGCGTTCCTCGCCCGCGATGACGGCCTTTGCGTACTGCTCCGCGGCCTGCTCGAACGCGCCGAAGGAAGCCTGCCTGTATTCGTTGGTCTTCGCGGCGTCGGCCGGGCCTTGCGATTGCTTGAACATCATCCGGTCGTAGGCCAGGCCCGCCTTGATGGAGGCGTACTTCCAGGAGTCGCGTCGGCTCGCCATGGCGCTGTCGATCAGATCCAGCGCGAGGCCGTAGCCTTTGTCCACGAGCAGGGCGATCTCGGAATCGGTGCGCTTGGTCCCCGTGGTCCGCTGCACGGCCCTGTTCCGCCAATCACCGTTGAGGCTCGCGGCCATCGTCTCGGCGAGCGCGCAGCAGGTGCTGGCGGGAATCTTGCCGAGGTCTCCGAAGATCCGGACGATGTCGGCACGATCAAAGACCTCGGTGCGGCTGTGGCACGCCTGAAACGCCGACGCGACGGCGGGCAGGGTGCGGGGATCAACGCCGGTTGACTCGAGCGTCCGCATCAGTTGGCTCAAGCGGTCGAGGTTGCGCCGCTGCCGACCGCGGGTCAGGGGCGCGGAGGGGATCATCTCCCGATAAAAATAGAAGAACATGCGGTCATCATCGAAGTTGCTCTCGGGCCGCAACCGAAGCTGCCATGCCGACAGGAAGCCGTCGGCGAGTTCCACGGCCTGCTCGGGGCTTCGGGCAACGGCATCGTTGAGCAGGACGAGGGCCGCATCGGTCTCGTCGGCGGTCAAGGCGATCGCGATGCAGGCCTTGCTCGCCCGCGTTGAGAGGCTCGGCTCCAACGCCTCGAACCAGCGCCTGTCGGGAACGGCCCGGAGGAGGAGTTGGGCCTCGCGGGCCATGACCCGTTGCTGGCCCTTCTCCTTGACGGTGTTCTCGATCTCCGAAACCAGCACTGTGGTCAGCATGCGCATGGGCACGCGGAGGGCCGCGGTATCGACCGAGCCCCGCGCGAGCAGGACATCCACGGCCTCTTTCAGCGAGAGAATGGCCCGCGCACGCTGCTCGACATCGGACTTCTCGTTCCCGATGGCGACCGCGCTGAGAGCCATGATCTCCAGGGCGACGGGGCCGATCGCTTCGCCCGCGTAGAGCCGCTCGAGCCATGGCGTCACGCTCGCCCTGGGCATGGTGTCCATCAGCGCCACCGCGCGACGGATGGCCTCGCGTTTCACGCTGAGCGTGGCACGGGGAAGCAGCGAGACTTCGCAGTACAAATCCCAGGCGTCCCGCCGCGCCGCCTCGGTCTCCGGGCCGGAAACCATCGCGCGGGTCAGGTCTTCTTTGTACCGGGCGTGGACCATCATGAGGGGTCCGTCCTGCTCGGCTCGGGCCTCTTCGAGGGAAGGCAGATACTCGTATGCCTCGATGACCATCCCCGCCCCGGCGAGGAAATCGACGGTACGGCGACGGCGTTCAGCGTCCTGTGGACCGAAGAGACGGGTGCCCGCCTTGATCTTCGCCAGCATCGGGCCGGGGCTGTTTTTCTCTGCCGCCTGTTTCAACAGCCCGGAGAGCGCGGGCAACTGCCAGGTCTTCAGGTCGCCGGGAGAGGCTTCGGCGATGGCGAGGATCTCTTCGGGCAGAAGACCGGGATTGCCCTTGTTCAAGGATTGCAGTAGATGTGAGAAGATCGCCTGCGACTGCGCCTCGGGCCGGGAACGGATGAACTCGGCAAAGACCCCCCACTCTCCGGCCATCGCCTGAAGGTGCGCCCACTTGGCGATATCGCCGCCGCGTGCGGTCTGCGGGTTGGGCTGCGGGACCTGCCCGAAGCCGAGTTGGGCCCGCGCTGCGAGAACAGCCTGCGGGGTGCGTGAGAAATCCAGGTTCTTCAGCGCCGACATGAGTTCCTGGAGTTTCGCCTGCTCGGCGGAGCGGGCCGCGTTGAGGCCCAGAACTTCATCGAGGTTGAGGCCCAGATCGGCGTAATACGCCTTCATCTCCGCCTGTTCCTCGGGCGAGAGCGCCTCGAACTGCGACTTGAGTTCGTCGATCTCCTGTGTGCTGAGTTTGGGGGGGGGCGTCACGACGGCCGCGCCGGAGGGCGGGGAAGTGCCCGCCGCCGGCGCGGGAGGAGGTTCAGGCTCATCGAACTCGATTTCCACATCGGGCGGCTCTGTGTTCGCCGGGTTCACGATCCGCACGGCCGCCGTCGCCTGAGCCCGCGCATCGAGCGGCGTCCCCGCCATCGCCGCGAGGATCACACACGCCCCGACGATCACGCCCCCAGTCCGCACCCATCGCTCGTTCATCGCTGCCGCTCCTGGAACTGAAACCGACTTCATTCGATGCTCCGTGTGTTTCCGTCACGCCCGATACCCCGACCGTTACCACCCGCCTTCGATCTCGCCCGTTCCGCTCGCGCCGTTGCGGGCATCCCCGCGGCGAGGCGGGCGAGGACTGCGCCGTCCCGGGCCGGGAAGGATGCCGCTTCCGTTGCCGCGCGGCGAGTTTCTCGGTTGGGCCTTTCCTTGAAGGTCCTCCACGCTGCTCTGCTCAAGGTTGAGGACCAGTTCAAGGTTGTTGGTCAGATGCTTCGCCTCGGCCTGGTTCGGTGAGGACTCGGCGAGGTAGCGAAAGTTCTGGCGGGCGATCCCCGAGACCTGACGCCACTCCTGCGCGGGCTTGCCGGCGAGCCGCATCAGCCGTGCCCCGTAGTAATAGCCCGCGGCCATCTCTTCACGGGCGGCACGGGCAACATCGTCCTCCTTCTCGCCCGCGTCCGCGGCGGCATCGAGCATGTCCTGCAGATCCTGCACACCCGTGCCGATCTGCCCGGCCCGGATGAGCGCGGAGGCCTTCGACACCCTGACGCGCCGAGCGAGCGCGACGTCCGATGCCGGGAGCGCCTCCTGTGCCTTGCCGTAGGCTTCCGCCGCGGCACGCCACGCCTCGGCCGCAACCGCGTAGGCTGTATTTTCGGCCGCCCCCGCTGCGCCGGCGACGGCGGCCGTATCGGGCGTATTCGCGGAGAAGTGAGCCAGGCGGGCTTGGAGGCCAGCGAGATGCTTCTCGTAGGCTTCCGTCTGGGCGACCTCGGCGCGAGCCTGGGCAGCAACGGACGCCTCGATGAGTTTCGCGGCCTGACGGCGGCGGTCCAGTTCCTGACCCGGCCCGTAGTGAAACGAGAGGCCGAAGATCGGGAGCAGCGCCCAGATGGTCCAGAGTACTTTGCGGGGCATGACGGATCAGGCGATGGGTTGCGGGGGAACCAGGTCGGAACGGTGCGCGACACGCCCGGGCGCCAACGCCCGGGGCGTGCCGAAGAACAGAAGGGCGGGACCGATGAGGCCGATCATGGCGGCCCCGAGTCCCAATGCGATCAGCCCGGCCTCACGAAGGCCGACGACGTTCCCGATCCGGGGCGTGACCATCGAGAGTCGATCGAGTACGGCGGAGGGCAGGTGCAGCCGATTCCCTTCGTGGTACGTTCCTTGAAGTTTCGCGGCGAGCTGTTTCAATGCCCACGTATCCTGACGGGAGCTATGACCGGAAACGAGCGTGGCCTTGTTGGGATCGCCGACCCCGATGACGATGGCGCTGGCAATGGAACCGGGGAGAGCCAACGGGGCGACCGGCTTGGAGATGTCTCCGTCGCTGATGACCACCAGCGTTGTGGAGTTTCGCGCCCAGGGGCGGGCCGTGTCGAGGGCGAGACGCACCCCGGCATCGAGATCGGTCGTGCCTGACTCGAAGGCGACATTCATCCGAAGCCCATCGAACATGTTGGCGACGACGTTCTTGTCGGTGGTGTCCTGCAGGATGGGCAGCGCCTTGGTGTAGAACCCGATGAGCGAGATGCGGGTGTCCTTCATGTCGAGCCGGTCGAGGATGCCCTGCACGAGCCTGCCCGCCCACCGCGACCGAGAGACTTTTTCCGCATCGGGGCCCGCATCCTCCACGTGCATGCTCGGCGAGACATCAAGACAGATCAGCAGTTGCCGCGATGCCCTCGGGTTCGGCGGCTCCTCCGTGTCGATCGGGTCGTGCGCGAGAAGCACCAGGGCACCCCATGTCGCCAGCCCGACCCCCGCCACATC
>DDSA01000049.1:804-34426 GCA_002343715.1 Phycisphaerales bacterium UBA2402 | reverse complement strand
ATCTGATGGCGGGGTGTTGGTGAGGCGGGGTTCATCTCGTGCGGCCCATCGGGGTTGGGGTCAGCGTTTCACGTTGATGACGGAGGCGGCGGCGGGGACCTGGGGAGTGAAGAGCATGAAACGATCACGCGGCCACACGTTCGACGCGAGGTCCGCGGGGAGCGGCGGATCGATGCGCAGCGCGACAACCGCGCCGGCGGGATCGCGGACGAGTTCAGTGACGCGGTGCACCACGCCCAGATCGTCGACGAACCGCTGGTTGATCTGGCGGAAGTAGGCGGGCATCTCGCCCGTGGCGTCGTCGATGATGAGGGATGGATCGGGAACGTTGTTCACGTCCCGCACCACGTCGTACCGGCGGCTCTCGATGGAGGAATACCCCCCGTTGGCGTCGATCCGTCCATCGCTGCGGGGCCGCCCTCGTTCATCCACCGTGACGGGCAATCGCCGGTCGGTGGGGTTGTTCAGGTTGCGGCCCGTGAGCGCATCGGAGAGACGCAGCCCCGCGGGGGGGCGGATGCCCGACTCGATGCGGCGAATAAAGACCGCGAGTTGGATGGTGTCGTCGTCGAGTCCGCGTTCGCGCTGCGCGGCGTTGCCGAAGTTCGAGGCGCTGCCGGCGGGGACGCGGCGGGCGACCATGTCCCAGACGAAGCGGGGCTCAACGCCGCCCGTCGAGTACGGGCGGGGGATGAGACGTTCGGCCAACGGGATCGAGATGAATGATGGCTCGGAGACATCATCGCCGCCATCGGGGCGTCCGATGAACATGTCCCCGGTGGCGATGTTGATCGAGACCCCGGCGGCATCGGGGATGCTCCCCGTGAGCAGGTTCGACGCGGACCAATCACCGTTGCGTGAGAACTGTGCATCGGCGGCGAGCGAGCCCCAGCCGCGGCGGTTGGTGATCTGCCCGGACAGGTCGCGGATGTTGCTCTGGGCGAGTTGCTGGTGCGAGAGCAGGACCTGCTCGACCGAACGCTGGATGGAAATGCCCTGGATGTTGTCGGTGGCTGCCCGCTGCTGGCGGATGACGGCGGGGAAAACCGCCGCGACGCCCAGCAGACCCAGCGCAAGAACGAAGATGGAGATGAGAACCTCGATCAGCGAGAAGCCCCGCCCCCGGGCCGCCCCCCGGCGGCCGGCGGCGTTGAAGGCGCGGGCTGATACGAACAAACGGCTCATTGCTGCAACTCCTGAACTTGCCCCAGATAGTGCTGTAGCGAGAAGATTCGTGCATCGGACTCGATGACGTTGGTCGCCGTCGGGTTGGCGTTGTTGGGCGTGGCCCGACCTTCGATCCAACGGCCCACGGCCTCGCTCACGTCGAGCGTGCCCTGCGTCGGGAAGAGGCGCGGATCGATGGTCGGCCCGTCGATGCCGGCGCGATCCGGCTCGGCGTAGAACGTGTTGGTGGCCCGGTTGAGACCGCCCGCCCCCGGGAAGATGCGGGATACGGCCCCGGCGAGGGACTTTTCGTTGTAGAGGGCCAGTTCGCTGACCGGGCGGGCAAGGATGGTGTCGATGCTCCGGTCCCCCAGCACACGGATGATGCGAGTTCGCTCGGCGGAACCCGTGCGGGCCGTGGCGGCGGGGCGAGCCAGCAGGCGCGACACAAAGCGCGCCGGCTCGGCGGTTTCACCGGCGAGGAAGGAGCGGTTGGCCGGGTCGATCCTGTCGAGGCCCCAGGGGTCTCTCCCGACGGTGCGGAAGCCCGTTCCGTACGGCACGGTCAACGGATCGAAGACGAGTACGGTCGAGAGATTGCCGGAGACGAGCGCGCCGGTGCCGACTCGGAAGCGAACGATGAAGGTTTGCCGCTGATAGCCCTTGTCGCCCAGCGCGTTGTCGGTCAGGTTGACGAAGTGCGTCTCGGGGAAGAGCCAGTGGCGGGAGGCCGCCGCGGTATCGTCCCCGGATTCGACCGAGAGCGAGTCGTACCACCCGTCGGCGGTGGGCTGACTGGGGTCCGCGACGCGGCTTGCGGTGTTGGGCGGAGTGAACCCGCGGACCGACCATCCCCGCGGGAGTTGGATCGGACGGGCGTTGGACACCGGAACAAAGACCTCGCGCAGGACCGTCCCGTCGTCGTTGGCCGTTGCTTGCACCGGCGTAGTGCTGTTCACCACCCGTGCATCGCGAAGCGTGCCCACCGACACGCAGGGAACGATCGAGACCTTGCCGCCGGGCGAGAACATGAAGACCGCCGCGGCATCGCCCGAGGCGGACCGGATGGCGGCGTCTCGTGCCGCGGAAAGACCGACCCGCAACTGGTTCTCGGCGAGGGATCGCTCGCTGGACTCGATCAGGCTCTTGAAGGCTGGGATGGACAGCCCCAGCAACGCCACCACGATGATGATGACCACGAGGAGTTCGACGATGGTGAACCCGGTTGCGCGGCGGGCCGACGGGAGGTTGGCGTGCGTGCGGCGATTCACTTGCCCACCTCCACGATGTTGTCCTTCTCGGCGTCGATGCGGAGTTTGATGACGTCGGATGCGGAGGCGGTGTTGACGTTGCGGCCCATGCGCCGCATGAGTTCGTCGATCGGCTCATCGCCGAACGCGCCGTTGGGCCCCGCCGCCACGATCGCGTACGTCGCGTCGCGGAGTTGGGGGTTCTCGGCGATATCACGATCCGCGGGGATCGCGCCGGGGTAGACATTGCCCCCGATATTGGCGCGTCCGACCAGCGGCGGGATTCGGTAGTCCTCGATGCCGTCAAGAGGCTCGGCGTGGAGCCAGCGGTAGTAGCGGATCGGGACGCCCTTGCCGTCAACGACGGCAACCGCGCGGCGGTTGTTGGGATCGGCGGCGGCCTGGCCCTCCGAAGCGGAGGGTGTAGAGTGCGCGATGGACACGGCCTTGCCGGAGATATCGATGAACGACTCGAAGGCCGCCTTGCGTCGGCGTGTGATGCGGTCGCCGGTGTTGCGCTGCGGGTTCGAGACATCGGCGGGCACATCGAACGTGCCGTCGATATTGGGGGTGTAGAAACCCAAGCCGGCCACGCCGTCGATGGGAACGTCGAGAGACAAGGCCCGGTCGCGCTCGGTGTCGCACGCCCCGGCGAGGTAATAGGCGATGGTCCGTTCGCTGTAGCGGTCATCCTCGAAGGGGTTGGCCGCGCCGGGGAGCGTGAGCGTCGCGGGCCGGAGAACCGTCAGGTCGGCGTTGCTGGCATCTCGCGAGAAGTTGTACACCGCGAAACGGGAGCGGTCGGGGCCGTTGGGGGCGATGGAAGACCTGGCCCCGTGTGGCATGGGGCCGGTGGTCACGGCCTGGGGGGCCTGATCGCAGACCAGCGGGGGCGGGAACCCGAACTCGGCGTTGAACTTCGCCACGGCGGCCTTGATGTTGGCCACGGCGGTGCGGTCACCGACGCTCTGCGTGAAGGTCCGGGCCGACCTGAACCCCACGATGAGCAGCCCCATGAGCACGCCGATGATGAGAACCGAGAAGAGCACCTCGACGAGGGTGAACCCAACGCCCCGGCCGCGTTCGCGGTCGCTGATGCAAGGTCGGGATGGAAGTGTCGTGGTCTTCATGTCACCGTGTCCGGATACCGCTCGTCTCAACGCCGCGGCGGAGAGTGGAACCTACACCGCGCCTCCGCCCTGAAGGGATTGGATCATCGCCACGAGAGGGAGGAACATGGCGACGACGATGGTGCCGACGATGCCGCCCAGAACGACGACCATGAGGGGCTCGAGCAGACTGACGAGCGAGGCGACGGCGACATCGACCTCTTCGTCGTAGTTGTCTGCGATCTTCAGGAGCATGGCGTCGAGTTCGCCCGTCTCCTCGCCGACGTCGATCATGTTGACGACGATGGCGTCGCACGTCTTGCTCTCGCGCAGCGGCGTGGCGAATCCCTCGCCCTCGCGGATGCTGTCGTGCACTTTCTGGAGGGCTTTCTCGAAGACGTAGTTGCCGCTGGTCTCCTTGGTGATCTTGACGGCTTCGAGGATCGGCACGCCCGCGGAGACCAGCGTGCCCAGGGTCCGGGTGAAGCGGGCGATGACCGTCTTACGGACGAGGTTGCCGAAGATCGGTGAGAACAGAATCATCATGTCGGTGGCGGCGCGGCCGGGGCCGGCCTTGCGGATGAGTTTCCACAACGCGTACAGGATGATCGGGCTTGGCAGGAGAATGATGGCCCCGGGGACGGCCTGGCCCGGGTTGGTGCCCGAGACCCACCGCGATGAACTGATGAGTTTCATCGTGAGCCAGGGGAGGGCCACGCCGAAGTCGCGGAAGATTTCCTCGAACTTCGGGATGATGAAGTACATGATGCCCGTGAGGATCAGTGCGGCGATGGTGATGACCACGATGGGGTAGACCATGGCACCGCGGATCTTGCGCTTGAGCCGCTCGCTCTTCTCCATGAACTCGGCGAGCCGCTGGAGGATGATGTCGAGCACGCCGCCGATCTCGCCGGCGTTGACCATCTTGACGTACAGATGATCGAAGGCCTTGGGGAACTTGCCCATGGCTTCGGAAAGGGACGACCCGCCCTCGACCTCTTCACACACGCCCATCAGGATGTTCTTGAGTTTGCTGGGCTTGAGTTGGCTTTCGAGAATCTGCAGCGAGCGCAGCAGCGGCAGGCCCGCGTCCTGGAGCGTGGAGAGTTGGCGGGTGAAGGCCGTGAGTTGCTTGGCGCTCACCCGTCCGAAGCCGCCGCCGCCGCCGCCCTTTTTCTTGAGCTTGGCCTTCATGGCCTCGGCGTCGGGTGCGCCGGCGCCGGCGCCCTTCTTGGCCTGTTGTTCGCGCACCGAGGTGGGATAGAAACCCTGGCTCTTGATCCGGGCGATGGCCTCTTCGGTCGTGCCGGCCTCCACCGTGCCTTTTTGCGGTTTGCCAGAGGAGTTGAGTGCTTCGTACACGAACGTCGCCATGCGTCGATCCCTGTTGATTGCCCTGACCCTGTCCGAATCCTGTTCCCGATTGCCGGTGCCTGTCTCGTTCAATCCTCGTCGGACATCGTCTCCCGGACGACCTCGTCGATACTGGTTTGCCCCTCGTAGATGCCCATGAGCCCCGACTCGCGGAGGGAGCGCATGCCCCGTTTGCGCGCGTGGGCGCGGAGGGCGGTGGTGTTGGCCTGCTTCATGACCAGTTCGCGCATCTCGTCGTCCATGGTCATGATCTCGAAGATGGCCATGCGGCCGCGGTAGCCGGAGTTGTTGCAGTTCTCGCACCCCCGGCCCCGGCTGAAGGTCCGGCCCCGGACCTTGTCGGGCGTGAGGTTGAGTTCCATCAACTCTTCTTCTTTCGGCACGTACTGCTCCCTGCACTTGGAGCAGACTCGCCGGACGAGTCGCTGAGCGACGATTCCCTCGATGGTGGCGGTCAGGAGGAAGGGCTCCATCCCAAGGTCCACCAACCGGATGATCGAGCTGGGGGCGTCGTTGGTGTGGAGGGTGCTGAGCACGAGGTGGCCCGTGAGGGATGCCTGCACCGCGATCTGGGCTGTCTCAAGGTCCCGGATTTCACCGACGAGGATCACATCGGGGTCCTGGCGGAGGAAACTGCGCAGGGCCTTGGCGAAGGTCAGGCCCGCCTCCTCGTTCACCTGGCACTGACAGAGACCGTCGATGTCGTACTCCACCGGGTCCTCGACGGTCAGGATCTTGGTCTCGATGTCGTTGAGCCGGGCGAGCGCGGCGTACAGGGTGGTGGTCTTGCCCGAGCCGGTGGGTCCGGTGACGGTGACGATGCCGTTGGGCTTGTGGATCAGACGGTCGAAGGTGTCGAAATCGTCCTGGCGAAGGCCGATGCGGTCGAGCGAGAGCTCGACGTTGCTGCGGTCGAGGACACGCATCACGCAACTCTCACCGTAGATGGTGGGGAGCACGGCGATGCGCAGGTCGATGGGGTTGCCGTGGAGTTGGAGTTCGATGCGACCGTCCTGAGGAAGGCGCCGCTCGGCGATATCGAGGTTCGCCATGACCTTGATGCGGCTGGTGATGGCGGGACCGAGGATCTTGGGCGGCGGGACCATCTCGTAGAGCACGCCGTCGATCCGGTAGCGCATCTTGAACTCGTTCTCGAACGGCTCGAAGTGGATATCGCTGGCCCGATCCTTGATGGCCTGCATGAGCACGCCGTTGAGCAACTTGATGACCTGGTTGTCGCTGGCGGCGTCCATGACCGCGTCGAGGTCGATGGACTGGTCGCTCTTGCCGCTGCCCAGTTTCGTAAACTTTTCGTCCAGTTTGATGTTGGTGATGACGTCGGCGACCGACTCCTGCTTGGAGAAGTGCTTTTTGATGAGCGCGTCGATGATGGCGGGGTCCGCCACCACGGCCTCGACGTTGAAACCCATCAGCAGACGCAGGTCGTCCACCGCCCGGAAGTTGTCCGGGCTTTTCATGGCGATTTTCAATCGCTTGCTGGTGGGGTTGTATTCCACCGGCACCACCTCGTACGCGCGGATGTTCTCCGCCGGGATCAGGTCCTTGAGAGCATCGGGCATCTCGAAGCCCTTGATGTTCATGTAGACCATCCCGGCCTGGCCGGCCCGGGCTTCGGCGATGTCGGTCTCGGAGCAATGCCCGAGTTCAATAAGGATGCGCCCCAACTGGGCTTTGCGGGTCTTCTGGACCTCGAGGGCTTCGTGGACCTTCTCCCGGCTCACCTTGCCGAGTTTGGTGAGGACGCGGCCGATCTTGCGGCCCTTGAGTTCTGCCGGATCAATCGCCATATGCGGCGTACCTTTCCGCGACCGACCCTATCCCGCCGGTTTCACTGCCGTCGAATGAGCGCACCTGTTTCCACGTTGGAAGAGGGCGCACCTACATCTTCGATCAGCATACACGGGCTGTTCGGGCCAAGCCATCTATTAGAGACTGTAAACACGACGTACCAACTGGACATTTTCGCCATTTACAAGGCAGAAAACGACCTCCGAATCCGGTCGGATGCCTTACGAACCGCCCTCTTCCTCTTCATCCCATTCCATGCGACCCACCGTCCGCCCCAGTCGGTGGATACGGCTTGTAAGTTCTGCTGGGGTTTTGGAAACGTCGATCATCTCCTCGGCGGAGATTTTACCTTGGGAGTAGAGTGACCAGAGGTGGTCATCGAGCAACTGCATGCCGAACTTCTTCCCGGTCTGGATTGCCGAGTCGATGCGGAATGTCTTGGCTTCACGAATCAAATTGGCGATGGCAGGGGTGATAACCAAAAACTCGTATGCGGCAACCATTCCCTGGACATCGACCCGGGTCAGAAGTGCCTGGCTCAGGATGCAGAGCAAAGCCGTGGACAACTGGACACGGATCTGGTTTTGTTGGGTAACCGGGAAAGCGTCCACAATACGGTCGATCGTCTTGGCCGCGCCGGTGGTGTGGAGAGTGCCGAAGACCAAGTGGCCGGTTTCCGCGGCACGCACCGCCGACTCAATGGTTTCAAGGTCGCGCATTTCGCCGACCAGAATCACATCGGGGTCCTGGCGGAGTACGCGCCGGAGAGACTCCGCGAAACTTGGAACATCGTTGCCGACTTCGCGTTGGTTGACGATTGATTTCTTGTGATGGTGGTAGTACTCGATGGGGTCTTCCATCGTGACGATGTGCTTATCCATCGTCGTATTGATGAAGTCGATCATCGTCGCCAACGTCGTGGTCTTACCCGATCCGGTCGGTCCGGTAACGAGGAACATCCCTCTGGGCCGACGGATGAGTTCTTTGCAGACTTGTGGCAATCCGATTTGCTCGAAGGTGAGCAGGCGGCTTGGAATCTGGCGGAGGACGATGGCGAGGTCGCCGCGCTGACGGAAGACCGAAACACGGAATCGCGCGGCTTCGCCGTACGCGAATCCGAAGTCGGTGGTGCCCTCTTCCTGGAGTTCCTGCTGGTTGCGTTCGGGCGTGATGGCCTTCATGAGCGAAACCATGTCGTCGGACTCGAGCACCTTGGTCTGGAGATTACGTAGATTGCCGTGATGTCGGATGGTGGGCTGGCGACCGACCGTGAGGTGAAGGTCCGAGGCGCCGAGTTTAACCACCGTGTCGAGCAGGCGGTCGATCTGCATGGTTGACATGAAAAACCTCTCGAATGCGAAGGGCGGATTGCCCTGATGTCAGGTGCGTTGCGGTCTGGATCCCTGGTCGTTGCGGGCGCTGATGTCGTTCCTCTGAGTGATGGTGTTCCTACTTGTTGTCGACGTCCACCTGGGTGGTCGAGGCGATCTCGGCCATGGTGGTGGTGCCCTTGAGGACCTTGATCTTGCCGTCCTGCACGAGTGAGCTCATGCCGTTGGCGATGGCGGCTTTGCGCAGGTCGGAGATTGGGGCGAGCCGGAATGCCAGCTCGCGGATCTGATTGTTCATCTGCATCATCTCGAAGATGGCCTGGCGGCCTCGGTAGCCGTTGTTGTTGCAGTTCGTACAGCCCACGGCCTTCAGGGCCTTCCCCCGGGCTTCCTCCACGCTGATGCCGGTGAGCATCATCAGTTTGGGGTCGTACGCGGACTCGTCCTCGACGGCCTTGCAGTGCTTGCACAGAACACGGATGAGTCGCTGGGCCATGATCGCCTGGATCGAACTGGCGACCAGGAAGGGCTTGACTCCCATGTCGATCAGCCGCGTGATGGCGCTGGGCGCATCGTTGGTGTGCAGGGTCGAGAAGACGAGGTGGCCGGTGAGTGCCGCCTGGATGGCGATCTCGGCGACTTCCTTATCGCGGATTTCGCCCACCAGGATGATGTTGGGGGCCTGGCGCAGCATCGACCGGAGAATCGCCGGGAATGTCAGCCCGATGTGCTCTCGCACCTGGCACTGGTTGATCCCCTCGAAGTTGTATTCCACCGGGTCCTCGGCGGTGATGATCTTCTTGTCGGGCCGGTTCAGGACGTCGAGCGCCGAGTAGAGCGTCGTCGTCTTGCCCGAACCCGTCGGGCCGGTCACCAGGAAGATGCCGTTGGGCCGGCGGATGATCCGGTTGAATATCGCCAGGTTCTCCGGCTCGAAGCCCAGGTTCGTGAGACCGATGCGCACACTGTCGGGGCGCAGAATACGGAGCACCACGCTCTCGCCGTGGTAGGCCGGGCAGGCCGAAACACGGAAGTCGATCCCGGTTTCGTCCACTTGCATCTTGATGCGGCCGTCCTGCGGGACTCGCTTCTCGGCGATGTTCATGCCGCTCATCAGTTTCACGCGGCTCAGCAGCGAGTTCTGCATCCGCTTCGGCAGGTTGTCTCGCTCCATGCAGACGCCGTCGATGCGGTACCGCAGCCGAACCCGATCTTCCATCGGCTCGATGTGGATATCGCTGGCCCGCATCCGCACCGCCTCGGCGATGATGCGGTTGGCCAGTTTGACGATCGGGGCATCCTCTTCCGCCACGTCGATGGATTTGTCCATCGACTTGTCCACCGATTTGTCCACCGAGCGGTCGATCGACCGGTCGATGGACTCGGTCATCAGGCTCTCGTTGGCGGCGAACTTCTTGGCCGTGCCCGCCGCCGCGGCCTCCAGATACTTCTTGATCTGGCTCTTGGTCGCCAGGCGCGGCTCGAGTTCCACGTTCAACCTGAACCGGAGCATGTCGAACAACTCCAGGTCCATCGGATCGTGGACCAGCAGTTGCAGACGGTTGCCCAACTTCGAAAGCGGCAGGATCTGGTGTTTCTTCACCAGGTCATCGGGGATCAGTTTCAGGTCGATCTTGTCCGCCACCCCGCTCGCCGCCAGATCGACGAACTCCATCCCGAACTGGTTGGCCAGGGCCTTGGCGACCTGATCTTCCTTGGCGAAACCGGCCTCCACGACGACTTCGCCGAGTCGCTTGCCCGAGGCCTTCGCCATCTGCGCGGCCTTGTCCGCCTGCTCCGCGGTGATGACTCCCCAGGAAACCAGTATCTCGCCGAGTTTCTTGCGTGATCTCGCCATGTGCTCTACCAGACTGCTCCACCGAATCGGGTCCGTGCTCCACCCCGACTCAGTTCGGGGCCGGGATTATCCGGCGCTCGCGGCCACCTATCAATTGAATTCCGACAACTTCGTTTGCCGACTTCCTCCATTCCGCCCTCTTCGGTACCATCGCACATGCCCGATGCCTGTCGGAATCTCCTTCTTACATTCGGGCCGACGTATGAACCCATCGATGCCGTCCGGTTCATCGGGAACCGCAGTTCGGGAAGACTCGGAGCATCCCTCGCCGACGCGGCAGACCGCAGCGGCTGGGCCGTAACCGCGCTCATCGGCCCCAACGCCGCGGTGCCCGAACGTTCGTCCGTCAAGATTCAGAGGTTCCGAACAACCTCCGACTTACAGCAACTTTTATCTGAACATACGCCGAATGCTGACTTACTTATTATGGCTGCCGCAGTCGCCGACTTCAGGCCCGCGAAACCAGTCGATGTTTCTCACAAACTGCCGCGAAGCGCTTCAGGACTTGTGTTGAAACTTGAAGCCACGCCGGATCTTCTAGCCGGTTTAGCAGGTGGAAAGCGTTCAAGTCAGGTTTTTGTTGGGTTCGCGCTTGAGGATCATGAAGGTCTTACGGAACTGGCCATCCGCAAGAAAAAACGCAAAATGGTTGATTACATCGTCGCCAATCCTCTGGAAACAATGGATTCGGATGTGATCGACGCGACCATCATCGGGCCTACGGAAGAACTGATCACACGCACCGGCCCGCTGATGAAATCTGAGTTTGCAGAGTATCTCCTTACGTTTCTCGAACGGGATCACCGGCTTCGTCACAATACTTAACCAAGCATGTTCGATTATTGTTTGGTCGATTTTGACGATCGGATAGCAACAATCGACCATGCTCCTGGCGATCGTACTGCTCCTTGTCCTCTTTCTGGTCAATGGTGTCTTCGCCATGGCGGAACTGGCG
This sequence comes from Phycisphaerales bacterium UBA2402, assembly GCA_002343715.1. Taxonomy (GTDB): domain Bacteria; phylum Planctomycetota; class Phycisphaerae; order Phycisphaerales; family UBA1924; genus UBA2402. The sequence continues at coordinate 23,573 of DDSA01000049.1, read as the reverse complement.
ATGATGACCTCCAGGCACTCACGGCTGCAGCAAGCCGCCGCGGGAGGAAGTAAAGGTGCCGCGGCGGCACTTTCCCTGTCTCGTGAGCCGACACGCTTTCTTTCTACGGTGCAGGTCGGTATCACGTTGGTTGGCATCCTGGCGGGGGCATTCGGTGAAAAAGCGCTCTCGAGCAAGTTGCAGGTTTTCATTGCCGAGGCCGAACCACTCAGTCCGTACAGCGGGCCGATCAGCACGGTTCTGATCGTGCTGGTCATCACCTATCTCTCCCTGGTGCTTGGTGAACTCGTTCCCAAGCGGATCGCCCTTGCCTTTCCGGAGCAGATCGCCGGCCTGATCGCACGACCCCTGAGTGCGCTTTCGGTGCTCACGGCAGTCCCTGTAAAACTCCTAACACTTTCCACCGAAGGCATACTCAAGTTGTTGCGTGTTCCGGCTTCAACACGCGATGATGTCTCCGAGGAAGATGTCAAAAGCCTGATGGCCCGGGCAGCCGGCACCGGAGTCTTTACGCCCCACGAGCATGAACTATTTCAACGCACCGTCCGCATCGGCGATCTGACCGCGGCGGACCTGATGGTCCCGCGTGGAGAGATCGTCTGGCTCGATGAGACCATGCCGGCGGACGAGGTGCGGGTCCTCGTCGGCACAAGCCCATTTTCTCACTACCCGGTCTGCCGCGGGAGCATCGATCAACTGGTGGGAGTCGTCCACATCAAGGACCTGATCGCGTACGGACTGCTCTCCGGCGCGGCCTTCCGCGTCTCCGCCGTCGCCCACAAGCCCCTGTTCGTTCCCGAAACGTGCCCAGCGCTGCAACTCCTCGATCAGTTCAAGCGGACCAAGGTCCACGTTGCCATCGTCGTCGATGAATACGGCGGCACACACGGCCTTGTGACGCTCAATGATGTGGTCCGGGTTCTGGTCGGCGACCTCTCACGCAAAGGCGAGGAACCCCCCCCCGTCGCCACGCGCCGCCCCGACGGTTCCCTGCTCATCGACGGACGCCTGCCCCTGCACGAACTCGAGGTCACCCTCACGCTCACGATCGCAGAGTCCGGCGACGCCACCGATGCCCGCACCGCCGCGGGCCTGGTACTCGACCTTCTCGGTCACATCCCGCACAAGGGCGAATCGGTCGAATGGCGCGGCTGGATCCTCGAGGTCGTGGACATGGACGGCACACGGATCGACCAGATCCTGGCCCGCCGCGCAGCAGAACAGGACGCGTGATGATCCACCAGCACGTCCCCCGCTGCTATCCTTTTCCGCTACGGCCCTGTAGCTCAGCGGTTAGAGCAGGCGACTCATAATCGCTTGGTCCTCGGTTCGAATCCGAGCGGGGCCATTGGCTTTACTCCCATCGGATTGCATGGACCACCAGGACCCCCGAACTCCGGTGAGTTCGGGGCATTGTTTCTTTGGCCCGGACGCTGCATTGCCACTTGGGCGAATCGGGGTTGCCGGATGTACAGACGCCTCTCTCAAGCCCGCCGCCGCGGAGTACGCTTCGCGCGCATGTTGAGTGGCCCGTTCATCCCTCACGCCCATCGGACACAGCCTCTTCGCCCTGTTCAAGACACGGGCGGCACTTCCTAACTGTCATTCATTGACCCTCCGAGCGCGCACGGTCACACCGGCAGTTCTGACCCGCGAACCATCCCAAGGATCGCCGTACACTGCCACGCCGCGCTGTTGCAGCCCGGCGAGTTTGCCGTGTCTCTCTCCGTCGCCATCCTCTGCAAGAACGAGTTTCGCCGCATGCCCCGGCTGCTCGATGCCATCGCGCCTCTCATCGTCGGCGGCGGTGAGATCGTCGCCATCGACTCGGGCTCAACCGATGGCACCCTCGACATTCTGCACGAGCGAGGCTGCCGCATCGTCAAGACTATTTGGCGCGGCTTCAACCTCACCCGGCAGTTCTCCATCGAACAGTGCCGCGGGCCGTGGGTGCTCTGCCTCGATGCCGATGAGCCGCCCGACCCCGTCCTGCGTGACGCCATCATCGCGCATGTCGAACATGATGATCCCGGCATCGCCGCAGCGCGCGTCCGCCGGATCGTGTATTACCGGGGCCAACCGCTCCGGCACGCCTGGCAGCCCGAATGGCGTCTGCGCCTGGTGCGGCGGGGCACGGCCCGAACCACCGGCACCGAGCCGCACGACAAGATCGAACTCTTGCCTGGCACGCCCGGCCGCATCATCGACCTGCCCGGGCACATCCGCCACGAGTCCATCGACACGTTCGCTGATTTTCTGCGCAAGCAGGCCGGCCTCGCGCGGGCTTCCGCTCGCGCGCAGCATCTAGCGGGTATCAGGGGAAGCCGACTCGCCCTCCTGACATCGCCCCCCGGGGCGTTCTTCAAGCAACTGGTCCTCAAGCGCGCGTTCCTCGACGGCGTGCCCGGCTGGCTCGCCGCGGCGTCACAGGCCGCGGCCACGCTCATGAAACACGCCGCGCTGGTCGAACTGACCCACGCCGGCGGCGGGGCATCGGCGGACGAATCCGCCGACCCACGCGCGTGATGTTCCACGCTCTCAACGCGCCCGCTTTTTACCCGCGTACTTGCTCCACGGCGCAGGCTTGGCGCCGGCACGAGCGTGCCCTCGGCTCTCGGCGTGCCCGCTCCCATCGGCCCGGTCGCGGCGTGCATCGTGCCCTCGATTGTCGGCGTGATCCGCGCGTGGCTTTGCGGAGTGTTGCCCCGCGCCGGATCTCGATGCTGGTTTGGGGTGTTGCTCACGCACACCCCGCTCCTCGTGGCGCGGCGCCGGTCCCCGCGATGCACCGGGTGACGGGTCACGATGGCCGCCACGCTTGCCGCTGTTCGAGTGCGGCGTGCGGTGGGAGAACCCTTCGGCCACAGGATCGGGCTTGACCTCGGGCGTTGCCGACAGAGGGATTTTTTTCCCGGTCAGGCGTTCGATCTCCCGCAAGAGTCCCCGCTCATCTCCATCGCAGAACGAGATCGCGATCCCCGTCGCTCCGGCCCGGCCCGTGCGGCCGATGCGGTGCACGTACGCCTCGGGCTCCATCGGCAGATCGAAGTTGACAACGTGGGTCACGCCGTCCACATCCAGCCCGCGGGCGGCGACATCTGTCGCCACCAACACCCTCGCGGCCCCGCTGCGGAACCGTTCGAGCGCCCGCAGGCGGTAGTTCTGCGCCTTGTCGCCGTGGATGGCGTCGGCGGTCACGCCGCTGCGTCCCAGTTTCTTGCTCACACGCTCCGCGCCGTGCTTGGTCTTGGTAAAGACCAGCGTGCGTTCCATCGCCGGATCGTCCAGCAGGTGGCGGAGCAGGGGCTGTTTCAACTCTCGCTTCACGATGTAGAGACTCTGCTCGATCTTCGGCGTCGATGCGGGAGACGGCGGCACCGACACCTTCACCGGATCACGCAGCAGCGAGTGCGCCAGGTGTGTCACCTCTTTCGGCATCGTCGCCGAGAAGAGGAGCGTCTGCCGGGTCTTGGGCGTCGCCGCCGCGATGCGCCGGATCGGCTGGATGAACCCCATGTCCAGCATCCGATCCGCCTCGTCGAGGATCAGTGTCTCGACCGCTGAAATGTCGGCGGCGCGTTGCTCCATCAGGTCCAGGAGGCGGCCCGGCGTGGCGACCACGATATCAACGCCTCTCGCGAGCGCCCGCTTCTGGTGAAACTCGCTGACACCGCCGAAGATGCAGACGTGCTCGAGCGCGGCATCGCGCCCGTACCGGGTGAAACTCTCACCGATCTGAACCGCCAGTTCGCGGGTCGGGCAGAGAACCAGCACACGGGGCTTGCGAGCACCCCGGTGGGCCTTGTCCACTGGGGCGGTCATCAATCGGTGCAGAATCGGCAACGCGAACGCGGCGGTCTTGCCTGTACCCGTTTGCGCAATGCCCAGCATGTCGTTCCCCGCGATGATGGGCGGGATGGCCTGGGCCTGAATGGAAGTTGGAATCGTGTACCCCTCGTGCGCCAGCGCGCGCAGAATGGGTGCGGACAAGTGAAGGTCGGAAAAGTGCATACTGGCCAATAACTCTCGATGTACGATCGATCTGGTCGTACCTATGGGTTTCGCAGCCCGGGGTGCGACGCACCCTCATCCGCCGCGGCCAGCAGAAACCCATTTTCATCAACAGGGAGTCACCGGCGATCTACCCATTGTAGGACCAGCACGCGTGGCGGGACGGAGATATCAGTATGCACAAACAACGAGACGGTGAGATAGTGAAATGTTCCAACTGCGCGTAATACCACTACTACGGCAATTCGCACTTTGAAAACGGTTACTTCATGGCGGAATCGGTGATTCAATCATTGACCCGATATCCGTCATCGCGCTAAACTCCCGGCATTCGTGAGAGGGGTCTCCGCCGACATTTCACCTTCGCTTGCGGTTCGCAGTTGACGGTGTGCATGCAATGTTTGAATTTGGTTCAGTTTGAATCTGTTCAACTGTGTGACTGCCTGATGCGCCTACGAACAGCGTGAAGCCCCTTCCATCCTGATGTACCGGATTCGTGCCCGGATTGAGTTGTGTGTGTCCTTGTTGTTTGTTGTTCACGTTATCGGAAGGAGATGAAGTATGAAGAGGAATCGTGGCCTTCTTGGCCTGTGTTCCGGTCTGGTGCTCGCGGCTTCGGCCTTGGCACAACCGGCCAATGACTTGTGCGCGGGGGCGATTGATGTGTCCTCCGGGCCGTTCCCGTTCCTGACCACGCCGGTTGACATCACCAGCGCCACGGTCACGGGTGATCCGACCTTCTCGTGCCAGACCAGCCGCAGCCGGACGATCTGGTACAAGATCACGCCTGCCGCCAGCGGAACCATGCGTATCGCCACCTGCCCCGCCGATGCTCCGTTGAACACCGTCAGCGACACCATCGTCGCCGTGTACACGGGCACCTGCGGCGGGACGTTTTCTCAGATCGGCTGCAACGATGACAGTTGCGGTCTTCGCACCAACCTGTCGGTCGTGGTCGCCGCGGGAACCGAGTATTGGATCCTCGCCGGCAAGTTCGGGACGGCTGCCCCCGGAACAACCACCCGCGACCTGCAACTTTACATCAACCCCCCGACCAACCTGCCCACCCCTCCCACCGGCGTCGGCTCGGTGTCGCCCACATCGGTCAACAACTGCGGTGACCAGACCGTCCTGGTCAGCGTGCTGGTAACCCCGGGCGCCAACCCGGCCAGCACTGGGATCGTGGTCGAGGCCGACCTGTCGGCCATCGGCGGCTCGGGCACCCAGGCACTCAACGATCTCGGCGTGGATGGCGATGTCACCGCTGGTGACGGGCGTTATTCATTCCGCCAGACCGTAGCGGGCACCACCACCACCGGTGCCAAGACCTTCCCCTTCACCGTCTCCGATGCCGAGATGCGCTCGAGCACCGGCACCATCGCCGGCCTCACCGTGACGGCCTGTCCGCCGCCCCCGATGGCCAACAACACCTGCGGTTCCGCGGAGCCCATCGTGGTCGATCAGCGTGTCGAGGGGTACATCACAAGCCTCGGCGACACCAGCACGGTCAGTTGCGGCTCGGCCACAACAGGCCGGGGCGTGTGGTACCTCATCACGGGCACCGGCAACACCATGACGGCCACGACCTGCGACTCGTTCACGAACCACGACACCATCGTCGGCGTCTTCTGCGGGGCTGACGGCTGCTCGATGCTCACCTGCATCGGCGCCAACGACGATGCCACTTGCTCCTTCAGCGGGCTGCACAGCCGCTTCTCCTGGTGCTCTGTCGCGGGTCGTCCGTACTACATCTTCGTGCGCGGCTTCAGCACGGCCACCGGCAACTTCGCCCTGACCGTGTCGGACGACGGCACTCCCTGCACCACGGCCCTGCCCTGCGGTGATCCCACCCCGCCCACGGGCGTCGGCAGCGCCGCCCCCACAAGCGTCCAGAACTGCGGCGATCAGACCAGCCTCCTCTCGGTGCTCGTGACCGGCGGTCGCTTCCCCAACAGCACCGACATCATGGTCGAGTGCGATCTTTCTTCGATCGGCGGTTCATCGAACCAGGCCTTCAACGACCTGGGCCTCGACGGTGACGTCACCCCCGGCGACGGTCGCTACTCCTACCTCGCCACCATCGCCGACACCACCACCGTCGGCGCCAAGACCCTCATGTTCACCGTCTCCGATGCGGAGATGCGCAGCAGCATGGGCAACATCACGCTCAACGTCACGCAGTGCCCCCCGCCCCCGCCCGCCAACGACAACTGCGCCGGCGCCGAAGACCTGAACCTCGGCGTGGTGGTCGCCGGTTACATCACCACCCGCAGCGCGGCCAGCACCAACCAGCCCGAATGTCCGCCTGTCTCTTCCAACCAGCGGCTCTCGTGGTACAAGGTCACGGGCACGGGCAACACCATGACCGTCTCCACCGACCACGCGGGCACGACCATGGACACCATCGTGGCCGTCTACTGCGGCATCCGCGGCTGCGCCGGGCTGTTCTGCATCGGCGGCGATGATGACAGCGGCACGGGCCTGACCAGCCTCTTCACCTTCTGCTCCGAGGTCGGTTCCGAGTACTACGTCGTCGTGGGCGGCTTCGGCGGCGGCACGGGGAACTACGAGGTTTCCATCACCGACAACGGTGACCCCTGCCAGTCGGTGCTCCGCTGCGTCTTCACCGGCGCCTGCTGCCTGCCCGAGGAGCAGACCTGCGCCATCATGTCCGAGGCCGAGTGCTTCGACATGGGCGGGACCTACCTGGGCAACGACTCGGCGTGCGAGACGGTCGGCGACTTCGGCGCCCCGATCGAGTCCACGGATAACTTCCCGATCGCGATCCCGGACTTCTCCGGCGGCGTGCCCGGCACCGCATCCAGCAGCCTGACCGTCGCCACGGGTGAAACCGTTGGCGCCCTCCAGGTCTGCGTCGGCCTGACGCACACCTTCGCGGCCGACCTCATCGTCTCCGTCAGCAACGGCATCCACACCGCCGTGCTGATGAACCGTGAGGGCGGCGGTCGCAACCCCAGCGGCGTCTACTGCTTCAACGACTTCGCCACGGCGACCATCGGCGGCTCGATCGGTGATCCGATCCCCGCCGGCACCTACCGCTCCAATCAATCGCTCTCGGTCTTCACCGGCGACCCCGCCGATGGCACCTGGACCCTCACCGTGACCGACAACGCCGGCATCGATGTGGGAACGATCGACTCCTTCAGCGTGCAGTTCGCTCCCATCACTCCCAACTGCTCCTACTGCCCGGCCTGCGCCGCGGACTTCAACCAGGACGGCGGCATCGACGGCGCCGACGTCGAAGCCTTCTACTTCGCGTGGGAGAACGCCCTGCCCTGCTCCGACGTCAACCAGGACGGCGGCATCGAGGGCGCTGATGTTGACTTCTTCTTCGAGAAGTGGGAAGCGGGCGGCTGCTTCTGATGTCACGGCGGGCCGGACCCGATCTCTCGACATCATCTGAGTAAAACGCTGCCCCCCGGGCCTCGCCCGGGGGGCATTTCTTTTCCGGCGAGACCGATCCCCGGATGATCTTCATCGACCGATACGCTTGTACCTCCCGCACGCCACTCCGCACGACCTGTTCCGAAACTTCCATGACGACGACCTTCCACTCGCACAACCCCGCCACAGGCTCAACCAACCCAGGGCTGTTTCGTGCCGCGCCGCCCGATGAAGTGGACACCGCCTGCCTGCTCGCGGAGGAGGCCTTCCGCTGGATGATCGGCCGTCGGAACACCGACCGCGCCGCGCTGCTCGACGCCATGGCCGCGAACATCCTGGCGCTGGGAGAAGAACTCCTCACCACCGCCGGCGCCGAAACCGGCCTCGCCGTGCCGCGGCTGCAAGGCGAGCGTGACCGCACCGTCTTCACACTCCGCGCGTTGGGCCAGCTGGTGCGTGAAGGGCGCTGGGTCCGGGCCGAGATCGACAGGGCCGACCCGGCACGCAAGCCCTTGCCCAAGCCGGACCTTCGGCGCATGCTCCGTCCGCTGGGGCCTGTCGCGGTCTTCGGGGCGAGCAACTTCCCCCTCGCCTACAGCACCGCGGGTGGGGACACCGCCTCGGCATTGGCCGCGGGGTGCCCGGTGGTTGTCAAGGGGCATCCCTCACACCCGGCCACGAGCCAGATGGTCGCCGAGGCTGTGATCTCCGCCGTGCGCGACACGAACTTCCACCACGGCACCTTCCAGCACCTGCCCGCGGGCGGCGACCGCGAACTGGCGATCGGGCAGGAACTGGTCACCCATCCGGCGATCAAGGCCGTCGGCTTCACAGGCAGTTTCCGCGGCGGTACAGCCCTCGCACGTCTCGCGGCATCCCGCCCCGAGCCGATCCCCGTCTTCGCCGAGATGGGCAGCATCAACCCCATCTTCATTCTGCCCGGGGCTCTCGCCGCGGAGGCCGAATCCATCGCCGAGAAGATCATCGGCGCTGTGACCAACTCCAACGGCCAGATGTGCACGTGCCCGGGCCTGGTCTTCATCGTTCGGGGCGATGGGGCCAACCTCTTTCTCGATACATTGGCGGCCCGCGCCGCGGCATCCCCCGCCCAGCCGATGCTCAGCGCCCGGGTGCGCGCGGGCTTTCTCGAACGACTGCACGAGGTTTCACAGGTTCCCGGCGTGGAACAGGCCGCCCGCGGCCAACCCGCCGAGGGATCGGGCACGTCTCAGCCTGTGGTGGTGCTGCGTGCCTCACTCTCGGCCTTGCTGAGGTTCCCGACACTGCGCGAGGAATGCTTCGGGCCGTCCACGATCGTGGTGGAGTGCGATGAGGAACTCGACCTTCTGAAAGGCGCGGACGCCGTCCCCGGCTCGCTGGTCGGGGCGATCTTCGCTGCACACACGGACCGGGCCGGGGCGCTCGCCCAGATCCTTGCGGGCAAAGTCGGTCGGTTGGTGTTCAACGGCGTGACCACGGGAGTTGAAGTTTCAGCGGCGATGGTCCACGGCGGCCCCTGGCCCGCGACCAATCAACAGCAGTCCACGGCCGTCGGGGCGATGGCGGTCGAGCGATGGTGCCGGCCCGTCTGCTGGCAAAACGCGCCTCCGGAACTTTTTCCCGAGGAACTCCGCGGGTAGCGGGCGGTTGCTTCCGGACTGATCCCGTAGTTGCGTTCGGCAGAGTCGCTACGGTACGGCCATGCGTGCGATCCTGTTCGCTATTCTGGCCGGTCTGTGCTGGGGCATCGGTGAGATTTTTACGAAGTGGGCGATCAACACGGGCAAGGTCGGTCCGATGTCCGCCTTCCTGGTGCGGGCCTGCACCACGCTCCCGCCCACCATCATTGCGTACTACCTGTCGATGCACCTCTGGCAGTGGGAGAAGCCCGGCTGGACCGCCGCGGCGGGGTGGAAGGTCTGGCTCATGCTCATCGGCGGCTCGGGCCTGCTGGCGGGCTTCGCCGGGGTCTTCTTTTTTTATTCCGCGCTCGCTTCGCCGGGCGGGGACATCTCCCGCGTGCGGCCCATCGCCTTCGCCCTCTCGCCCGCCACGGCGGTGCTTCTGGGGTGGTTGGTTCTGGGCGAGGGGATGACGCCGCGCAAAGCCGTGGCCGTCGTGCTGATCGTGCTGGGGATCGTGCTGCTGACGGGCGACTCGAAACCGCCGATCACCACAGGATCCTGACGCGCACGGTCTCGGGCATCGCTCTCAGGCGTGTGAGCAGTTCCTTGCCGTTGGTCGGGTCCACGTCGAGCACGACATAGCCGATATCGTCCAGCGTGCGGAGGTACTCGGAGGTGATATTCGCGCCCAGTCCCGCCACAACACGGTGGAGCGAGCTCAGCACGCCCGGGACGTTGCGGTGGAAGTGCAGGATGCGGTGGCGGCGCCTGGCGGACCTGCCGTGTTCATCCGCGGCCTCCTGGCCCGGCAGTTCCACCTCCGGCACATTCACCGAGCCTGTGGTGGTGCCCACGTTGATGAACTTGATGAGTTTCGCCGCGACATCCTCGGCGATGGCCTCCTGAGCCTCCTCGGTGCTTCCACCGACGTGGGGCGTAAGAATGACATTCGGCAGCCCCCGGACTTCGCTCTCGAACGGCTCTTCCCCGCTCGCGGGTTCGTGCGGGAAGACGTCGAGCGCTGCGCCGCCGAGGTGGCCGCTGCGCAGGGCTTCGGCCAGAGCGACCACGTCCACCACGCTCCCCCTGGCGTTGTTGATGAGGTGCGCCCCCGGCTTCATCTTCCGGATCTGCGCCGCGCCGATGAGATTCCGTGTCGCGCCGGTCGCGGGCACGTGCAGCGTCACCACGTCGGCTTCCTTCAGCAAGGCTGAAAGGTCACGCACCGATCTGGCGTTGCCCAGCGCCATCTTCGGCGCGATGTCGTGGAAGATGACCCGCATCCCCATCGCCTCGGCGAGCACGGACACCTGCGAGCCGATGTGCCCGTACCCCACAATACCAAGCGTCCGTCCTCGCACCTCGTGCGCCCCCGCGGCGGACTTGTCCCACGTGCCGGCGTGCATCCGCGCCGACTGGTCCACCAATCGGCGCGACAGGGCCACGACTTCGGCGATGGTCAGTTCCGCCACGCTGCGCGTGTTGGAGAATGGCGAGTTGAAGACCGGCAGGCCGCGTCCCCGCGCGTGGGCCAGGTCCACCTGGTTCGTGCCGATGCAGAAGCACCCCACCGCCAGCAGGCGCGGGGCCGCATCCTGCACGACGGCGGGAAGATCGGTCTTTGACCGAATGCCCAGGACGTGGGCTTCCTTCAACAGCCGCAGCAGTTTCGATCTGTCGGGAGAGCCTGTCATCGTTTCGACGGCGAAGCCCTCCTCCCGGAGCATCGCCGCGCCCCTCGCGTGGATGTTCTCCACCAGCACCACTCGGATCTTGTCTTTAGGGAACGAGGTCTTCACTTCGCGCTCTCCCGCGGGGTGCCCGGCCATTCCACCGGGGGCACCGTCTCTGTCTGTCGTTCGATCGATCGCCGCGGCGGGGGTTTGATGTCGATGGCACCGGATGCGATCATGCCGCCCAGAACCAGGAAGAGCGCCACCCGGTACCACGCGAACAATCCCAGCCCGTGACGGTTGAGAAAGCCGACCAGCCACTTCACCGCCGCGGCGGCCGAGATCATCGCCACAATCATTCCTACGAAGCACGCGCCGTACCCGAGGGTCTCGAACAGGTTCGGTTCACCCGCCTTGGAACTCCTGTGCAGGTTCTTCACCAGTTTGTACACGGTCGCGGCCATGAGCGTCGGCAGCCCGAGAAGGAAACTGAACTCCGCCGCCTTCGCGGGGCGCAGCCCGACAAAGATGCCACCGGTGATCGTCATCATGGATCGGCTCGTGCCGGGCCAGAGCGCGAAGCACTGAAGGCACCCGATGAACAACGCCTGCCGTGGCGTGATGTCCCACACATCGGGGCCGCGGGTCGGGGGGGGCAGTCTTCCCAGCCTTCCTTGCGCTCTGAGGTCCACGAGCGCCATGTAGACCGCCCCCGCCAGAAGCGCGAGCAGCACCGGCCATTCGTGGAAGAGCGTGGCGTCAATCCAGTCGCCGAGCAGCAGACCCACCACCGCCGAAGGGATGAAGGCGATCACAAGGTTCAGAAACAAACGGAAGCCCGCCCCGTCTCGCCCCGTGAAACCACACAGCATCCGCACCACGCTGGGCCAATACAGACCCACCACCGCGGCGATCGCCCCACCCTGGATCACGATGTTGAAGTCGTTGACGGCACGAACCATCTCGGGCGTGCGGTTCAGTTTCATCAGCGCCGAGGCCAGGATCAGGTGCCCGGTGGAACTGATGGGCAGGTACTCGGTGATCCCCTCGACCAGCCCGAGCACCACGGCCTGCCAGAGTTCCAGTTGTGTGTGCGCGGCGGTCATCCGTACTCCTTGTATCGTCCGGCGTTCCTTCGCCGGGGAGGGGCAGAGTCTACGGTCTGTGCTCCCGCGATGCCACCACCCATCCACATCACCGATCCGGGCGATCCGCGGCTCGCGGATTATGCCGATCTGAAAGACGCCGCGCTCCGGGACGCCGAGTTCCGCGGCGTGCGGGGCCGGTTCATCGCCGAGAGCGAACTGGTGGTGCGGGCGCTGATCGCCTCGGGCTTCCCGGTCGCGTCGGTCCTGATCGAATCGGGTCGGGAGGTCAAACTGGCCGATGCGCTCGCCCGCCTCGATCCATCTGTGCCGGTCTTCATCGCCGACCGTCGTGTACTGGAGGGCATTACCGGATTTGCATTTCATCGGGGCGTGCTGGCGTGCGGCGTGCGTCCTCCCCCGGTGGATTGGCGGACGGTCGCCTCGCGGGCGCGGGTCTTGGTCATCGCGGAGGGGATCTCGAACGCGGACAACATGGGCGCGATCTTCCGCAACACGGCCTGTATCGTGGGGGAAGGTGCCGCAGTGCTGCTCGCGCCGGGGTGCTGCGACCCCCTGTACCGCAAATCAATGCGTGTATCGATCGGGCACGCATTGCGGGTGCCGTTCGCCAGAGTCGAACCGTGGCCTGATGCGCTCGTCGCGCTGTACGATCTGGGGTTCGTGACTATCGCGCTCAGCCCGTCGCCGGAAGCGATTCCGATCCGAGAGTGGTCCGCCGCTGGGTGCTGGGGTCTACCGGCCTTCCTTATCGGCGCGGAGGGGCCCGGTCTCCGTGCGGCATCGCTGAACGCGGCGCGAGTTCGGGTGCGAATCCCGATGGCACCGGGGGCGGATTCGCTCAACGTCGCGACAGCCCTGGCGGTGGCACTCAGTTGGATGCCCGGCCTCGTATGAACCAGTGTCCAAGCCAAATACGAGGCTGCATGCCTTGGACCATGAACTAATTGTTCTCTCGAACGTCTGTATAAAGAGAGGTAGCAACCCTGCCTACCGTTCGTCTATCGTTCGTATAGTCCGATGGGGTGCTTCTCTCACCCGAGGTTTGCCATGAAACTGAACCGCCTTACTCAACTCACGCTCGCCGGTCTGGTTTTCACCGCCGGGTTGTCTTTCGCCGATGACTTCAAGCGCGAAGGCGAGGGTGCCCGCCGCGCCGCCCTAAACAGCATGGAACTCAAACCGTTCGATGCCACGGCGTGGTCGAAACTCTCGGACTGGACCAACGGCGGCCCAGTTTCCCCCGCCGACACCTCCGGTCGCGTCGTCGTCATCTGCACGTGGTCGGACTGGTACGCCCCCAGCAAGCGTGCGCTGAATCAGGCCCTGAAACTCGCCTCTGCTCACCCCGCAACGGACCTGGTGGTAATTGCCGTGCACGGAGCGTTGGAATGGGATAAGGCCAACAAGCCCGCCCAACCCGCCAACGGCTTCTTCAGGGTTGCCAAGGACACCAACGGCGAGTTCCGCAAGGCGATCATGGCGGACCAGGACCCCAATTTTTACGTGATCGATCGGGCGGGCCAGATGCGTTTCGCCGATCTCGATAAGTCCGCGCTGGACGCCGCCGTCGCATCGCTCCTGAAGGAAAAAACCGAAGACGCCGGCGGCATCAACGCCCGATTGGCCCGCGAAGCAGCGGAGCGCGATGCGGAGATCCGCCGCACCGCCGCGATCAACACCGGGGCATCGATGGTCGAGATTCCCGAACTGCCCTTCCCGCCACCAAGCGCCGACGACTACAAGAACGCGAAGTGGCCCAAGATGCCCAAGGCCGGAGATCACGAACAGCCGCCGGACCCGAACAACCCTCCCGCGCCGATCGCCTTCCGGCTGCCCGAGGCGGGCTGGCTCGGGCCCAAGCCACCAAACGCCGGGCGCGCCACCCTGGTGTATTTCTGGAACCCCGACACGCTCATTTCGTTCAACGAGATGAACGTCATGAACCGGATGGACCTCATCAAGACGCAGCGCTCGCGCGACCTGGTTGTCGCGGGCATCGTGACGCGCCTGGGCGATCAGAACACCGACCCCAGCAAGCAGGACGACCCGAAGAAAATGAAGGAACGAGCCGAGAAGTTCATCGCCGGACGGGACCTCAAGCAGAGCACCTTCTTCGATCCCACCGGCGGGCTGCTCGAAATCGCCCGACGAGGCAGGTCGTTCCCGATTCCCGCTCCGTGGGTGGCCATCGCAAGCAGCGACGGCGTGCTGCGCTGGTCGGGCTGGATGGGGCTCCCATCCTTCGAGGCTGCGCTCGAGCAGGTCCTGCTCGTCGATCCCGGCGTGCAAGCCCGGCGGGCCGTCGAGGCCGAGTACCTCCGCGCCCAGGGCAGGTAAGACGTGGACACGGAACGACCCAGGCTTGATCGGCCGCTCTTTGAAGTCGTGCTGGTCGAGCCGGAGATCCCGAACAACACGGGCAACATCGGCCGCACCTGCGTCGCCGCGGGCTGCCGCCTGCACCTGGTCCACCCCCTGGGATTCGATATCTCCGAAAAGGCCTGCCGACGCGCGGGCCTGGACTATTGGCCCCGCCTCGACCTGCGCGAGCACGCCTCCTGGAACTCGTGCGCCATGACGATGCCGCCGCAGCGCGCGTGGCTCTTCACCACCAAGTCCGAACGCAGCCTGTACGAGGCCCCCCTGCGCCGCGGGGATTTTCTGATCTTCGGGAAGGAGACCCGGGGACTGCCGCCGGAGACCATCGCGGCCTACCCCGGGCGGGGCCTGCGTTTGCCGATGCTGCCCGAGGAACGGAGCCTGAACCTCGCCACGGTGGTCTGCGCCGCGGTGTACGAGGGGCTGCGACAATGTGCGGCACGCGGCGAACTGTCGATCGACGAGCGTGGTGAAATTCGCCTGTAGGACCCGGTTTTTCGACCGCGAGACGAACAGAATGGGCGTGCCCGCGTACAACCTGTGAAGACCGCCCCGCGCGGGACACCGGGCGATACACGGGCCTCTTCATCAATCTCGTCCTCTCTCGGACGCGCCGCCCGTTGAATACGGACGGTGTGTCTTTCGGCAACGTATACTGTCCGCGACCCGTTGCCATGCTTCGTTCACCCGCCCAGTCTCAACCCGCATCCGTTCGGCCGGCGCGTCGCGCCGGGTGCGTCTTGCTTGCCTCGTTGATGGCCATGTTGCCGGCCGGGTGCCACGAGCCGGTCCTGACGCCCGATGAGCACCGCAGTCAGTACGACCGCTTCGACGCCGTGCGCGACCAGCGTGCCCCGAGTTACTACATGAACGAGTACGGTCAACGCAAGCCCAACATCCGCCCGCGCCTGGTCGGTGGCGATTGACGCCCTTTCGGTTCAGCCCCCCCCGGTTGAAGTGATGGTCGGCTCTCCGTGTGGCACGTACATTCTCCGTGCATGAACTCCGGACCAGCCACCCCCACGTCGACCTCTGCCCCGGCGCTCCGTCTTGTTCGCGCGCACGCCAAAGACCTTTCCACGACTCAGGAATCAATCTCCGCCCGCGCCGAGCGAACCGCCGACAGCATTGAACTCACATCACAGCGCCCCGCTCGCTCGCTCATCGGGGCGACCGTGAGCGGGAACGTGAACTTCGACGCGGCGATACCGATGCGGGAGAACACCAATCCCATCCAACTCTACCGTCACCCCGCGGACCTGAACGCCGCGGCGACGCGCATCGAGGCCGGACGACTCGACATCACGGCGTGACAAGCCTGAGCGCCCGCGCACAGGGCACTATGCTTCGATGCGCATGTCCCTCAACCAGCCTCTCGCCAACCTGCTGCACGATATGTCACGGATGCTGGACCTGCTGGGCGAGGACGGGTTCCGCGCCTCCGCCCACGCCCGGGCGGCACGCACCATCGAAGGCCTCGCCGATGACATCGCGCTTCTCGCGCAGGACCGTGCGAAACTGACCGCCCTGGACGGCATCGGCGCGAAGATGGCCGACAAGATCATCGAGTTTTGCACCACGGGCCGCATCGCCGAGCACGACGAACTGATCGCCAAGGTGCCCGCGGGGCTGCTCGAGGTCATGCAGGTGCCGGGCCTGGGGCCCAAGACCGTTCGCACCATGTGGCAGGCGGGGATCACCGACATTCCCTCCCTGAAGAAGGCCATCGACGATGGCACGCTCCTCACCCTGCCCCGCATGGGCGCGAAGGCCGTTGCCAAGATCAAGGAGTCCCTCGCGTTCGCCGCCGCGTCGGGTCAGCGGACCTGGCTGGGCAAAGCCGCCGCGGTGGCCGACGTGTTCCTCGACCGCCTCCGCGGATTGCCCGGCGTGGCCCGCGTCGAGGCCGCGGGATCGCTGCGTCGAGGCAAGGACACCATCGGCGACATCGACATCCTCGTGGGAGTTCACGACGCGGATCTGGCGAGGCAGGGCGACATCGCCGAGGCCTTTCGCACCACTCCCGGCGTGGTGCAGGTCATCACCGCCGGCGAAGGCCGCGGCAGCGTGCGTTTCGCCACGGACGTGGGGCAGAGCCGATGGGGTACGACGCCGAATCCCGAGAAGGGAGAAAGCCTGCCCGAAACACCCCCGTCAGGCCCCTCGATCCAGGTCGACCTGCGCGTGCTGCCCGATTCCCGCTGGGGTTCCGCCTTGATGTATTTCACCGGCAGCAAGGAGCACAACGTGCGCCTCCGTGAGCGGGCGATCAAGATGGGGTACACGCTGACCGACTGGGGGCTGTTCCCGTTGGATGAACACGACACACCCCCGCACACGCGAGGCGTCAAGCCCGTCGCCGCGGCCACGGAGCAGGAGGTCTTTGCCAAACTGGGGTTGCCGTGGATTCCGCCCGAGGTCCGCGAAGACCGGGGCGAACTCGACCAGCCCGGCCCGTGGGCACTCATCGACCTGGCCGACATCAAGGCCGAACTCCACGCGCACACCACCGCCTCCGACGGCGAACTCTCGATCGAGCAACTGGCGCGCGAGGCCAAGCGCCGCGGCTTTCACACCATCGCCGTCACCGACCACAGCCAATCCTCTTCGATCGCCAACGGCCTCAAGCCCGACCGCCTGCGCCGACACATCGACGCCGTACGCGAGGCCGATGAGCGGATCGAGGGCATCACCATCCTCGCCGGCTCGGAGGTGGACATCCTCGCCGATGGCTCGCTTGATTACAAGGACGACCTGCTCGCCGAACTCGATGTGGTGGTTGCCAGCCCGCACGCCGCCCTCACCCAGGACCCGCAGACCGCGACCGGTCGCCTCCTCGCGGCCATCGCGCACCCGCTGGTTCACATCCTCGGCCATCCCACGGGCCGGCTCGTGCTGCGCAGGCCGGGCCTCAGCCCCGACATGGGGACGCTCATCGCGGCGGCGAAGGAGCATCGCGTCGCCCTCGAGGTCAACGCCCATTGGATGCGGCTGGACCTTCGGGACATCCACGTCCGCGCGGCGGTCGATGCGGGATGCCTCATCTCGATCAACTGCGACGACCACGCCGCGGCGGACTTCGACAACCTGCGCTTCGGCATCGCCACCGCCCGGCGCGGCTGGCTCCGCCCCGAGCAGTGCATCAACACCTGGCCCGCCGCGAAACTCCACGCACACCTTCGTTCAAAGGGCCGCACGCCCCGCCCAGCACGCTGATCCTGCCCGCACGCCCCTCGACCGCGGACTCCATGACACTCTCCCTTCTGACGCCCCTGCTCTTCTTCGTCTCCGTCGCGGCGGGGCTGCTCGGCTCGCTCACCGGGCTGGGAGGCGGGGTGGTGATCATCCCCGTGCTCGTCCTGGGATTCGGCGTGGACCTTCGCTACGCCATCGGTGCCTCACTCATCGCCGTCATCGCCACTTCGTCGGGGGCCGCGGCGGCCTATGTGCGCGACGGATTCACGAACGTCCGCATCGCCATGATTCTCGAGATCGCGACCACGGCCGGGGCGCTCGCCGGCGCATGGATCGCCGGGTACCTGCCCCTGGCGGCCATCTCCATCATCTTCGGGCTGGTGCTGCTGCAGACCGCGTACAACGCGGCCCGTCCCCCCGTTGCGAGGCCGTTCGATGCGGAACCCGATGCGCTGAGCACACGGCTGGGTCTCAATGGCGACTATCCGGCGACCGAGGGTCCCGCCGCCTACTTCCCTCGGCGCATCCCTCAGGGTTTCGCGGTCATGTTCGGAGCCGGGGTTCTCTCGGCGCTTGTGGGTGTCGGCTCGGGTGTCATCAAGGTCTTTGCGATGGACCGGTTGATGCGTCTGCCGTTCAAGGTCTCAACGGCGACGAGCAACTTCATGATCGGCGTGACCGCCGCCGCGAGCGCCGGCGTGTACCTTCATCGCGGCCAGGTGGCCCCCGCTCTCGCGGGGCCGATCGCGCTGGGCGCGCTGGCCGGGGCCATGCTCGGGGCCAAACTCCTGCCGCGGGTCCGTACCCGCACGCTTCGGATCATCTTCGGGTGCCTGGTCGCGCTGGCGGGCATCCAGATGATTGTGAAAGGAGCAACCGGAACCCTGTGAACGAGCCGGCCGTCCAACACGAGCACCGCACCGGCGCGTTGGAGTCGCGGCTCGGCAGGCTGCTGAACGCCGGCACGCTGGTCAGCGGCATCCTGATCGCTTCGGGCCTGGTGGTTTACCTCGCTCGGCACGGCGGGGAGAGGTCTGCCTTCCGCGACTTCACCGGCCAGCCCGATGGCCTGACCCACCCGCTTCGTGTCGCCCGCGCTGCCATCGCGTTTGATCCCGCCGCGATGGCGCAACTGGGTGTGCTTTGCCTCATCCTCGTTCCGGTGGTGCGGGTGGTATTCTCACTGATCATGTTCGCGCTCCGAAAGGATGCGTTCTACTCGGCTGTTACGCTGATCGTCCTCGCCCTGCTGGGCGTGGGCCTGTGGGGAGCGGTGGCATGACGCCCCGCCCCGCTGTGTTTCTCGACCGTGACGACACGCTCATCGAGTGCCGCGCGTTGCCCGCGCCTCCCCCACCGGCGGCCCACGGCGACCTGACCGATCCCGATCTTGTCAGACTGCTGCCGGGTGTGCTCGATGGGTGCGCATCGCTGCGGAAGGCCGGACTGGCGCTCGTCGTCATCACCAACCAGGGCGTCATAGCCCGCGGCGGCGCCTCACCCGCGGACGTGGAACGAATCCATGATCGAGTGCGCCATGCCCTGTCGGTGAACGGTGGTTGTCTGATCGACGGCATCTATTACTGCCCGTTCCATCCTCGGGGACTCCTACCCGAGTACACGAAAGAACACTCGTGGCGAAAGCCCGCGCCGGGCATGATCCAGACCGCCGCGACGGAGTTGAGCCTCGACCTTTCTCGCTCGTACCTGATCGGCGATGCGCCCCGGGATATCGAAGCGGGCGAGGCCGCGGGCTTGAAGGGCCGCTGCATCCTCATCGGGACCGACTGCACGTTCACTCAGGCCGTCACTCAGATTCTGTCGCAGACTGCGCATCCGACGACTTCAGGATTGTCTCCGGCTCGCTCACCGCCACGGGGTACAGCGCCTTGAGATCGGCCCCGCCACGCACCTTGATCCGAACCCCGATCAGCCAGGTGTAGTTGGGAAAGATATCTTCACCGGAAGAGAGGTCCGTGGTGCCTGGCCGCCCGGCCGGAACGCCCACCACAAAGTCCGCCGAAGCGGAGCCTTCCGGCCCGTCCGTGTCCAGCGGCTCGCCGGGGTACCACTGTTGGTACACGATCCGTTCACCCTGGTGCGTTTTGTTCCCCTTCTTCTCTCGGTATCCCTCGCGGCAGAGCATGCCGACCGAGAGTTCGGCCCCCGCCGCTCCGCGCAGCATCGCCGCGGCCACACGTACAGTGAACTCCTCCCCCGCCATCGGATCGGGGCGGTCGATGACGACCATCGGATCGACAAAGCGCCGGAAGACCGAGGAGGCGTGCATCCAGATGCCGATGAAGACCAGCATCGCCGCCGCGTACGCGCCGCACGCCGCCCAACCGAACATTCCCGGATCGGGCCAGGCGATGATGAGGTAATGCACGGGCAAGGCCGCGAAGAGGATCATCGCCAGTGCGCCGCTCCTCCACTTGGCGAGCCGACGGCCGATCTCGTGTTCCACTTCGAGCGGCCACCACTCCGCGCCGTCGATCACCTGCGGGGGCACCTCCGCCTGGTTCGGTGTCCGACGCCTGCCGCTGAACCACAGGAGCGCCGCACCAGCCACCCCAGCGCCGCAGAGCATGCTCAAGAAGTACGGCTGGAACGCTGGGCGTCGCTCCAGGAAACCCTCGCCCGGCGATACGGGGTCGTAGTACGCCTGACGAAGGCTCCCCACCGGGTTCCGCCGCGTGACCTCGTTGGCCGCCGTGCGTTGCCAGTTCTCCGAAACCGGACAGATCCGCCATCCGCGGTAGGTTTGTCCATCGACTTCGTATCGGAAATAAATGAGGGGCTTGTAGTTCTTGCTCCTGCGACCACGCGAGACCTTGACCGAGGACTCCTCGATGGTCGCGTTGACCGGCTGATACCGCCGCAACCGGTCCCACTGGGTCAGGACTTCACGCCCGAAGAAGAACAAGGCCGTGAGCGCCGCCAGCAGGAGCAGGCCGCCGCCGATCCGGTACGCGCGTGACACCATGCGGGATTGTGGGCAGGCCCCGGCGATGCTTCCACCGGGAAAATGACGGTTCCGCCGCGTGGATCATCGAACATCGCTCCGAGCAGCTCGGGCGATGCGTGTTTCTCGGACACTCCGTTCGGATTGGGCTTGTAGTGCACGCGAACTTCAGTATACTGGGCGCTGGTATTTGCTTTGGGCGTCGCATGCGACGCAACCGCGTGTTCTTGCAATTGCCGCGATCCCCCCTGGTTTCATGGAGTTCATCCGTATGAATCGTGCATTGTTTGTGTGCGTGATCCTCTCGTTGCTGTCCGCCCTGCCGACAGCCCGTGCGGACAGCCCCGTGACCTCGGCGTTCACGTATCAGGGAGAACTCCGCAGCAGAGGGACGCCCGCCAACGGCACGTTCTTCATGCGGTTCCGCTTGTTCGATCAGTTCACGGGGGGCAACCAGATCGGGTCGGAACTACAGGCTCGCATCGAGGTCGTGAACGGACTCTTCACCGTTCAACTCGACTTCGGCTCGGCACCATTCGCGGGGCGGGCACGGTGGCTTGAGATCAGAGTTTCCACCTTGTTAGCCGGTCCATTTACGACCCTCACGCCGCGCCAGTCGTTGACCGCCGCGCCGTACGCACTCCACGCGCTCAGCGGGAACCCCGGACCCGCCGGCCCGGCGGGACCGACCGGGCCCGCCGGGCCAGACCGCATTATCGCCTCGGTCAACATGCAGTTCAGTCAAGACGATCGCGTCGGATGGACTCGGATCGAGTCCCTGGGGGATGACCAATGTTTCGGGAGCATCCCGCTCGGCTTTACCTTCACCGGATGGGGCCTCTCGGTCAGCGAGATCAGCGTCTCGAGCAACGGGTTTTTGATCTTCGGGAACTCTTGCTCCACCGCCTTCACCAATACGGCGCTTCCCGCCAATATCACTTCACACCCGATGCTCGCCTTTTTCTGGGACGACCTGCGCGATTTCGGCACGGACCAGTTCATCGAGATTACCACACTAGGCTCGGCGGGCGGACGCGTCTTTAACCTGTACTTCCGAAACCGCTTTCTATCGAATGTGTGCGGCGCTGACAGCATTAACCTGATGATCTCGATCCATGAATCATCGAATCTCATCAATGTGGTCTATTCGGGGATGTCCGGCTGCACGCTTTCACGTGGCAGCAGCGCCACCTTCGGACTTCAAGGCCCGGGCGGCACCGGTGCCGAGGCTGTCATGATCGGCTTCAACTCGCCGATCCTGGACGACAACGCGCCACGGCAGAGCATGAGTTTCCAGCCGCCGCGGTGAACCCGACGGGGATGCCGCGCCGTGGTCTTGTCACTCGCATCGAGGTCCCGCCGTTCATCGTGCGTCCCCGCTCTCCGATGAACCTGATCTCGGCGGTGTCGGATCGGATGCCATGATCGGCCGATCCGCCAGCGGCAGCACCATCACCGCGTTCTCCGGCGCGGGGCACACGTTCGCGCACACGCCGCACCCGGTGCAGACATCCTCGCGGATGCGGGGCTTGCCCTTGGTCACTTCGATCGCCCCCGGCACCGGGCATCGTTCCGAGCAGACGCTGCAGAAGGAGCCTGTATACGCCAGGCACGCCATCGGCTGGATCGTCGCCACCGCCATCTTGAGTGATCTGTCGTTGCGCAACACGCCCGGCTTGCACGCGCTGATGCAGGGCGTGTCCGGGCACATGATGCACGCCGCGGTGTGCGGTTCGATCATCGGCGTTCCCGCGGCCTCACGGAAGCGGGCCGGCGCGAAGACGATGGCCCCCACCGGGCACGCCGCCGCGCACTCGCCGCACTTCGTACATCCCGCCAGGAACGCGACCTCATCCACCGCCCCCGGAGGGCGGTGAATCGGCAGGGCGAACCGTCTTCCGATGCCCGATCGACCGGAGTTCGGCTCGGCCCGGGCCTCACCTTCCGCCGGATCGGACGCCGGGCGTGCCGCCCCGGGAATCTCCGCGGCCCGCCCCGGCCAGCGCCACCGGAAGAGATCGCGGCGGGAAATTCCCTTGTCCTCGGGCATAATCGATTGTTTCACCGGGGACGGCCCGCGGCCTGCCCGTCGGCCACATCGGCCACGCCGAAGGTCGGGGCGAGTTGTTCAAACTCCGCCGCGGGAACATGGCACTGCACGCAGTTGGTCCGCGAAAGATGATCGGGCCTCCACCCGTCGTAGCCGTGCTCGCCGTGGCAACTGATGCAGTTGGTTCGCATGAACGTCGTGTGCGGCATGACCGGGGGCGCGCCCGCCCAAGCCCGCGTGCCGCCGTAGCCGCTGGGCCTGATGCCCACAAAACCGTTGGCCGGCCCGGGATCGTCGCCGAGCAGCGGCCCCGACGCCTCGACGTGGCACTGCGTGCAGTTGGTCAGGTACGTGTGC
>DDSA01000049.1:388-570 GCA_002343715.1 Phycisphaerales bacterium UBA2402 | reverse complement strand
GCAGTTGGTCAGGTACGTGTGCGAAACCATCCGCGCGGTCTTATTACCCGCCTGAAGGCCCAGCGCGTGGCAGGCGCGGCAGGTCTGGATGTTCAGGTCCGCGATCGGATGGGGGATGACCGGCGGCGCTCCTTCATACGCGCGCAGCGCGGCACGGACCTCCATCGACCGTACCCGCGCCG
>DDSA01000049.1:0-153 GCA_002343715.1 Phycisphaerales bacterium UBA2402 | reverse complement strand
GAACTTGTCGGCCACTGCACTCGGGTTGGCTTCGGCCTCGGGCACGATGAACGGCGCGGGGTTGTTCAGACGCCAGGGAAGACTCGCCGATGCCCGATCACCCGGCTCTCTGGAAACAGCGGACGGGGCGGTGCCCGGCACCGGCACGCCCGC
>DDSA01000078.1:5788-6148 GCA_002343715.1 Phycisphaerales bacterium UBA2402 | reverse complement strand
CGTCATTCGCGGGCTGCGCTGTTGGGCGGATGGAGAACGTGGGTGTGGTCGCCGCGGGGGGCTGAGAGAAGAGCAGCACCAACTGCACCCGGTTCTTGACATTCAACGAGGCGTAGATGGCCTTGGTGTGATCATGGACGGTGTGCCGGCTGCGGCCGATACGCTCCGCGATCTGGGGTTCGGTCAGGCCGGCGAGCAGGAACTCGAGCACGCGCTGCTGCGCGGTGGAGACCTTGGAAAGGAGATCGGGGCGTGAGGCCGCGATGTTCAATCCTGATGCCTCAAACCGTCCACCCGTGGTCGCCGCTTCCTGCGCGTTCTGAAAAGTCGTCATCGGTGCTTTCCTCTTTCGTTGGTCGG
>DDSA01000078.1:227-5508 GCA_002343715.1 Phycisphaerales bacterium UBA2402 | reverse complement strand
GATGCGCCATCCCACTACCCGTCCGTCCAACGCGGGGAAGTATCGGAGGCACCTCCGCGTGGGGTCGATAGGTAGTTCTACCCCAATCGACGACCCGCTCAGGGGAGGTGCGCGCAACTTCTTGCAGACTATGGAATAAGGGCAAAACAGGGGATGTGAACAGCCTGTCGATAAGGACCGAGAAGTTGTGTATTCACACGAACAGGCGATGTAACGGGAATGGTGCAGGCATGTTCTGCGCTTGCGGAATCACAAACGTGGAAGTGATATCGTGCGTTGTGATGTGAGGCAAACTTATCCGCGTTCCACGGTGATCCAGAGCAGATACTCCGCGTTTCCCGTGCCTTTGCCCTTGTGTTGACCACCTCGGATCGGGGATGGAATGAAACCCGCGACTCGTACATCGGGAATCTCTCCGATTCGGCGAACCACTTCACGTGCGATCTCGGCAGCGCGATCATCGGAGAGTACTCCGCCGGACGAAAGGTCACGCTTCGATGCCTCGTAGTGAGGTTTGACCAGCGAAATGATCTGGCCGGCGGTTCCTGCTCGACGGAGCCAGCGGAGCGCGGCTGGAATGACCAGGCGCTGGGGTGTCCAACCGACATCAGCAACGACGAGATCAACCCCCTCTTCGGGGGGAACTCGGTGCAATGCGTTGGTGCGTTCTAAAAGAGTCACGCGCGGATCATGGCGGAGTTTCCAAGCGAACTCGCCGTACGCAGTATCCACGGAATAAACACGGGAAGCGCCGGCTTGCAGCAGACAATCAGTAAACCCGCCCGTGCTCGCACCGAGATCGGCGCACACCCGTCCCGAGGGGTCGATGCCGAACACATCGAGCGCGCGGCGGAGTTTCAGGCCTCCGCGGCTGACGTAAGGACATGAAGAAGAATCGGACACTGGCAAAGGGTACGTTGTTGTTTACAAAGTGTGAGTTGGCTCATTCTCTCGGGTGAAGTCCAGGCTTCATTTCGAGGATCATTGCTCTTTCATGGGTACGCACCGCGGTCACTCTGTCACGTGTTTCATGAAGACGTGAGCGAGGCGTCGCGGTAGAAATATGTTTGGTATCAGATGAAGTAGTGGAAAGTGATGTCGATGGCATCCTATCATCTCGACCTTGCGGACACGCCGCGCTCTGACGGGTGCGGGTGAAATCCCAAGCCGGTTGTACTACCGAGCCTTCCGCGGCCTTGCCGGGCCGCGGGTCCGAGCGCCTGATGCAGGTGCCCTCGGAGGCCGGTGGGAGGTTGAAATAGGATGGCTAAGAAAGAAGTTACCAACGTTTTCAAGATCATGGCTCCCGGCGGGCAGGCGACACCGGCCCCGCCGCTGGGTCCTGTGCTGGGCAGCAAGGGCGTCAACCCCGGGCAGTTCATCCAGAAGTTCAACGCCGCGACCCAGCACGTGAAGGGCAAGGTCGTAGGCTGCATTGTGACGGTCTTCAGCGACCGCACGTTTGATCTGGAGATCAAAAGCAGCCCCGCCTCTGTTCTCATCAAGGAGGCGGCGGGAGCGGAGAAGGGATCCGGCGTTCCGAACAAGGACAAGGTCGGCAAGATCACCCGCGACCAGGTGAAGAAGATCGCCGAGGCGAAGATGGCGGACCTGAACAGCCACAGCATCGAGGCGGCGATGCGTGTCGTCGAGGGCACCGCCCGCTCGATGGGCGTCACGGTCGTCGGCTGAGCACGGGCCGGAATCCACTTCCACACAACGACACAGGAACACTAAGCGATGCCGGTGAGAATCACAAAACGACAGAAGGCCAATCAGGGCCTGCAGGTGAAGGAAGCCGTGGAACCCGCGGTGGCGGTGGCGGCGATCAAGAAGTTCAAAGGCCCCAAGTTCGACCAAACGGTCAACGTGGTGATGCACCTGAACCTCGACACCAAACAGAGCGACCAGAACCTCCGCGGTGCCGTCAGCCTGCCAAAGGGCATCGGCGCGAGCAAGAAGGTCGTGGCTTTCTGCCAGAGCGATGTCGCTCCGAAAGCCCTTGAAGCGGGCGCCGTCAAGGCCGGTGGTGAGGAGCTCGTCGCCGAGATCGAGAAGGGTTGGATGGACTTTGACGTCGCGGTCGCCAGCCCCGACATGATGCGGATCGTGTCGAAACTCGGCAAGGTCCTGGGCCCCAAAGGCCTGATGCCCAGCCCCAAGGCCGGCACGGTGACCGCCGATATCCCCACCGCCGTGAAGGAATACTCCGCCGGCAAGGTCGAGTACCGCACCGACACGGGCGGCAACATCCATGCCATCATCGGCAAGATGAGTTTTCCTGAATCCTCGCTCGCCGAGAACCTGACCTTTTTCATCCACGCGATCGAGAAGATCCGCCCGAACACGGTCAAGGGCAACTACATCAAGAGCATCACCATCAGCGGGGCGATGACCCCCGGCGTTCGTATCAAGTACGTGCAGGCGGCCGCGGCCGAATAATGCCAGCGGCGGGCGCCTTCGCCCCCCGCGCCGGAGATTCACTCATGTCGAAAACAGTCAAAAGCATGATCATGCGGGACTACAAGTCCCGCATCGCCCAGGGCACGGAGGAGTGGCCAGACGCGATGGTGCTCAGCATCCGCGGCGTGAAGGCCGTGGACACAACGAAACTGCGCCACGGGCTTGCGAAGAAGAACATCAGAATCACGGTCGTCCAGAACGCCCTGGCGAAGAAGATGTTCAAAGGCACCAACCTGGCCCCGCTCGACGAGTTCCTCACCGGCGCGAGTGCTCTTGCCTACGGCGGTTCGAGCGTCGTCGAGGTTGCCCGGGAGGTCGTCGCGCTGATCGAGAAGATGCCCCAGGTGGAACTGAAGGGCGCGATCCTCGACGGGACCGTCTTCAAAGGCAAGAAGGGCATCGAAGAGTTGAGTAAGTTCCCGACCAAGGACGAGGCCATCGCCAACGTCGTCACGCTGGTCGTCAGCCCGGCGAAAAAACTCCTGGGTCAGATCAAGGGCCCGGGCGGCACCATCGCCGGGATCATCAAGGCTATCGAATCGAAGTTGGAATCAGGAGAGGCGATCGCGAAAGTGGCATGATCCCGAACCAGGGGTGCCGTTCGAGCAGAGCCTATGTACTGGACATCTCGCCCCCGGATAAACGGGGGCATCGTGAGAGACACAATCAAAGCCCGACTGGCCCGGTAGACCGGGTTAAAGGCCGAACGTTCGGCCCCTCTCGGGCGGGTTTGCGGCGGACAACTGACCGTCGCGGTCAAGAAAGGTAGAGTCATGTCGGAAGTCGCTACACACATCAAGGATCTCGGTGACAAACTCGCGGGCCTCACGCTCAAGGACGCGGTTGAACTGGGCAAGTACATGAAGGACACCTACGGCATCGAGGCCGCGGCGGGCGGCGCTGTGGTGATGGCCGCCGGCGGCGGCGGTGGCGCTGCTCCGAAGGCGGAGGAGAAGACTTCTTTCGACGTGGTCCTCAAGGCCGCGGGCGACAAGAAGATCAACGTCATCAAGGTCGTTCGCGAGATCACCGGTCTCGGCCTCGCCGAAGCCAAGGCCTTCGTTGACGCTCCCGGCAAGCCCGTCAAGCAGGGCGTGGATAAGGCCGAAGCGGACAAGATCAAGAAGTCCTTGGAGGAAGTCGGCGCGACGGTGGAGTTGGCCTGAGCCAACTTGTATAAACGCCCTCCCGTCCATTTGTTCGTGTTATGTACGGAATTTAAGTGAAGCGGGTCCGTCGCGTCGCGACGGACTCGCTCATTTTTCAAGATTTTGTGTGGCCCGTCGCTTGCTGGGTGAATCGGCGCGACTACACTCTTGGGTTCGGCATCATGCGCCAGCGTCGGGCGATGGCGCGCAAAGGAACCCGCCGTCTGTACATCCACATTTCGAGTATTTGATTCGGCCCTGTTTGATGTTCTGCGAAGCGTGAATCAGCTACGTAGTTCAAACTGAGCGGTATCTGCACCCCCATCGCGAGGACTTCGATGGCATCGATGGCTACGTCCAACGTCGGCACCACTATCCGTAACTACGCGAAGCGCGGCGATGCCGTGCCGGTCGGCGACCTCTGCCAGGTCCAGACCGAGGCGTACGAGCGATTCCTTCAGTTCGGCAAGGTCCCCGAGGACCGCGATAAACTGCAGGGGTTGGAAGCGCTCCTGCACGAGGTCTTCCCGATCAAGAGTTACGACGAGACGATGACCCTGGAGTACATCGACTACACGCTCGAAGAGCCTCGCTACACCCCCGATGAGTGCCGCGAACTCCGCCTGACCTACGGCCGCCCGTTCAGGGTGGGGGTGCGTCTGAAGCGTGAGGGCAAGCCGGAGCTCCCCGAGGAGCAGATTTACCTGGGCGAGTTCCCGATCATGATGGGCGGTGGCGAGTTCATCGTGAACGGAGCCGAACGCGTCATCGTGAGCCAGTTGCACCGATCGCCCGGCGTGGACTTCTCGATCCTGTCGAGCGAGGGCGATCGGCCGCTTCACTCGGCCCGTATCATCCCCGAACGAGGCTCCTGGATCGAACTCGAGGTGACCAAGAAGGACGTGCTGGCGATGCGCATCGACCAGAGCACGAAACTCGCGGCAACCACCTTCCTCCGATGCCTCGACGAGAGCGTGGCCGAGACCGAGAGCCTGCTGCGCCTCTTCTACGAGATCAGCGAGATCAAGGTCGAGAACATCAAGCCCGAGCATTGGGCCGCCGAGTCGATCATCGACACGAGCACCGGCGAGGAACTGGTCCACGTGGGCCGGCAGATCGGCGAGGCCGCGGAGGCCATCATCGCCAGCAGCCTCAAGAAAGTCCGGGTGATCGAGAATCCCAGCGACGTGCTGATCCTCAACACCGTCGCGGAGGAGAAACTCGAGCAGTTCGATGCCGAGACGACCTACCAGAAGGCGATGCTGAAGATTTACAGCAAGTTGCGTCCCGGCAACCCGCCGCAGGTCGAGAAGGCCAAGCAGCTCTTCATCGAGAAGTTCTTCGATGACAACCGCTATCGCCTCGGGCGCGTGGGTCGCTTCCGGATCAACCGCAAGTTCGACCTGAACACGCCGGAAGACCAGATGTTCATCAGCAGCGAGGACTTCCTGCGGGTGATCCAGTACCTGCTCGACCTCCGCAGCGGCCGCACCGATCCCAAGACCGGGCGTGTTTTGGCCATGGTGGACGACATCGACCACCTGGGCAACCGCCGCGTGCGCGCGGTCGGTGAGCTGCTGGAGAACCAGTACCGGGTGGGCCTTGTCCGCATGGAGCGTGCGGTCAAGGAGAAGATGAGCATGAGCCAGGAGATCGAGACGCTCATGCCG
>DDSA01000078.1:0-141 GCA_002343715.1 Phycisphaerales bacterium UBA2402 | reverse complement strand
ATCGACCACCTGGGCAACCGCCGCCTGCGCACGCTCGACGAACTGGCGGTCGAGGAACTCCGCAAGGGATTCCTCAAACTGCGCCGGACGGTTCAGGAACGCATGAGCGTCAAGGACCCCGATGAACTGGTGAAGATCGCG
>DDSA01000256.1 GCA_002343715.1 Phycisphaerales bacterium UBA2402 | reverse complement strand
TCCATCGGCGAGGCGCCCTCGAGCACTCCGTCATGCAGTGGTGAGAGCTGGTCCCAAGTGCGGCCTTCGCCGCCCGGCCCGTACCTGATCTTGACGCCGGCGATGTCGGGCGGGATCGAGCCCAGCACCCAGGAGTACCGCCGCGTGCCGTCGGCGAGCCGGGCCACGTCGAAGGACTGCACATCCGGCGGCGGCCCCACCTTGCCGAGAACCGTGTGCTCCGCCTCGACCCAGACCGACGTCAGCCCCGTCGCCGTCACGGTGCGGAGGCGAATCTGGTAGGTCTGCCCCTCCTCGACGCGCTCGACGGAGATCTGGTTGTCATCGATGGGCGTGAGCGGCAGGTGCATCCAAGGCCCCTCGCCCTGGGCGCCGGGCTCGGGGATGGGCCGGATGCGGACCTGGGCGGCGTTGGGGATCGGCCGCGTCCCGCTCGGCCGGCGGAGCGTGATGAGCATCCGGGGCCGCAGCGAGCCATCGGCATCTCGGATCATCACGAAGT
Source organism: Phycisphaerales bacterium UBA2402 (assembly GCA_002343715.1). Taxonomy (GTDB): domain Bacteria; phylum Planctomycetota; class Phycisphaerae; order Phycisphaerales; family UBA1924; genus UBA2402. The sequence goes on along the minus strand of DDSA01000256.1, from coordinate 10,649 downwards.
CATCGGAGCGGATGCTCTCGATGACCGGCGCATCGGGGCGGTTGAGCCATGCCGGCGGGAGCGAGATGCCAGGGTCATACGGCGGGATCGGTCCCTGGTCCGCCTCGTGGACCGCCGGGGCATGATCGACCAGCATCAGCCGTGCCCCGAGGTCCTTGTCGATCTCGATGCTCTTGACCAGGAGTTCCCGCGTCTCCTGTCCCAGTCGCCCGAACATCCACAGGTCGCCGACCTTGGGGCGCGCGTCGTTGGCGCTGACCGGCCCCAAGGCGACCTCGTAGCCCTCGCCCTCGATGGTGGTCACCGAGCGGATCCAACTCGTGCCGTCCTCGAGGCGGACACGGATGACATACTCCTCGCCGGCGACCATCGTCACCAGCTCATCGAGCCTCAGCCCGACCAGGTTGTCCGCCTGGTCGAGGATCAGCGCCGCCACGCGGCCGAAGGAGAGACCCCAGAGCGGCACATCGTGCGTGACCAGGACCAGATCGCCGCGGGTGCACGCCAGGTGCTCGATGTCGGTGCTGAGTTCGTACACCTCGGGGCGGAGTCGCGCCACGGCGGTCATGTACCGTCCGTGCTTCCAGACCTGGGCGGCGTCCGTCACGCCGAAGAGTTCGAGCGTCTCGAACTTCGTGGAGTTGCTCGCGTCGCGCCCGTCCTCGTAGACCGTGCGTTCGTCCTGCTGGTAATCGGTTGCCCGGTTGAGGAACCTGATCCGCAGGGCATGGGGCAGGTCTGGAAAGGCCTTTCGGCCCTTGAAACCCGATGAGTTCCGCGGCGTGAAGTGCTGGACGGGCACGGTCTGACGCTTGTCGCGGACGATCGAGTAGCGGCCGTCACGCATCCCGAAGGAGGCCCGGCCCGTCGCGGCAACGTCGCCCAGTCGCTCCCAGACGGTGCCGGCGAAGTCGACGACCGCGTTGAACTGGAAGCCCGCGGCGTCGCACGCTTCGTGCCAGGCCTGGAGTTCGGCCAGATCCAGACGCTCATCCCCGACGGGCCGGGCGTTGGCCGGCCCCTGGAGAACCGCCCGGTAGCAGCTCGCCGGGTTGCTCGTGCCGCGCTCGACCCACTGCCCGGTGGCAGAGTCCCAATCGGGCAGGATCGATCGCGTGACGAGGTTGAACTGGTCCACCACGCCGTTGAGCTGGTCCGTGGCCTTGATCCGGATGGCGACTTTCGCCAGGCCCGCCATGTTGACGGGGTCTTCGTTGCGGATGGTCCGCACCGCCGACCAGTACGCCTTGTCGATGATCCGGTCGCTGGTGGAGTCCGGCGTGACGCGGCGGATGCGGATGTCGTACTGGCCGGGCTCGACCGCCCAAGAGAGAGACCGTCTGATCTGTTCGGCCCGGTCGGCCCGCACCGTGATCGAGTGGGCGTACACCAGCGTGTCGTACCACGCGACCCACAGCCGGCCCGGATGGTTGGTGCTTGTCTGCGGCTGGAGGCCTTGCGCTGGTTCGATGCTGACGTACTTGAGCCGGTTGGCGGGGATCACCTCCCAACTGCCGCCGGGCTGGAGCCAGCCCAGCGCAGCGGCCCCGTTGGCGGAGCGAGACTCAACGCGGAGCCGGAGGCGGTGCCACCCAACCCGCAGATGAATCGATCCGCTGTGGGCCGCGAAGTCGGGCGTGCCGCCCCCGGCCGTCGCGTGCGTGCCGTACCAGCTTGCCACCATCTGGTCATCGACGAAGAGATCGCCGGCGTCCGAGCAGTCGAGCCCGAACTGGTACGTGCCGACGACCGGCGCGTAGACATACCCGCTCGCTCGCCACGACCACCCTCCACCCGCGGGCAGGTAGGCCGGCCTCGCGTTGGCGAACCCCGCCCCCCAGGCGATGGACCCCACGTGGGCGAGACTCCCGCCCCGACGAACCTCCGGCGTCCTGAACAGGTAGTCCAGGCCGCGGGTGAAGTCCGGCGAGGCGCCGTTGACGGACCTCCATTGCCCGCTCCCGGCCGGGGCGTACTCGACCTCGAGGCTGACGATCAGTTCCTCGCGGTCTCCGTTGGAAGCGAACCGAACCACGCCCTGGGGGAAGGTGACATCCACCGAGAGTTCGTTCGCGTTGGCCTCGCTGGTTCGGACGGTCCACCCCGCGGCCTGCTCCAGCAGGATGGCGTTGGCATCCTCCAGCACGGTGCCGGGATAGAGCGTCAGCGGGGCGTCGCCGGGCCGGCCCTCCCTGGTCTCGACCTCTACGCCCTCGAACTCCTCCAGCGGCGTCTCGCCGATCTTGAGGTCGCTGAGCTCGACGGGTCCGTACCCGACCGCGAAGAGCAGACGCAGGTACTGGTCGTCCCCGACGATCTCGGTGTACGGCTTGGCGCCGTAGAGCGGGGCCATCCGGTGTTCGCCCAGGATGACCGGGACCACGCCGAAGAGCCTGGTCTCATTGCGACCGCCCGTGATCGTCGGGCTGTTCTGCTGAGGGCCATTGTCGCTCAGCCGCGGGCTTGGCGGCGGGATAAGGGCGTTGATGGCGAGCGTGCCGGCGAGCGTGATGCCGGCGGCGACCAGCGCCCCGGTCATGGTCAGCGTGCCCGTCGCCCCCACCAGTCCCCACGCGGCCGGGGCCGCGTACGGAGCGATGATGCTCAGCGCGACGACGGCCACCATCAGCACGATCCGCAGGGCCTTGCCGTTGCCACCGCCCGCCGGGACCGCGGCGACCGTCACCATCCGGCCCGGCTTTGGCCGCACGCGGGCCCAGTGCTGGCGACCGATCTCCTGGTCCCCGATCCAGATCCGCAGGAACGGCGAGGGCTGGACCGCCGCGGCGGCGAGCATGTCGGTGATCGTCCCGCCGGCGGGGAGTGTGACCTGGAGGATGGCCGGCTTGAGCGGCGACACCCGCCCGGCCATTCGCACCGGCCCCGCGAAGCGGAACGCTCCGTGGAACCGCGGCGTCCAGATGCCCTCGTCCCACCTTTCGATACAGGAGTCGCTCCCGCGCCGGCAGTGGAGCATCTTGCCGCGGGCGATCGCCACGCCCACATGCCACAGGTCGCTCGCCCCGGCGCGGAAGAGCATCGCGTCGCCGACCTCAACGCCGGCCCCTGGATGGCCCAGGACGGGCCGCCAGTTCCCCCCCTCGTCCAACTCGGCCCCCAGCACCGCCGCCACGCCTGGCCGATCCTCCGTGCCCTGGTAACCGTCGTGGTGGGACGGGAGGTAGATGCCGTACCGCTCGGCGTACACAAGCCGGAGCAGCCCCCAGCAGTCCACGCCGGCGCGATCCCGGCCATTCTCACCGAACGGGATGCCGATGTACCTGCCGGCCCAGGCGGGGATGTCGTCGGTCAGTCGCGCCATGGGTGCGGGTCAGAACAAACCTGGAAAGCGGGCCGGGGTGAAGGAGTCCGCAGGGAACGGCTCGTTCAGGACATCCTCGAACCGCAGTGTCCCCTCCACGATCGCCGCGTCGTACGAGACGTCCCGGAGGGTGAAGCGGTACGGCCCCGCCTCGATGGTGTCGGGGCTGCTCGCCAGGATGACCGACAGTTCCACCGTCATCGCCTCGCCGGCGAGGCTCCTGACCGCCTGGACGATCTGCCGATCGGCGTTGGCGATGCGGAGGGTGACGGTGGGCGGCGCCTCATCCGAGTCGTTTGGGAGGGCGAGCTCGAAAGGGAACCGCTGGTAGGTGATCCCGCCGCTCACCACGTCCTGGTTGTTGTTCACCACCCGGATCGGCTCGGGGAGCGATGGGTGGCTGATCGCCAGGAGCAACAGGAACACCTCGCCGGTTTCCTGGGCGTAGAGGGCGCGGCGGGCGGTGGTGGAGAGAGTGCGGGGCATTGGTCCTGACTGGTCATGACCGCGTGATCAACCTGGTTCAGCCCAGTTCCACTTCCATCCAGGCCCGGCAGGTCTTGCCGCTGGCCCCGTAGACCCGCAGGCCGATCTGCTCGGCCGGGCCGAGGTCAATCCCGGCGAGCGTCTCGAAGGGGCCGGTGGGGGCCATCCGGTGGGGACGAAGGACGCGGGTGCTCGCGTCGCTCCCAGGCTCGGCCGAGTAGTTCTGGTAGGCGTTGCCCAGCGAGGTCGTCAGACCAGACGCCGTGGCGATCTCGGTAGAGATGTCCGTCGCCGTGCCCGCGGAGGAGGGCTTCTTCTGGAAGTCGATCGTGGCGCGGGCGTCGGTGCTGCTCGTGCCGTCGAACGAGACGCCGTAACGCAGGACTCGGGCCGCGATGCCGGTGGGGGCCTTGTAGCCCAGGACCGTCTTGGGAGACGCTGCTCCGCAGGCGATGTCGGTGTTGGTTGAGACGATGATCTTGGTTCCCATTGCTGCTCCTGTGTGGTGAGGGGGTGAGGTGGTCAGGACACTCCGCCGTTGACCGTGCCCGCGTCGGAAATCGACCCCGAGGCCCCGCTGGCGTCGGCGTCCACGCCGATGATCGCCATCGCCAGGTTCTCCTCCTCGGGGAACGGGTCGCTGACGAAGACCAGCGGTTCGTCATCTGGGGCCGGCGTGATGACGTCTGGTTCGTCGAAGTACATGACCGCCCACGGCTGCAGGTCCGATTCCATGCGGGCGTTGGCGCCCGGCTCGGGCTCTTCGGTGAAGAGAGCGGGCGGCTCGCCTGGTTCCGGCGGCGGCGGGTCCGGCGGCGGAATGACGGTGATCTCCGTCCCCGGCATCGCCTCCAGTTGGAACGCGGCGGTCCAGTACTCGGTGCCGGCCTGCCGCGAAGCCCGCGGCGTGAAGGTCGGCGGGCCGGTGAAGCGGTAGTCGATCTGGTTGCCCGTCTCGTGGTGTTTCCACTCGAACGGAACGGCGCCCGCGAAGACCGAGTCGCGGAAGAACGTCTTGAGGGTGGCAACCTGGGCGCGGGTGAGGCTGAGCTCGATTTCGCACGTCTCGATGGCGGCCGTGGCGCGGCGGCGTACCTTGGCCGGCCCCACGTCCATCGACGTGCGGACGGTGCGGTCCTGATCGACCTGGCTGTACCTGGCGACCTGGGGGGCTTGCGGCAGCCCGGCAGGCCATATCACGTCCGCCATTGCCTTCTGACTCGCCGGCCGGTCCACGGCGGCTTGGGCGATACTACCCGCTCCGGTCGCCCTTAGAAAATCAGCGCGGAATTCGCGCATATACCTTGACAACGCATCATAGCCGTGTCATAATCATGTCATGGCAACCGTGCTCATCACCGCCGAGGCCCGCGAGCAGTTCGAGTCGCTTCCCGAGCGGATCAAGGAGCGCATGAAGGTCGTGTTCGAGCGGCTTGCGAAGTGGCCGCAGGTCAGCGGGGCCAAGCCGCTTCGGGGCGAACTCGCGGGGCAGTACCGGGTTCGCACCGGCGACTACCGCGTTCAGTTCACGGTGAAGGCGGAGGGGGAACCCGTGATCTACATCGTGACGGTCGTGAAGGTCGGGCATCGAGACGGTTTCTACGAGTGAATCGGCCAAGGGGTCAGAAAGGTGCAGCATGTTGAGGACTCAGACAATCGAGATCGACGGAGCGAGGTTGGTGGTGATGACCGAGCGCGACTACAACGACCTGACCAAGGCCGCAGGTCGGGCTTCCGTGGATGATGGCCTTCCCGCGTTCCCACAGGCCGACAAAGACGGGAACATGCCCGCGGTGGAGTACGCTCGCGTCTCCATCGCCCGCGACATCATCCGGCAGCGCCGGGAACTGGGCCTCTCCCAGCAGGACCTCGCCAACCTCGCCGGCGTCCGCCAGGAGACGATCTCACGCATCGAGACCGGGAAGCACTCGGCGGGAGTCGAGACCATCGACAAGCTCGCCAAGGCGTTCAAGAAGGCCGGGAAGAAGGCCGCCGCACGCTGACCAGCCGCTCTGTTCGATTGACTGGCACCGCCGCCTCGACACGGACAATCCTGCCATCCTCGAACTGTCGGCAGATCGGCACCAGGTCCGCCTTGCGGGTCGAGGCCGCGACGATGTCGCTGCCTGATACCACCGCCCAGATCAGAGCCTTGCCGTCGCGGATGGGTTGGGGGTGAAAGGGGGAGGGCATGGCGGGTCAGCGGGGCGAGTAGATGGCGTTGCTCTTCTGCTCAACAGCGCGACTGAGGCGGTGCTTGGTCACCCACTCAAAGGTCAGCGCGAAAAGCCACAGGCCCACGAAGACGCCGACGGTCACACCGCCGATGATCTTCCAAAGGTCGGTTGGTCCCCAGAATTCTGATGAGCCGGTCACGATGCGAACCGGCTGGGCCGCCGCGAACTCGGCCTGTCGTCTTGCGTGCTGAAAATCTGCTTCCGTCGGAATCGCCATTGGTCCTCTTTTCCTATTGCGTGATGCTGGAAACGGAATTCCCGACGAAGTACACCGTGCCTCGGGCCTCCGGTCTGGTGGTTTTGAACGAGTAGATCCAAAGGGCAGAGGCACCATTTGAACTGGTCTGGTGAAGGGAGTCGTCCGGAGGACCCCACGCCGCGAGTACAAATTCGCTGGTGTCCCCTTGACGGACATTCCGCTTCTGAATGCGGGACCACTGCTCAGCGGTGAAAGCGTTCCGGCGACGAAGCTCCGTCTCGAACCGCTCCGGCTTTCCTGGCCATCCACCACGCTGCTGGCCATATGTACGAGCCAGATCGCCGGTAGATTCGCGCTCGAGTTCGCTGTCAGATTTCGCGTAGATACCAGCGGGGGCGAAGGGCCCGACACAACCTGTTTGGACGTAAGTTACGGCCAACAACGCGATTATCACCGCAATCCGCATGGCATTCCTCCCGACGGGTCCATGCGAAAGTGTACTCCGATTCAGCGTGCTGTGCCGCGCCGCCCAAGCCCGAAGGTTGACGCCATCGATCGGTCCAATGAGCCGTCCGATATCATGCCCCGGACCTCATCACGGATCAGCACCTTGATCAGTTGCCGCCCGTCTGGGCCGCGGCCCTGGGACACTTCCGGCCGAGCGCCGCTCCCGCGCTGGTCGATGATCTGGACCACGGCGCCGCCGCCCGGCATAACGCCATTGGGATAGACGTAGCCAGATCGGCCGAACTGGACGAGTTCTGGGCCTCGCTCGCCTACCCAGGACCAACTGCCGCCAGTCACCGGGCCGCCCTCGGCAAGCCCGGAAGTTGATCCCGTGGATACCTGGCCAGCCGTTGTTGTCCCGAACCACTTACCACTACCGTCACCCAAACTGTCAAACAAAGGCTTGAAGATGAGGGCTTTTGTGGCCATCGCGAGAAGCGTCTTGCCCCAACTCTTCAGCAGATCACCGAGGGACACTTCGGCACCGAAGGCGAAATCTGCAAAGGCATTGGCAGCGTCGTCCGCGAAACCCTCGATGGCTTTCTTCATATCGTTAGCGAGGTTGCGAACCTCCTTTTCGGGTTGCTTGAGTTTGTCTCGCCACTTCCCCGCGAGCTTCTCGATCTCCTCTTCGGTCAGCGCGGTCTGAAGACCGAGCTTGCGGACCTCGGCGGTCACGCGGCGCAGCGTGGTCTGGGCCAGGGCATGGTAGAGCGAGACCGGGCTGACCGAGCGCGAGATGCCGTGGGCGATGACCGAGGCCGCCATCAGCGGTATCAGCATCTGGTGATTGGCGGTCATCTCCATCACGATCACGAAACAGGTGATCGGGGCCTGCATCATGCCGGCCAGAAACGCCACCATGCCCAGGGTCAGGATCGCCGTCGCCTGCTCGGGCGGCAGGAATATCGCGATGTTCGCGCCCATGCCGGCCCCCACCGCGAGCGCCGGCGCGAACACTCCACCGGGAATGCGGCTCATGAACGCCAGCCAGATCACCAAGAGCTTCGCGAACACGAAGTAGATCGGGAGGGCGGCCGACCCTTCCAGCGCCCCCCTGGTTTCGGCGTAGCCGGTACCGTAGGTCAGGCCGCCGGTCGACAGGCCCACGACGGCCGTTCCGAGGCCGCACAGCGCGGCGAAGACGATCGGGCGCTTGTCCGACAGGCGACCGATCCAGCCCGGCAGCCCGCGCGACGAGGCGATCAGGAGGCGGCTGAACAGGCCCCCCAGCAGCCCGCCCGCCACACCGCAGAAGAGGGTGGGCCACAGGCTGGCGCTCCAGTCGAGCGACGAGGCGGCGCGGCCGAAGTAGGTATAGCTCCCCAGGACCGCGAGCGACATCAGGCCGGCGAAGATCACCGAGGTGAGGGTGGCGCTGTTGGCATGGAAGGCGCGATGGCGGCACATTTCTTCGATCGCGAACATGATGCCGCCGAGCGGCGTGTTGAACGCCGCCGCCACGCCCGCGCCGCTGCCGGCGATGATCAGATCCTGGCTCGAAACGCTGCGGTTGCGGCGGCGGCTGGCGAGCATGTGCATGATCGAGGCGCCGACCTGCACCGACGGCCCCTCACGGCCGATCGAGGCACCGCACAGCAGTCCGCCCAGGGTGAGAAAGATCTTCGAGATCGCGATCTTGAACGACAGCAGCTTGCGCCGCACGCGCCGGTCGTCGCTCAGCGAGGCCGCGAGCGCCTGTGGAATACCGCTGCCCTGGGTCGCGGGCACGAATCGCCGCGCGATCCAGGTGAGCAGCGCAAAACCCGCCGGGGCGATCAGCAGCGTGAGCCACGGTACCTTCTGCATCAGCGCGTGGTGGAGTTCGATGGCGTGGTCCGCACCCAGCGCGAACAGGATCGCGAGCAGGCCCGCCAACAGGGCCGCCGCCACCAGCATGAAGCGCCGGCGCCAGCGACGCAGGGAAAGCCATGGCAGCGCGTAGCGTTTGCCGCCGCGCTTGACCTGGGACAATGCTTGTTGGAGGGGCGATTGCTTGGTGTCGGGCATGCCGTAACGGTTCGGATGTGCGGGAAGGAGATCAGGCAGCGGCGGGTTCGAACGTGTGCGGATTGCCGCTACACACCGGGTTGAATTTCGATACGATACGCTACTGCATATCGCATTTGTAATCGTCGCAACACTATTCTCCAAGGGAGTTTCATTTATGTCACGCAGACCCGCAACCTCGGCCGACAGCACGCCCAAGTTGCCCTCCGAAGCGACCCCCCTGTCGGTTCTACAACGTTTCAGGGTGGTGATCAGGACTGCTCAGCGTCATTCGCAGTGGATCGAGCGCCAGAGCGGGGTCACCGGCGCGCAGCTGTGGGCGATGCAGGAACTGGCCGAGCGACCGGGCCTGCGGGTCGGCGAACTGGCCAACTTGATGGCGCTGCACCAGTCGACGGCGTCGAACATGATCGACAAGCTGGAATCGACTGAATTGATCCGCAAGGAACGTACCGCCACGGATCAGCGGGTGGTGCGGCTGTATCTGACCGACAAGGGCAGCGACCTGCTGTCGCGCGCGCCGTCGCCGGCACGCGGCGTGCTGCCCGAGGCGCTGCGCATGCTCGAGGGCGACGACTTGTTGCGGCTGCAGACCGCGCTCGATGTCTTGCTGGGGCAGATCCGCGACATGGACGAGGGTTTCGGCATGCAGCCGATCCCGTTCACCGAATAGGCCATCGGCCACGTCTTGCGCCGATCGTGGCGCCGGCTAGTGCTTGCGCGAAAGGCTGCGGATGGCGGCGTCGAGGCCGCTCAGGGTGGTCGGATACATGCGGCCACCCATGATCTGCTGGACCAGCTCGATCGATTTGCGGTACGGCCATAGCCGCTCGGGCTCGGGATTGAGCCACACCGACGACGGCCACGCATCGAGCAGGCGCCGCAGCCAGGTGGCGCCGGCCTCCTTGTTCATGTGCTCGATCGAGCCGTGCGGATGCAGGATCTCGTACGGGCTCATGGTCGCGTCACCGACGATGATGAGCTTGTAGTCCGGGCCGTACTTGTGCAGCAGGTCGGGTACCGGAATGCGCTCGCTGTGGCGCCGGCGGCTGTCGCGCCAGACGGTTTCGTACACGCAGTTGTGGAAGTAGTAGTGCTCGAGGTGCTTGAATTCGCTGCGCGCGGCCGAGAACAGCTCTTCGCACAGGCGGATGTGATCGTCCATCGAGCCGCCGATGTCCAGGAACAGCAGCACCTTGACGGCGTTGTGGCGTTCGGGGCGCATCAAAAGATCGAGCCATCCGGCGTTGCGCGCGGTGGCGGAGATGGTGCCGTCGAGGTCGAGCTCTTCGGCCGCGCCGGTGCGCGCGAAGCGACGCAGCCTGCGCAGTGCGACCTTGATATTGCGGGTGCCGAGCTCGACGCTGTCGTCGAGGTTGCGAAACTCACGCTTGTCCCAGACCTTGATCGCGGTGCGGTTGCCCGCCGATTCGCCTCCGACGCGGATGCCTTCGGGATGATAGCCGGCATTGCCGAACGGCGAGGTGCCGCCGCTTCCGATCCACTTCGAGCCGCCTTCATGGCGTCCTTTTTGCTCTTCGAGGCGTTTCTTGAGCTCTTCCATGAGCTTGTCCCAGCCGAGCTTCTCGATGCGGGCCTTGTCCTCCGGGCTGAGATGGCGCTTCATCATCGCCTTGAGCCAGTCTTCCGGCAGCGCGGTTTCGAGTCCGGGCAACTGGGTGACGTTGTGGAAGTACTCGGCGAAAGCCACGTCGAAGCGGTCGAAGTGTGCTTCGTCCTTCACCAGGCACAGGCGCGCGAAGGCGTAGAAATCGTCGATGGAATGCGAGCACACTCCGGCACGCAGGCCTTCGATCAAGGTCAGGTACTCGGTGACCGTGGCCGGCAGGCGCCGCTCGCGAAGGTGCAGGAAGAAGTCGATCAGCAT
>DDSA01000214.1 GCA_002343715.1 Phycisphaerales bacterium UBA2402 | reverse complement strand
TGCGAAGTTAGAAGGGGACTGGAGTTCAAACGGGTGCTCTTCCCACCTGCCAGGCGCGCGCCAGGCCCCCACCCCCGAGACCCCCGCCGTCACGATCCCGCCCGTGAGGATGGGCGAAGACGCGACCCAGCCCATCGCCCTGGCGGCCCGCAACGATCGAGCGGACGGAGGCTCGCTGCGAGCGCTCACGGGGAGCCCCCCCCGCTCGCCAGACCGCGCAGTGTCGGCCCGAGGTCCGCAAGTCTCGACTCGATCGCGCCCAGCAGCACCAGACCGCACAGGAGCACCGCCAGCAGCGGCTTGAACGACAGGCCCAGAAAGAACCCGTTGATCGGCGGGAGCGCCCTCGCCGCCGCGGCGAACGTCAGGTCCGCCAAAAGGAGCGCGATCCACACCGGGGCCGCGAGCAACAGCACTGTCTGGAAATACGCAGCCCCCGCCGCGATGATCCCCGTGGGATCAACCGCCCCGACCGACAACACGGCCCCCGCGTCCGCCAGCGTCCGTACCACCATCCGCCCGCCGCCCAGCGAGAAGAAAAACGCCAAGCCGAAGAGTCTTGCGAAGGTCCCCATCGGCGACTCGTGCGGTGAATCAATGGTCGCGTGTACACCGGATGACATCCGCCCTGCCGCGGCATCGACAAGCGCTCCCGCCCCGGCGAGGGCCTCGAAGAAGAGCAGCACACCCATCGCCAGAGTGATCCCGACCAGGAACTCCTTTGCCAACAGCAGCACGAACGGCCCGCCGGCCGTCGTTGTAGGCGACACAGCGGCCACGGCCATGGCGAGCAAGACTCCGACCGCGATGCGGATGGCCAGCGGCACAGCCCGCCCCCCGACCAACGGCGAGCAGACCGCCACCGGCAGCACCCTCGCCACCGCCAGCGCCACGTGGTCCGCCGCATCACCCCACATGCGCCAACCCCTCCCACACCCGCGTCCCAAAGGTCACCAGCTCGCGCAACATCCACGCCCCCGCCGCGGCGATCACGATGCCCAGGGCGATCATCTTCGGGATGGTCGTCAGCGTGTGCTCCTGCAGGCGCGTGGCGGCCTGCAGCACGCTCACCACCAGCCCCACCACCCCCGCCGCCGCCACCAAGGGCGCGGCGAGAAGGAACGCGAGATACAACGCCTGTGCTGCGATGTCAGTCAGTGTCAAACAACCCTCCTGATGCACGGCCCTGAATCATGCCGACGCCACACGCCTTAGTACACGTACCCCATGACCAGCCCCTTCACGATCATCGTCCACCCATCCATCAGCACGAAGAGCAGCAGTTTGAGCGGCAGCGAGATCACCGTGGGGCTGAGCATGTGCGCCCCCGCCGCCAGCAACGTGCTCGACACCACCAGATCAAGAACCAGGAACGGAACACAGATCAGGAACGCCGCGAGGAACGCCTCCGTCAACTCCGTCAGGACGAACGCCGGCGCGTAGACCGAGAGGCCATCGGCGAGCGGGCCTGATAGCGCCGGCTGACCCGCCTTCTCCGCCGCTTTCTCGCGCATCTCGCGGAACAGCGCCGCGTCTTTCTCGCGGGCGTTCTTGCGGACGAAAACCGCCAGCGGCTCTGCGACCGCCGCCGCCCTCGCCGACACGTCCGGTCCCGCCTGTTCGAAGCCCGCCGCCGCGGCGCTGACCACCGGCCACATCACGTGGATCGAAAGCACCAGGGCGATGCCGATCACCACGGCGTTGGGCGGCATCCGCGGCGTGCCCAGCGCGTAGCGAAGGGCCGAGATCACGATCGCCAGTTTGGCGAACGCCGTGGAAGCCACGAGCAGGAGAGGCAGACCCGCCGCCATCGCGACGATGGGGATGGCGTCGGACGAGACCAGCGAAGAGATGCTCATGCCTGCCTCCCATCATTCACCGTGGCGGCAGAAGCCTTCTCCGAGGCCAGAACCTGCGCAAAGGTCGGGCCGGGGCCATCCACCGGCCCGCCCGAAAGCGCGTGCAGGCCCGCCTCGCTGCTGCCCACGAGGTATTCGCGCCCCCGCACACGGACCAGATAGATCGTCCGTCGATGCTCGATCGGGTGCGCCGCGACGACCTCGATGGGACCGCCCGAGGGTTTCGCCCGCCGATCACGCAACCACCGGGGCAATACCTTCGCCGCGATGAGCAGCAGCGCCACCACCACCACCAGCGCGATGAGCGTCCTCATGACCGCCTCGCCGTACGAGGGCAGGGGTATCGGCCGCGTTGCAGCCGTTGAGAGCGGAAGATTCACGCTCAACACCACAGAAATGAACAGGGCTGATTGCACGGTACCTCGACTCGAGCCGGGCAACTCTATACGGCGCGTGCCCCCGTGAGCCGCAGCCCGATCTCGTTCTCGACCGCGACCAACTCGCCCACCCCTTCGCACCGATCGCCCATCCAAAGCCCCGCCCAGGAACCGGGCCGCTTGCCCAGCGAGACCTCGCGGCCCTCGCCCCACGCGCGCAGGTCCATTCGTGAGACCGCTGCTTCACCCACGCGCAGGCACGCCCAGACGTGCCCGTCGGGGGCTTCATCCAAGGGATAGTCGGGCCGGATGCGGAGCTCACCGCACCGAAGATCGAGTGAGCCCGCGGCGTCTCGCGTGATTGCCGCATCGCAGAGTGTCCAGCCCGATGCGGTCGTCAACCGGCACCCGGTCGCGTTCATCAAGCCCGCCAGGCCGGGCAGGACCACATCGCCCGGCGCCATCGAACGACGTTCAACCTCCGGCAGCGCGAACCATGGCAGGGCCAGACAGACCGACACCTCCCCCGTGTCCGTGCCTCCGACCCCGATCCCGGCCCCGAGCGGGGGCGGCCCCTCGCCGCACCGCGCCAAGTACACGGCACCACCGCCCGCGCGACCACCGACCGACACACGGAACGGAACACACGCTCCGTCATGGCTGTCCTCCGCCTCCGGCCCCGCCCGCACGCCGCTCAGCACAACCGTCGGCAGCGTTGGCTCCGCGGTCAGCACCCGGTCCAGGACATCGAGGCACACGAACTCCACCAGCGCCGCCTCGCGCGCGGTGATGGCCCCCGCTCCACGAACGCCGAAGACCGCATTGCCGAGCGCATCGGCCACCGCCCGCGCACCGTCCGCATCCAGGACCAGGGTCGCCAACCGCTCATCCCCCGCCGCGTTCAGAAGGTCCGCGGCAAAGACCGCCGGCCCCCGTTCAACGCCGGGGGTGAGCCGCACGGGCCGTTCCAGCGTCCGAACGAGCGCGGACCG
>DDSA01000229.1:397-2825 GCA_002343715.1 Phycisphaerales bacterium UBA2402 | reverse complement strand
TCCGATCTCTCTATCTCGGCGCTGCGGACGGGCGCCTGGTGCGGATGAACGCGGCGGAGGGATGGGCGTCCGCGCGGACGCTCCCGCAGCGCCACGGCAGCCCGATCAGCGCGATCCGCTTCAGCCCCGACGGCGCGTTCTTCGCCACCGGCTCTGGCGAAGGACGAATCCTGCAGGATGTGATGATCCCGCAGGGCGGGGACGACGCTTCCATTCGTCTGTGGGACGCGCGGACCGACACGCCGCTCGCGGTCTCGACCGCGCGCCGGGGCCGCATCACCGACCTGTGCTTCGCCCACGACGTGCGAACGCTCTACAGCACCGACATGGACGGCTCACTCGCCGCGTGGAGGCTTCCCGACCTGACACCGGTCTGGGAACGCTCCGTGAGCGAGAACGGCGTCACCAGCGTCTCGCTCATGCCCGATGGTCGCGGCTTCGTCATCGGCGAATCGCAGGGCGCGATCCACCTGCTCGGCGGGGTCTCGAACGCCGATGTCGTGCTGCCCCGCTCCGCCGCGGGGGTGTGCTTCTTCGCTCGCTTCACGCCCGATGGCCGCACGCTCATCGCCGGCGCGCTGGACGAACTGATGCGGTTCGAGACGGGCCCGCCGTCGTGCGGCCTGGCCGAGCGAGAGTTGCGCCGCCGCGCCCGCGCGGTCTTCAACCGACTGACCACCGATGCGCTCGTCGAAGAGCGCCTGGAGCAGGCCCGCCGTCTCTGTGATCAATGGGGCGAGGACCGGGCCGCGGTCGAAGCCATGGTAATCACCGACGGTGAGATGCCCACGCTGATGGTGAACACGGCCTTCCTCGCCGCGCTCGACGGCAAAGCCGATGACCCCGCGGTCGAGCGGGCCGTCCGTCAGGCACGCAGGGCGACCGAAATTCTCCCGACGTATTCCTACTACTGGGACACCCTCGCCCTCGCCCTGCACCGGCGCGGCCGCGCCGATGAAGCCCTCGCCGCCAGCGACCAGGCCGGCGCGGCGGACAGCGCCGCCAACCCCAGCGCGACGCATCAGTTCGTCCGCGCCCTTATCCTCGCCGCGCGGGGCGACCGCGAAGCCGCCGGTCTCTGCCTCGAGCGGGGCAAGGCCCTGATGTCCTCCCCGGGTAACGCGACCTTCGAATCCAACTCGGTCCTGCGGGCGGAAGCCCAGCGAATACTCGCTGCGCCCTAAAGCCGCGCCGGCTCAACAGCCTCCGTTCTCCCACGCGACGAAGAAGGTCTCGACATCGCCGCCGTCGATCCCGCCGTCCTGGTTGACATCGGACTCGGGCAGCGCCGCCTCCCACGCGAGGTAGAAGGCCTCGACGTCCGCGCCGTCCACGCCGCCGTCGTTGTTGAAGTCCGCGGGGCAGGATGCCCCGCCGATGAACTCGTACGCGCCGATATCAGGCCTGCTGCCGGAGAGGCGCGGGTTGCCCTCCCGGTCGGTCGTCGCTTCGCCGGGCACCTCGCCCGCATCGCCGGCGTCGATCGCGGGCGAGCCGGGCAGCAGGGAGTAGTCCCCGTCGCTCGGGTTGGTGAAGAGCGGATCGCCGGAGATCGAACCTTCGGGGATGAGGGCGACGCTGTGATCCGAGAAGTTGTCGTGGAAGAGATTGGAGGTCACCGTGCCGGTGCCCGAGTCGGTGGTCACCGCCTGCTCCTCATCGTGGCCGGCGAAGATGTTGTTCGAGATGCGCATCGGCCCCTCGAAACAGTACAAGGCGCCGCCCTGGAGCAGACTGCTGTTGTTCACGAAGGTGTTGTTGGCCACCCACATGTCGGTGGCGTAGCACCAGATCGCCCCGCCGAACTCGCCCTGGGCGATGTTCCCGGCGAAGACGTTGCTCGCGGCGGTCAGCGCGCCCTCGTACTGCCACACCGCGCCGCCCGAGTCCTCGGAGAAGTTCGACTCGAAGGTGTTGCCGATCAGGGTGAGCAGACCCTCGTACTGCCAGATCGCGCCGCCCTCCGCCCAGAAGAACACGCCCGGCTCGTCCGCCCGATTGGAGCGGAACTCGTTGTACCGCACCACCGGCGCGCCGCCGTAACACCAGATCGCCCCCCCGCCGCATCCGCCCTCGAAGAGATCGGTCCCGCCACGCGAACGGTTCCCGATGAACGTGTTGTGCTCGATGATCGGCGAACCCTCGTAGAACGTCACGCCGCCGCCGTAGTTCTGGGACGAGTTGTCGCGGAAAATGTTGTGGCGGATGATCGGCGAGCCGCCGCTGAACTCCAGCCCGCCGGCGTTCGGGTTGGCCCCGTTGGGGCGGCCACCCGTGATGGTCAGCCCGTCGATCACCGTGCTTTCATCGGGCTCGCCGAGGAGTCGGATCACCGCTCCCAATCCCGCCGTGGGCAACCGCACGATCGTCTCGTTGGCGCCGCGCACCCGCTCATCGGCGCTGCTCTCCCCGCCCTCGAAACCGCCGC
>DDSA01000229.1:0-178 GCA_002343715.1 Phycisphaerales bacterium UBA2402 | reverse complement strand
CCCGCTCATCGGCGCTGCTCCCCCCGCCCTCGAAACCGCCCAGCAGGCTCACGCCCGCGGGCACGCGCACGGGACCGTCGTACGTTCCCGCCGCGATCCACACCTCGTCCCCCGGGGCCGCGGCCAGCACGGCCGCCTGCGGCGTCGCCTTCGCCGTCGCCCACGAGATCGGAAGAGC
>DDSA01000127.1 GCA_002343715.1 Phycisphaerales bacterium UBA2402 | reverse complement strand
GGCGCGGAGGCGATGTACTTCGCGGGTGTGAAGGAGACCTCGGCCCCGGTGATCGCGGCGTCGGTCCTCTCGATCTTGCTCGGCGGCCTGCCGACATTGAAGAAAGGCTGGGTCGCGCTTCGGACCTTCACGCTCAACATCAACTTCCTGATGACGGTGGCGATCGTCGGCGGGGCGTTCATCGGCGCGTGGCCGGAGATCGCGCTGGTGACGTTTCTTTTCGGCCTCGCCGAGTTGATCGAGGCCAAGGCCTTGGACCGCGCCCGCAACGCCGTCAAGGGGCTCATGGCGATGGCCCCCGACCAGGCGAGCGTCAAGCAGCCCGACGGATCGTGGAATCTGACGCGCGCCGGTGAGGTGCCCGTGGGGGGCATCGTGCAGGTGAAGCCCGGCGAGCGGCTCGCGCTCGACGGCGTGGTGGTCGCGGGCGAGTCGAGCGTCAACCAGGCCCCGGTGACGGGCGAGTCCGTGCCAGTGGACAAGAAGGCGGGCGACAAGGTCTTCGCCGGGACCATCAACGAGTCGGGCGTGCTCGAGTTCCGAACCACTGGCGGCAAGGACCAGACGACGCTCGCCAAGATCATCCGGACGGTGCAGGAGGCGCAGGGGAGCCGAGCGCCGACGCAGCGATTCGTGGACAACTTCGCCCGGGTCTACACGCCGGTTGTGTGCGTCGCGGCGGTGCTGGTTGCTGTGGTGCCGTGGCTCGCGTTCGGGCAGCCGTTCTACCCGTGGCTGTACAAGGCGCTGGTGCTCCTAGTGATCGCGTGCCCCTGCGCCCTAGTGATCTCGACGCCCGTGACGGTCGTCAGCGGCCTGACGGCGGCGGCCCGCCGCGGAATCCTCATCAAGGGCGGCGTGCATCTGGAGAACGGGCGCAAACTGAAAGTCGTCGCGCTGGATAAGACCGGGACGATCACCGAGGGCAAGCCCCGCGTGACAGACGTGCAGCCGATCGGAAACGCGAGCAAGGACGAGGTGCTGCGAATCGCGGCGAGTCTGGATGCGCTCTCGCAGCACCCGGTCGCGCTTGCGGTGGTGGCGGCGTGGAATGGCGAGCGGGCGAGCGTCGCAAACTTCAAGTCGCTCACTGGCCGGGGCGTCGAAGGACGCATCGACGGTAAGGGGTACTTCGTCGGCAACCACCGTCTCGCCGAGGAGCGGAAGGTCTGTTCGCCGGAGGTCGAGGCGGTGTTGAGCCAGTTCGAGCTGCAGGGCAAGACGGCGGTGGTGGTCGCTTCCGCAAGCACTGTGCTCGGCGTCATCGCTGTTGCGGACACGCCCCGTGACAGCAGCGTCGAGGCCATCAAGTCATTGCACCACTTGGGCGTGAAAACGCTCATGCTCTCGGGCGACAACCAGACCACCGCCTCCGCCATCGCCAAGGCGGTCGGCATCGACGAGGCAAGGGGCGGGATGCTCCCCGAGGACAAGCTCGCCGAGATCGAACGCCTGCTCCAGGAGCACGGAAACACCGTCGGCATGGTCGGCGACGGCGTCAACGACGCCCCGGCCCTCGCCAAGAGCACCATCGGCTTCGCGATGGGCGCAGCAGGCACCGACACCGCACTCGAAACTGCTGACGTGGCACTCATGCAGGACGACCTTCGTGGTCTGCCGGAGTTCGTGCTGCTATCTCGCCACGCCGGGGCGATCCTGACTCAGAACATCGCACTTGCCATCGGTATCAAGGGCGTCTTCTTCGGCCTGGCGCTGGGAGGGGTGGCCACGATGTGGATGGCAGTGGTCGCCGATGTCGGGGCGAGTCTGCTTGTGGTGGGGAACGGCTTGAGGACCCTTCGTGTGGCGCACTCTCGCTCACATGCCAAAGCCAGTTAGCTACACACATATTCCCAACGGCGCAGCCTCGGCACCGTCCGAATCGCCGAACCACCCGACCCTCAGCGCATTACATCTCTGCGACAGTTCTTCATAGAGAGACAATCCGCTGGACTTAAGGGTGCGGACCGACGAAGGCTCCGGTGTGCGGGATCGCCCCGGAAGCCGTCGGAGTGAGGGGACAAGGGGCACACCATGCGCCTTTGCGACTTCGGCAGGCGAATGCCAGAGATTGTTGGTGTCTTGGTATATCGGTTTCTGATTCCCTGCAACTGCCTGCGTCAGACCTGACGCTTGGAAGCGACGAGAGAACTGGACATCGGAGCGTCATGCCTCGCACCCAGCCTGTGCGCGAACGCCTCGACCACGGCCGCCTGTGGAATGCGCTCCTGTTCGAGTCGCAGCCCTTCCTCATCGCAGATCCTGAACGCCTCCGCCTCGGATGGTGTCAGATTTGCTGGGGGCCCGGGAGGGCGACGCCCGCTGCCCTGGCCCGCGAGGTGGCGGAAGAGATCTAGCGTCGCGCAATCCATGAACAGGCTCTCGGTCGCCGGATATATGGATCGGACTCGAGACAGGATCACAAAGCCCTCGCTGTCCAGATCGCCCCAGTAACACACGCGGGCGTGCTGGAGCCAGGAGACATACCGCAGCAGCGATGCACCGTTCCCCAGGCCGCCGATGGCGACAGTGCGCGTGCACTTCGGCAAAGTCATCAGGTTCACGCGGTTCTCGACGATCATTGCGCGGACGTTCCGAATGGTCCAACCACCCATCGTGTGCAGCGGGACCGCCAGAGCCTCGTAGGGAATCCCCAGCTCAGCCTGAACGGCGGGGTCGAGAAATCGCACGAATATGTCGGGCTCGTGATAGCGGAGTCCGTACCGACGCGCAAAGTGGTCCTCGTCTGCACGCACTTCGTGCGGCGGCACGATGACGTCCAGCCATTGCGCGAGGAGTCGCTCATGGCGCTCGATGAACTTGGAGTCCACGGACAGTGGGAGCTCCCGAGCGAATAGATTCGGGCGTGGATGCTCCTTGAAGTACCGAAGAACTTCGACCAGACCATCCAGGTCTGGCGCGGCGTCAGTGAAGACCCCGATGTTTGACCTGACCCATGAATCCAGTTCGGGAAACTCGGCCCTGAGGCGAGTGACCGCCTCTGTGAACCTTCGGAACTCCCGTTCCTTACCAATTACACGCAAGAGATCAAGCTCGGTGGCGAAAAGCACCTTGCTGGGGAACAGGTTCTTTCCGTGCCGCCGCGACTGAACCTCCTTCCACTCCACGGAGTATCCGTACCCGAGCACTTCCTTTGAACCCTCGCGCAACCGTCTGACCTGGTCAATCGCGGTGACGACATCAGGTCCCGGGTCCCTTTGAGCGGGCACGCGCCGTGGAAAGTACTGACCATCCCCCTGAACCCAAGCACGCAGGTACTCGCGATAGATCGCGAGGGCCTTGCGCGAGATGTCTTCGGGCTGAATCATCGAGTCACGCTTGCCGCCGATGCTGGGGAAACTGTCACCACCGCGGGTCGACCCAACACGGTGTCCTCAAACTCTCTCGCCGTCATGCTGAAGATCTCCGATTGGTGCGTCTTGGAGTCCTTGACGACGTGGAGATAGCACTCCACGTATGGCTCGGTGATCCGGGCCTTGGCGTCCAAAGGGGCCACGATCAACAGCTGAAGCCCGAACTGCCGGAAGAGCGACAGGGCGTACTCGGCATAGCGGTCGTCGACCTTTGAAAACATCTCGTCGACCACCACAAAGTGGAAGCGATCGCTGCTGGGCCGGCTCGGGTCGATGTCGTATTGGTACGCGATCGCTGCGACCAGGATGGTGAACGCAAGTTTGGCCTTCTCTCCCCCAGATTGGCCGGTGCTGTCCTCGTAGTAGCCCCGCTCCGCGCCCGACACAGCGTCAAGCTCTCGTGCGGCAAAGTCAAACCATCGCCTGACATCGGTGACCTTCTCTCGCCAGCGCTGTTCCTCGCGGAGCTTTTCGATGAGCTTGGCAATCCGGACATAGCGCGCCTCATCCGCTGCGAGCGTTCCCTCGAACGAATCGGCGAGACACTCGCGCAGGCTGGACTGAAACTGCTGGATCTCCACGTCTCGGACCGCCCGCGGCTCGAGCTTCATGTACGTCCCTGGCCTGTACTCCAGTTGCCTGAGCGAGCGGTTGAGGATCTCGATCTTCTGTTCGATCTCCTGCTTCTCGGTTTGGAAGGCGCCGTTGAGAATGCCGATCTCTTGCGTGACCTTCTCGTTGAGCCGTTCCTTGAAGCGGTTTTCGTGCCGGGGCAGGTCTTCGCGCCGGATATGCTCGCACGCGGCACAGAAGCTCCCCAGGTACTCGATGGATGCGTCCAGATCGGCCTGCTGATCTGCAAAGTCTCGGAGATACTGATTCATGAGTTTGCAGATCTCACGCTCCAGTGGCTCCAGCTCCTTCTTCAGACGTTCGACTTCGGCATGCCGGTCAGCAAGGAAGCCTGCCTCCCTCTGCGTGACGTTGTGTACAGTCAGGGGCTCCCCTTCAAAGAGCTTGGAAAGTTCGGGGAACAGCTCCTCGTGCCGCGACCATTCGCCCGTCTGCCGGAGCGTCGAGATGGCCTGGGTGGCGTCCGAAATCTGGCGCTCCGCAAAGCGCAAATCCTGCGAGGCACGCTCGTGCTGCCGGATAGCATCGTCGCGCTCGCCGCTGAGACGCTGCCGAGTTGCCTCGACTTCGGAGATGCGACGCTTCAGCGTTTTCAACGCATCGCTCGATTCCTCAAGCGCGCGCTTCTCCTCCCGCAGTGCCGCGATGGCGACTTGTTCCGACGCGAAGTCAATCAAGGAGTACGCCGCGGTCTCTCGCAGCACGTCCGCCGAGCGGCGCTGAGCGTCAAGTCCCGTGATCTCTGCATTCAACTTATTCAGCCGGGCATCCATCGAGGACAGTTCGGCTTCGAGCTGCCGGACGTTCTCGGCGAGCGCCTTCCGCTTCTCGCGATTGTCCCACCCTAGAACGAACTCGCGTGGATCGATCGCGCGATCCCGGTCGTCTTTCTCGTGTCGCGTGCCCCTTCCCTTGATGTGGCGCTCACGGGTAAGGGCCATATCGTGAGCAGCCTGAAACTGCTCGATGGTGTCGCAGCAGAGGTAGTCGAACCGTTCCTCCAACTCCCCCTTCACCCAGGGCGCAAGGCCGTGCCCGTCCTTGACTTTGACCTTGCGGAGCAACGACTGAGAATGGGCGACAGGGCGTGATTGTGGCGCAGTACGCCCACCGACGCGGAGATACACGAGCTTCTGACCGACGCCGCGGCCATCACGGACCCGGTTCCGGTCGATGTGGGCACTGACAACGGCGTAGTGCTTCTGTGGCACCAGCAAACTGAGCGCAAAGGATCGGAGCAATAGCTCGATCGAGGCCTCCCAGCTCTTCTCCTCCGTCGGGATGGTGATGAGCTCCGCCGCGAACGGGAGTTCGCTGTCCGGCAGCCGCAGCGCTTCGCAGAGTTGCCGGCGAATCTCCGCATGACGCTCCGGGAGCTTCGTGTGGCGGGTGCCGAGCGCCTCGAGCTCCCGCTTGCTCTCGCTGAGTTCGCGGTGCGCATCGCCGCGATCGAGCACGACATCCTGATGTTCACGCCGGAGCGCTTCCTCGCGAGTGCTCAAGACCTTGATGAACTCCGGCAGACGTTGGTGCAGCTCGCGCAGCGAGGCGTCGTCCGTCACATCCGCGGCGACCCCCGTCGTGGCCAGCGCAGCCATGAAACGAACGCTGCGTTCTCGCCGGTTGGCGCTCTCGGTCTCGTGCTGCTTAATAAGCAACGGAATCTGACGAAGCCTCTCGCCCCCGGCGTTCTCGATCTCATTCTTCAACTGCCGCTCTTCGTCGGCCGCGTCCCGCAACTCCGTATCGAGACGATCCCTGGTGACCACGAGCGCCGAGAGTTCCTTCTTAAGGAACTCTGCCGCCGGCCCGAGAAGCTCGATCGTCATCGCCCGGAAGTACGGACCTGCGGCACCGCACATGGCTTGAGCGAGTCGCAACGCGTCCGATTGCGCTGTGAAGGTTGCGCCCTTCGCCGCAATCGGCGTGAGCAGTTCGAACTGCCGACGGACGCGCACCAGGCTTTGATAGGCTTCCGTGAGCTGGGTGAAGTGCGCCTGCAGCGTCTCGATCTTCTCCATCCACGGCTTCGGCTCGAGCATGTGCTCACGGATGAACTTGTTCAGACTCTGGATGTCCTTGACCGCGACGGTCTGGTTGAACACATCCATCGCCTTTGGCTGCATGCCTGTGAACTTGGCAACCCAGCCGTGATACTCGTTGTACTTGTCGGTGGCGCGGAAACCGCGCTTCTCCATCTGCTGGCGCACCCGCTCAGTGGTGGCAAGGTTGGCACAGTGCTCGGCGATCGACTTCTCGCCCTGCGCGAAGGCGTAGACCTTCTCGGCACCTCCGTCACCGCCAAGGTACAGAACCTGCGCGACAGTAAAGGCCTCGCCGCGATCGTTCTTGAAGGTCGCGAGCAAGGTCGAGTAGTGCCGTCCATCGGGTCGGAGGAACTGGCCCTCCGCCCGATTGTCTTCGTCACGGCTTCGCCGGTCGAACGCCCCCTTGATGTAGGTCCGCTCATCACGCTCGGTCTTCTGAGCACCGGCGGCGACGTTGTAGTTGCGAACAACCGGACGCACGAACAGGGTCAACAGGGCATCCACCAGAGTGGACTTGCCCGAACCATTCTGGCCGATCAGGAGCGTGGTAGCGCCGCAGGGCCTGACCACATGCACCGTGCCACGGCTGCTGTCGAACGTTCCCCAGTTGGAAACTTCGAGCTTTTGGAGCCGGTAGCCGGGTGTTAGTCGCGGAGCATCATGCATCAGAATCCCCCTGCGTGCGAGCCGCCGCGGCTGCTGCCAACTGTTGTTTCAGCGTTTCGAGCTCGGACGCGGGGAGTTTCGCCTTCAGAATGCGGCGGACTTCCCACGCTTCGGGATTGTCGGCGAACTTTCGCACGAACCCCAGGTCATCGAGTTTGTGCAGGGCGGCGCTGAACTCCTTGCGCTGACGCACTTCGTCGTATTGGGCGGGAAAGAACCCCTTCCATTGGTCGAAGATGGCGTCGATCTCGACAACGCATCGTTCGTTGTGAAGATCATCTTCTTCGAACCGCCGGAGCTCGTCCCGAAACAGCACGGCGAGCATCGTGGGCGCATATCCGAGTTGGCTGCGACGAACCAGCTTCGGCAGCTGCTCGTACCCACTCGGGCACTCGTCTTCTCCCCATTGACGCACGTATGCGTATCCCTCCGCTTCGTCGACGACGAGCGTGAGACCCAAGCGGGCCAAGAAGGTCTCAATCTGCGACCGATTGGACAGCAAAAGGTTCCACACCCGGTCTTCGTCCGCGTAGATGACCCCCTGCAGCAATCGAACTGCCGCGATGCTCCATTCGCGGAACTCGGGGATCGGAGATGAAGAGGGGTTAGGCATTCGCGGTCTCCTGGGGAGGGAGAAACACAATCAGCGGGACGGTGACGCGGCGAGAGACGGCCCCGTCGACCTGGATGTCCTCGGACCGTTCACGGCTGATGATGTGTCCGTCATCTTTGGCGATCTGTATGTATCCCAAGAGCTCGACAATGCCTGCTTCCGGTGGAAACTCCCGCACCACCTCGGAAAGGGTCATGGACCTGCCGGTGCGGGATGTAAGGGCATGAATGCGTTGTCGCATCGCTGCCCAGTCGAGGCGATGGAGTTGGGCGAGCATCCTGAACAACTCGACACGCCGTGCATCGTCAACCTGTCCCTCCGAAAGGTCCATCTTCGCAAACTCGGCGGGAGGGCTCCAGAACGTCCGCGAGAACGGGAATGCCACATGGACGCCAACATCCACCGTGGCGCTGATCGCCGCGGGGGGCGCATCGGCAAGGGCGGCACCGAGACCCCGGATGTCCGCGAGTAGTTGGGTTACTCGACGCCGATCCGACGCGGTCCGGACATCCAGCAGTCGCCGCAGCGTGGCAGAGAGACGTTGATTGGTCCGCATCACCTTTTCGGCGTCCGCGATCAGTGACGGCACCATTCGGCGCACCGTGGCGAGCCCGTCGGATTGCTGCGAAAGTTCGTCGATCCTCCCGAGTTCGGCGATGATCGTCTGGAGCTTTTCCTGTTGGGTGGGCGAGAGAATGAAGCGCACAAACTCGTAGAAACTCACGCCCTGATCGTCCTGCTTCAGAACATCCTCTGCGTCGAGCGCGAACTGAAGAATCTCGCCTCGGGAGTCCTTTCCATCAAGTTGCCGCCGCTGTACCTGGCGGGTGATCTCCTTGAAGCGGTCTTCAACGGCGCGGAAATCCGAGAGCAGTTCCTTGAGCAGTCCAACAGCGGTGGCGAACCGCTCTCGCACCGCTGCCGGTTCATACCGCGCCTCGACCCCGCCATCTCTCAGGATCTGTCCGATCTCATCATCGATCCTTGTGCGTTCCTCTCGGAGATGCGCCAAGCGAACTTCGGGATCGTGCGAGGCACCGGCGACGAGATCGGCCAGAGTGCTGATCACGACGCGCAGGCGGGACTCGGTGCCGACGAACCCCAGGTCCTTCTGGAGCGCGCGGTCGAGGAATATGAACACGTCCTCTGTGTGCGGCGTCAACTGAAACACCGGCTCGTTCCGGCCCCCTTCGACGGAGCGGTGCAGCCAGCGTGTTTCCCCACTACACCAAGCGGACAGGTAGTGCTCGGGTTTGTCGCGCAAGGCGTCCGGATGGGCTGTTTGCACGGACTCCCGGTAGTCGTTCAAAGCGCTTACAAGATCAGACGCGGGTAGCGAGATGCGGCCTGGTGCCTTGAATTGCCGGTGGAGAAAGTCAATCACGAACGGCGCGTGTTGTGCCCGCAGCAACTTCAGCGCTGGCGACGTGCCAAAATATGCGAGAAGCAGGTCAAGGCGCATGGCGGCTGTCCGATCGCTCTGGTTTCCACGGGAATAGGGTAGTTGCCACGGCATCTGCGGGCCGCGCTCCGATGGAGATCGCATGGCGGCTTCGAACCATGCCGATGCGGTGCTCTGGCGAGCAAATCCGACTGCGGGTGACCGTTCGTGCCGAAGGCCGTGTGCTCCGTACCAGTTTTGGGACGAGCAATCCGATCACAATCCAAACATACTGAGTTTGCCCCGCTTTCGTAAACGTTTTGGCGGTACAATGGCCTTCCGTAACGATTTTGGCGTCGACGTATCCGTTTTGAGGAGTCAGCAATGGACCAGCCAAAGGCGACAACCCGGCCCGCAGGCTACACCGCGCTGCTCGATCGATATGCGATCCGCGCGATGCCAAACTGGCATCGGTCCGTCATTTCTGAGGGTAGTACCCGACGAACCGATTCATCAGCGGGCGAGGTCGTAGAGACGTACCCGGCTGCGTACTGGCCGGGTGCGAGTCCAGGAGACCACCTCGAGTTCGCCCTGAAGTACGACGGAATGAACCTTGGCATGCTGGCGGTCCTTCTGCCGGCGATCGGGGCGGACGAGATCGCCAGATACATCAACTCGAAGCCGAACGGGAAATACGCCCGCCGCATCTGGTACTTCTACGAGATGCTGACCGGCGATCGTCTCCCGCTTGCCGACCTGACGCAGGGAAACTACGTGGATCTCCTGGAGAGCGAGGAGCACTTCACGTTCGATCGCGCGGAGCCGATTCGACGCCAGCGTGTCAACAACAATCTGCTCGGCGATGCAAGCTTCTGTCCGACGATTCGGCGAACGAAGACCATTTCGGCGTTCATCGCACGGGATCTTTCCGCCCGGTGCAGAACACTGATCTCGTCGTACTCTCCTGAACTCCTCCGACGAGCACTGAGCTACCTGTACACGAAGGAAACAAAGTCGTCCTTCGAGATTGAGAACATCAAGCCGGACGCGAACAGAACTGAGCGATTCATCGCTCTTCTGCGAGTCGCTCTAAAGGAGGACCTGTGCACCAAGCCGCGGCTGATCGATCTCCAGAATCAGATCGTGGACCCTCGGTTCAAGGATGACGACTACCGCGACAGCCAAAACTACGTCGGCGAGACGGTCTCCATCGGGAAGGAGCGCGTGCACTACGTCTGCCCGAAGCCCGAGCACGTCACGGCCCTGATGGCGGGGATCATCTCGGCGCACGTACGGATGGAGCGCGGCTCCGTCCATCCAGTTGTCCAGGCGGCGATCGTCGGATACGGCTTCGTGTTCGTCCACCCGTTCGAGGATGGCAACGGCCGCATCCACCGTCTCCTCATCCACAACATCCTCAGTCGGAGAGGTTTCGTGCCGGACGGCGTGATCTTCCCGGTTTCGGCGGCGATGCTCAAGCAGGCCGCCAAGTACGACGCGTCGCTTGAGGCCTTCTCACGCCCGCTCTTGGGGTTGGTGGAATACACGCTCGACGATCAGGGGCGCATGACGGTCCACAACGATCCCGGCGTGTGGTACCGGTACCCGGACATGACCGTGCAGGTCGAGAGCCTGTTCACCTTCGTCGAGCAGACCATCGAAACTGAACTCGTCGAAGAGCTGGCATTCCTGGCGAACTACGACGACACAAAGCGCTCCGTGCAGGCGATCGTCGACATGCCCGATCGCGACATCGACCTGTTAATCCGATTCTGCCTGCAGAACAACGGGAAGTTGTCCCAGCGGAAGCGGGAGTCGCACTTCCAGCTGTTGACCAATGACGAAATTGACCGACTCGAGCGAGCCGTGGCGGAGGGGTACAAGCAGCCCGACAGCGGCCTGGGGGGCTGACGGTTGGCCTTCGAGAGGCCGAGAAGTGGCATTCTCAACTCGCCTCATCGGGCCGAGCGGAGTGGTCCGCGAGACGCGCTCGCCTCCCGATAGAGGCGAATATCGGCGTGAGCGGCGGAGCACCATTCGATCCCCGCATCCATCCTCTCTTTGCATACCCCCCCCCGATCGCGAGGCTCGCTGGTTGTCGTTCGAGTTTGCATGCCTCAGACTTCGCTTCCCAAGTTCACGATCTCCGCCGGGTTTTCATAAGTTCGATGAGCCGTGTGCAGCGTCCGCCAACTCTCCCCAGCGCCGGCGCTGCTCGCGCCAGTCGGATACGGCACACACTTTGCGCAGTTCGTGCTCGCTGACCGCATCCCGTTCACGCTCAATGCGAGGCAGGAACAGCAACTCCTCCTGGATGTCCGGAGCTAGGCACAGCAGGTCCATGACCTGGCTGATCCGAGCCCGCGTGACTTGGCCGAGGCGGGCCAGATCGGCATGGGATTCGACCTCGCCCATCCGAACCAACTCCTCGAACCGGATCGCCAGCGCCATCAGGCGGGCGACACGGGGAACGCGGCCCGCTTCAACGGGCGACGCGGCGGGCTCCACGCCGACGTTGACCTCTTTCCGGCCCGCCGCCCCCCGCGTGAAGTGCACTGGGAACTCGATCGTGACGTCGTGCATGTCTTTCATGCGACCTCCTCGTGCTCAACGGGTGCTTGGCCGAGCGTGCGCAGCCCGGCCGGATGGAACGTGATCGACACCGTCTTCTTTGCACCGTCGTAGTCCACCCGTTTGACAAGGTTCGCCAGCACGGCCGCCTGTTCCCGCGGGTAGAGCACGTCCCACGTCGCGGCGAACTCGCGAAGCGAGGCCGCGACGTCGGACTGGGTGATCGACTCACCGTCGACCTGGTCCGCCTCGGCGCGAAGAACTCGCGCCCGCTCGTTGGCCGTCGCCAGGCGTTCGTGGAGGTCGGCCAGACGGGCGGCGGCGTTGGCATCAGTGCCCGCTGTGGCGGCGACCTTGCGGAGCTCGGTCTCGATCTTCTGGATCTCACGAGCGCCGGCGGCCTGATCCTTCTCGATTTGCGCAGCTCGCGTCCGAACGCCGCTCTGGAGTTGGCGGAAGGTGGCGGCGACCAGCGCGCTATCGCCGCCGATGTGCTTGATCCGGTCGACTACCAACCTTTCGATCTGCTCGGCGGGCAAGGAACCCGACGGGCACGCGTGCCAGCCCTGTTTCTGGGCGACGTAGCAGACGTAGTAGCGGTACGCAGCCTTCCCGTCTTTGACGCTGTAGGTGTGGCCCATCGCGTGCCCGCACGGCCCGCAGTGGATCAGCCCTTTGAGCAGCGCCCCGTGCTGGTTGCGGACGTGCATGCCGCCGGTGCGGCCGTTGTGCTTGATCGTCTGGAAGACCTGCTGCCAAAGCCGCTCGTCGACAATGGCCGCGTGTTCGCCGGCGAACAGCTCCTTCTTGTGCTTGACCTTGCCCACATAGGCCGGGTTGGTGAGGAGGTTGATCAACAGGTGCTTGTCCCACACGCGACCGCCGACCGCCGTGCCCTTGCGCGTCGTCCATCGCTTGCTCGTGCTGCCTCGGGCGTGGAGGATCTGGGCCACCTTGGTGAGCGAGCGGTGCTCCAGGTACAAGTGGTAAACCTCGCGGACGAGCTCCGCCTCCGCGGCGTTGACCACGAGCTTGCTCCCGCCCGCGGGCTGGGGCGCGAGGTCGTACCCCAGGATTGGCTTGCCGCCGAACCACTTGCCCTTGCGCTTGGACGCGGCGATCTTGTCGCGGGTGCGCTCGGAGATGATCTCGCGCTCGAACTGGGCGAACGAGAGCAGGATGTTCAGCGTGAGCCGCCCCATCGACTGCGTGGTGTTGAACTGCTGCGTCACAGACACGAACGACACGCGGTGCTTCTCGAAGACCGCCATCATGCGGGCAAAGTCCAGGAGCGAGCGCGACAGGCGGTCGACCTTGTAGACCACCACGCAATCAATCTTTCCGGCCTCGATGTCCGCCATGAGCCGCTGGCAACCGGGTCGGTCGGTGTTCCCGCCGGTGAAGCCGCCATCGTTGTACTGGTCCGGCAGCGCCACCCACCCCTCGTGCTTCATGCTGGCGATGTAGGCCTCCGCACTCTCGCGCTGGGCGTGCAGCGAGTTGAACTCCTGCTCGAGCCCCTGTTCGCTGGACTTGCGGGTGTAGATAGCGCACCGCACCGCCGGCACGCCGGACTGCTTGGACGGTGCTGTAGTGATGGACGATCTCATACGTTGCCCTCCGTGGTGCCGGGCTCATTGAGCCCGAAGAAGCGGAATCCGTTCCAGTGCGAACCGGTCACCTTCGCAGCGATGGCGCTCAGCGACCGGTAGACCTCTCCCTCAAACTCGAAGCCCTTGGGCAGCACCCGGACAAACACGGCGCGGCCCTTGTACTCGCGGCGGAGGACCGTCCCAGGTGGCGGCAGCCGCCCGTCCTCTCGCGTGTGGATGGGCACGCTCACCACGCTCTCGCCGTTGGCCCGGGGCTTGGGCGCGTCCGGCGATTGGGCGCGTGGCGGGCTTCGCCGCAGGTCGGCGTCATTGGCCAGTTCGCGTGCCCGCTGGCGGGCGCGCTCGGAGAGGTCCCCCTCCCGAAGCGCCTGCATCCGCCAGAGAATCCGTTTGATGAGCAGCACCTTGTGGTGCGTGCGAGTTTCTTCGCCGTAGACCTTGGCGTACCGCTGCTTCAGCTGCGGCACCGTCATCTGTTCCAAGGTCCGTTCGGCTGCATTCACATCGATCGCCACCGGGGTCTCCGTTCTCGTGGTCGTTAACCACGCGACCCATCAGGGCGGGCATGCTCGGAGAGTTCAAGTCGCGTCGGAGAGCCTTCTTGATGCTCGATGCTCGGCCCCGAAATGGCGACGTGACGTCGCCGGCGGCGGATGCCCTCGGCGAAGATGGCGGCGATGGCATTCAGTCGCGCCACGGGCGTCGTCGGGGCATCGGGATCAAGCGAGGCAGTTGGGAGGGTGGGGGCGGACGCTTCGTCCATGAGCGCGGTGTCGTGCACGGTCACATCCTCCGTGAAGGGGGACATGCATCCGTGCGGGCGTGCGCTTGGCGCTCGGCTTCGCACCTGATGCTGGAATGGGGCCCGCGTCCGGTGCGGGCCGTCTGCCTCTGAATACGCGAAACGGTCGGGGAGCGGCGCAGGGTCCGAATCTCACCCCTCGTTCACCCCGACAGCGCGTTAACCACAACGCCCAGAGAGTTTGAGAGCGCGGAGAGACTTTCGGCCCCCAACCCCGGCGTGGCGACCGATCCGCCGTTAGGATGTCTCGGATTCGAGAGCGCCCGGCAAATCGCGGACTTTCAGGAAGTGCCACGATTCCCGAGAGATACGCGCGGTGGGCGAAAAGCCCAGACCGTTAACGAGAAAAGGCCTCTCTACGAGGCCTTTCTCAGAACTCCCCGACCAGGACTCGAACCTGGAACCTAGCGGTTAACAGCCGCTCGCTCTACCATTGAGCTATCAGGGAATGGAACCCTTCCCGCCTCGGGCGCGGGGAGCCATTTGCCTTTGGTTTGTGTGCTTTTCGGCACGCAAGCCCCGGGCAAACCGCAGCCCTTTCGTGCCGCGGGAAGGAAGTGTATCAGCACCCGCCGCGGCGTTCAAGGGGTGGGAGTTTCTCGGCTCAATCGCCGGTCCACTTGTGGTCCAGAGACAGACAAGTTGATTGTTGGCACCCGAACCGGGCGTTCCGACACGCTCAGGGTCTCGCGGCCGCCACGGCGATGGTACCGGATGTAAGTTTCACCGTCCTGTCCGTGAAGGCAAGCTCCATCGATTCATTCCGTCACGATCCTGAGTTGGCAGACAAAGGGGTTTGCCGTATCGAGCCCTATCTCATTTCATGAAATAGTACCTGAACGGATGTCAATGGTCAGATCGCACTACTTTGGGACTACCACGGGCTGCTGAATCCCCATCAACTGGAACTTGTTTTCATTCAAGTTCCACACCACCCGCGTCGCGGTGATCGGGGTGGCGCTCTCGGGGTCGAAGGCCGTGATCAGGTTGCCGTTGGTGCCCTGCGCATCCACTGTTCGTGTCGCGGCGTCGTATGTCATGATGTCCGCGGAGACTTCCTTCTGCTGGTAGCGCATCCACACGCCCCCGGTCGCGGTGGCGGTACGGAGCGTTCCGTTGAAAGGTTCATCCAAACCGCCCTTGCCCGCCGTTGTTCCGCCCGACTCCCCCCCACCACCACCCGCGACCGATTCTGAAACCTGTGCGTTCATCTCCGCCGCTTCCACCTCGAGAGCTGCACCACCCTCCGTCGCTGCATGCACCAGCCGCGTGCCGCCGCGGATTGATACGGTCCCGGCGTTGCGGTTGAGCGAGAAGGCTTCCTTCCACGTGAAAAGCGCGGACCCGCGAGCCGAAGATTCGTCGAGCGCGATGCCCCCATTCACAGGCTGTTCGCCCGGCGTAGCCGCCCTGTCCGTTCGTTTGTCAAGAGTCAGCAGTTTGCCGGCCCCGGGCACATCGAGCGTGCCCGACTGGTTGTCCGCGCGAATTTCACCCCCTTCAAGGTACATCAGCCGGGACAATACCGCCTCACCGCCGCTTGTTGCGGGGTCGTATCTGCGGATTTCGACCACGGCCGGAGTCGCCGGGTCCTTGCCGATCGCCACAACCGAGAGGAGTTTTCGCTTGTTCGCCGCGTTGAGAGGATCGGCCGGGCCTGAGCCACGTTCTCGAATCGGCGCTGTCACCGGATGGCGTGCCCCATCTCTACCCGGTTCCCGTTCCGCCGGGGCGAGTTGCACACGGATCGACTCGGCTCTTATGGAATCACGCGCCAGATGACCCTGACGCAGCTCCCCCGCCGCGTCTCCATCACACACCACCGTACCGACAGAGTCATCGAAGGTCATTCCCCGCGTCCATGTGATGCGCGCCGTCGTGGGCTGTTCACCCTCGGCGGGAGGTGGTATGTGTTCAAACTCACCGGGGCCGGGAACGAGGAGGCTCTTCTTCGCTCCGTCGAGCCGGATGAACTGACCACGCACCATGGAGCCGCGTTGCCCCGCGCGAGCATTCTCTCCCCGTAGTTCAACAACCTGTTCCGCAGGGTTCGCGGATAGTTGGTCCGCGTACGCCTCAACTCCTTCGTTGTCGATAAAACTGACAGCACCGATCGCCTCGGCGCTCGCGACGAACGACTCGCCCTGCTCGTCCCGGTCGAGTTTCGCCTCCAGCGCATCGGCGCTCAGCACCGATCCCAACCGCTCGCCGCGTACCCCGCCGCGAGCGGTCAGCATGATCGGGTCCGACCCGTCCGTGTCGCCGCGGCGGACAAACGATACCTCAAGAGACTCCGCGGCGAGAGAACCGTCCTTCCCGTCTCCCGCGCGGGCACTGCCGAGGACACTCAATCGTTCCATGAATGACCGATCCGCATCGATGGCCTTGAACAGCGCCGTCACCGATTCTCCGCGGAGAAATCCCTTGCCATCCCCAGCCGTGACGCTCCCCTGCAGTACGGCCTTCTCCAGGCGAGAGCCGATGGTGTCATCGTTCAGCCCGAACTGAAACTCGGCCTCCTTGCCCCATGCGATGACCCGGGAAGTATCTTCACCATCCGTTCCGGTCGTCTCGGACACGCTCCGAACCTCGCCCGAGCCGCGGGCCTGGACGCGACCCGTGCCGAGCGAAACATCAAAGCGTTCGCCCATCGCACGGCCAGTGCCTGTGCGTTCAATGACCGCCGGAACTCCGGATCCCCCTGCGATGGCGGCCTCACGCCGAGTCGCGGCGTACTCCACCATGGTTCCT
Source organism: Phycisphaerales bacterium UBA2402 (assembly GCA_002343715.1). Taxonomy (GTDB): domain Bacteria; phylum Planctomycetota; class Phycisphaerae; order Phycisphaerales; family UBA1924; genus UBA2402. The sequence goes on along the minus strand of DDSA01000127.1, from coordinate 14,488 downwards.
TTCCCGATCACCCCGGAATCCGCATCCAGAATCGTCACGATCCGCGGCGGTGTCGAAGTACACCGCACGAAGGCATCATTGCCGGTCAGTTCGGGCGGGACATGGCTCAGCGGCCTGACTTCCATCGGGCCATCCCACAGGAGCAGGAGCGGCTCATCGGACTTCGCAAAATGAAACGGCTGGGTCGGTACCGCGGGCGGCTGCACCGTCGTGACAACCGCGATCCGCGGCATGGACGCATCAATCGGGGGAGTCAAAGCCGCCGCGCCGCGACTAGTTTCACTTGCGGCATTCCGCAACGCCAACGACGGCACGCTGTTGTCCAGCAACCGAACCCATCCTTCAAGCCTGTCGCCCGTCAGCGTGCGCGATCCCTGCGTTGCGCTGACCGCACGCTCACACCACAGGGCGTACAACGTCTCGACCGGTGCCTTGTCAGGGACCGGTTCACCGACTGGCGCTTGCGGTGTTTCATCGGACACTTCCGCGGGCGTTGCGCCCGGGAGTGCCGCCGTGGTTTTTGTGCCCGGCGGCTCAGGTTTGAGGAGGAGTGACCGGGTCCGCTCCACGCGCAGGAGTTCCAGTCGTTCGGCACCCTCGTTGAGCACGATCAGCACCCCAGCGCCTGAAAACTCCACCCGTTCGCCCGTGATTTCGACACTCTCGGGAAAGTTGATCTCACCCGCCCGGCCATCAAAGCGCAGCTGCTGAGTCGTGAGTTTCATCACAGGGGGAGTCGTTCGCGGGTCGGGCCGCTCGCTCCGCGGCAGCGGCGCGAACATCCTCATGACCACATCGCCTTCCACCACACCGTCCTCCGGGCGTGCCCCGGCACCGTCGGGGATCATCGCCTCCCCTCGCTCCGCCTCGACATGGATCGTTCGGCCATCGCGTAGAAAGATCCAGACCCGGGGTCGCTCCAGGCGGAATCGTCTGTTCTCCAGCGGGATGGAGCGATCCGCCTGCATCTCTCCGGCGATGCGCGAGGGGTCGGCACGGTCCATCATCGTGATGTTCATGCGCGAGCCCCCGCCCATCTGGCGGAGTCCTCCATCAGCGGATGGAACCTGCCGGATGTCGGGCGCGGCCGGGATCTCGCTGTGAGCGGGCCCCTTCGCCGACGAACTCCCACCTCGCCAGAGCATGATACCGACGGCGAGCGCGGCGACAACCACCGACACCCCGATACCAACGCGATGCGCCAAGCCCCGCCGCGGAGTCCATCCGTGCATGAGCGATGGTATGAACATGTTCACGTCCGCGGGAGCGTTGGGGCTCGTCACACTTTTCCGCACTCTCGCTGTGAGCCCGGCCCGAACGTGATGGCGTTCTTTCCCTGTTGCTTCGCCTGGAGTGCCAGTTGATCAGCCTTTGAGAGAAGTTCCTGCGGGGTGCCCCCGTCCCACGGGAATGTCGCCATGCCGCCGGAGATTGTCAGCGTCCCCGGCGCACAGCCCGCGAGTTTGGGGAATCGGTGTTCGTGGATCAACCGGCGGAACCGCCCGGCGACTTCCATCACCGAGACTGTGTTCATGCTCCCCTCACGGCGCGGCCCTTCGGGATCATGGAAGATCACGGCAAACTCATCCCCTCCGATCCGACAGACCCGGTCGCTGGGACGGATCGCGGTGCGCATCAGCCGCACCGACTCAACCAGAATCTCATCACCGGCTTCATGCCCGTACTGATCGTTGTACTTCTTGAAATCGTCGATGTCGAACAGAAGCACCGTGACGGTCTGCCTCCGGATTCGGGCCTGCTCCATCGCCGCGGCGAGGTGACGGTCAAAGAACCGCCGATTCCACGCTCCCGTGAGCGGATCGGTGAACGCCGCGGCCTTGAGTTGTGTCTGTTGATCGCGCAGGCGCAGCCACCCGGCCAGCCACCTCGCATGATGAGGAATGTCGGCGCCTCGGCCGCTGAGCCTTCCAAAGACCACGCCCTCCCAAGCAACCTCGTGTCCGGACACGCTTGTCTCGATGCTGAAGGTCACACCCGGATCACCGGTGCGCTCACGGATCAACTCGATAGCCGCGGGCAACAGGTCACGCCCGTGCAGCAACAGCGAAACCAAGGCCGAATCACCCGGGCCGGTGGGCGCAGGAGTCTGAGGTTGGGTTGGGCGCTGCGCCCCCTCATTTCCGGCACGGATGTAACGAGCCAACGCGGGCGGATCCCACCCGGTCGAAACCGCGCCGTCAAACTCCGAGGCGCCCTGAACAGGCTCATTCCCCGACACCGCGAGCACTCGCACCGAAGGCTCCGCAAGACGCAGACCCCGTATGAAGTTTGTCAACCGATCCATTTCACGGATCGCCGCGGCATCGGCACGCAACTGCCCCGCCTCGCCCGGCGGTCGCAATGATTCTTCGACTTCTGGAGCGACAACCACCACGGCGCGCCCGATGGGATGATCACACTCGGGAGGATTCGCGAGTTCCCCGATCGCATCCACGGGCGATCTCACCCGAACGAGGTCGATCCCGTGGTCCAGGCGCAACGCGGCATCCAATCCCGTCTTGCCAACCAGGATGACGCGGGTGTCCGCGTGCGGAACAGAACGGCCCTGTACCCCTGTCTGGGTCATGCGCCCAGTGTAGCATTCTTTTCGGACCCGGCGTCCCATGGTTACACTCTTCGGCCCGCTCGGCTCTAAAGAACCCAGTTCCCCATCAAAGATACATACGCCGATTTGTTACTCGGGTTCGTTGGTTATAGGTCGCGCGGCTTCTCTGGTGGATCAAGATCCAACAACATGGCGAGTTCCTCATCGCTGAGGATGTGCGAGGCGGGGTGATTTGGCTGTGGTATGACGATTTTTGGTGATTCGGTCACCGTCGGGTCGGTCGGCGTTTCAACACCCACGGCGGGCGTTTGCGGCATCGAAACCGGGAGCACCGTGATCTCGGGCGCATGCTGATCTGGAGCCTCGTACACAATGGTCCGCCAATGCGCCATGTCTGCGCTGCGCACGGTTCGCAACTGCGGTGAAGACTTCAGGTCGTACATCCAGACCGAAGCCGTGGGAGCGTGCCGTGCGACAGCCTCGACAACGGGCACGACAGACCGCAACTGCTCGGGATCAACCAGCAGCAGAATGACCAATGGGGCGGGCTGAATCGTCCGGGTGTCACGCGCCAAGCGACACACATGTGCCACCGCAGCGAACTCATCATCGCATCGCACGACCGAGAATCCGGGCCGGTTCAGCGCGGCAAGAAGTTCGGGTTTGAGATCCGTCCCGCGCTCGTGCCAAGCCACACAGCGCGCTTCACGCGCCGGGGCGGCCGAAAGAGGTGCCCCATCTGGCATGGTGTCAGTGTACCCATGCTGCGCATCGGCGCGCGCCAAACTGCACGTTTCCGCGTGAGAAACACGAGTTCTCGCCCCTTCGACCCGTTCTAAATAACGATCAGGTTTCTCCATCTTACCAGCGCTGTCGCGCTCCCCTGCCCGACGACGGGCGACGGGCGCTGTGTAGCGACCGCACGCACGGGCCGCGCGGCCTGTCACGTATCGGTCAGCAATGCTTCGGCGACGCGCTCCGCTCCATCGGCATGGCCCAGAGTCCCCATGGCTGCACGCATCACGGCGCGCTGTTGGGAATCAGTCAAAAGGGCCGCAATCACAGGGCCGACGGAGGCGACGTTGTCGCGTGCCTCGATCCGATCTTCCACGACCATCGCGGCACCCGCTGCAATCAACGGTTTCGCGTTGTGCTTCTGGTGTTGATCCGCGTGGAAGGGGTACGGCAGGAAGAGCGTTGGAACCCGGTTGTACCAGGCTTCCGCCACGCTCCCAGCGCCGGCGCGGCTGATCGCCGCTTCGGCGCAGCCCCACGCCACACCCATCTCTCGAAAGAAAGGCTCGACTACGGCGTCTACGCGCGCGTTTCGATACGAAACGCGAAGTTCTTCAATATCGGACTTCCCACTCTGATGAACCACCTGCCAGGCCCCATTGCGCAAAATCGGCGCGTACTTTTCGAGCAAGGCGATCATCAGTTTATTGATCGTCTGAGCACCAAGACTCGCGCCCGTCACCAGGAGTGCCGGACGAGACGGATCCAGTCCCAACAGGCGTTTGCAATGCTCCGGAGTTCCTGGCGCTCTGGCCGCGCGACGAACTATTGGTGAGACTCGCCGCCAACTCGCCGGGCCGATCTCCGCTGTCGTGAAGACATGGGTCGCGTGCCGGGCGATCCAGGCATTCGCACGACCCGGAACCGCATCAAGATTCACCATGAAAATCGGGCAACGCTCAGCACGGGCCGCCTGAGCGGCGGGGGCCGCGACGAAGCCCCCCATCGCGACAACTGTGACCGTGCCGGCACGCTCCCGCATCGAACGGATCGCGGCACGCGCCGAACGAACTGCCCCGCCCCACGAACCAATGAATCGAAGCAGCCCGCGTGGTTTGAGCAGGAAGGGCTGAGCTGGAAGGCACGTAAACTCAACGGGTTTCGACCCGAGTTGTTCCGCGCCGAGCATCGAGGCATCACCGGGACGCGTGGAACAGAGAAACTGAATCGGCCAGTCTGGTCGTGCTTCACGGATGCACTCCGCGATGGCCAAACCGGGAAAGATGTGCCCCCCGGTGCCGCCCCCGGCGAAAAGAATCCCCATCTGCCTGCTCATGCGGGCAGGCCCGCGGGAACGTGCTCTTGCGCCTCCTGCGGCTCGGCCTGTGTACGGTTGATGGAAACCAACAGGCCGAGTGAAAATGCGGTGAGAATCCATCCCGTTCCACCGTACGACACCAGAGGCAAGGCGATGCCTTTCGCCGGCGCCATCCCCGTCACAACAAGAAGGTTCATCGATGCCTGCAACGCAACCGTCGCGGTTATTCCCAATGCCCAGAGTTGAAGAAACGTGTCTCGTTCACGTTTCGCGATCACCACTCCGGCAACCACCAGACCGCCGATCAACGCCATGACCGCCGCGGCCCCGGCGATACCGCCCTCCTCACACACGAGCGCCATGATGTAGTCCGTGCGAACTTCGGGGAGGTAGCCGCGTTTCTGGATGCCCTCGCCCAATCCGCGACCGACTCCTCCACCGTTATAAATCGCGATGAGGCCCTGGATCGTGTGGTAGCCGATACCTTCCGGGTGTGCGTACGGGTCCAAAAAGGACTTCACGCGGTTCATGCGGTACGGGCTTGTCAGAATCGCCGCCGAAACACCTCCGGTGCCTATCAGCCCGAAGATGGCGAACTGCAGGAACTTCGCTCCGCCAGCCAGCAGGACCAGGCAGGCGACCGACGCGACCAGCACACCCGTTCCAAGATCTTCGATAACGATGAACCCTGCGACGGCGCCCACCCCGATCATCGCGGGCATGAGTCCTGTGAAGAACCGCGGCAGTTCCCTCGACCGCAGGGTGCAGTACATCGCCACCAACGGCACCAACGCCCACTTCGCCACCTCGCTGGGCTGCATGGAGAGGTCACGCATGCCCGGCAGCGCGATCCACCTGTGCGCGCCGTTGCGCGGATCACGCACGCCGGGTGCATACACCAGAGCACAGAATGCGATGACCAGCAGCACCGCCAAGCCAAGGAACGGCAGAGCGTTCCGATGCGTCACCAATCGCCTCATGCGTTCGGCCACTACTCGAACCGGCAGGAGTGCGCCCAAGACCAACGCCGCACAGGCCAACGCCAGGTATGTTGCGGCTCGGCTTTCCACGATTCCCCACAGCGTCAACTCCGGCGAATGATCACGCCCGGAATCGACCCTCGCCACCATCAGGTCCGCCGAGTTGACCATCAGAACACCCACGCACAGCAGTGCAAAGGCACACAGAGCGACAACCTGACCGGGACGGAGCATCGGTTAATTTCTATCGACCGAAAAGGGGTGGGGACTGGAACCTTCACCGAACAAAGGGAACTATCGTACACCCGATCAGTTTCGAGGCCTCTTTCAGAGATTCCACATGAATACAACCCCGATGCCGTTAGACCACGCTCTTCCCCGCCGCGATGCACTTCTCGCGGTCGGGGCCCTCGCCGCGGTTGCCGCCGCCGTGCACGCACAACCGACCATCCTACCCGCACGCGATGGGCAACCGAAACCCTCACCCTCACTCGGTGGTTGGGATGACGCCGCGGGGGTCTTTGTCCTGCCGCCTCTTCCTTATGACAAGTCCGCGCTCGAGCCATTTATCGATGCCCAGACCATGGAAATCCATCACGGCAGGCACCACAAGGCGTATGTCGATGGAGCCAACAAGGCCATCAAGGCCCTACGCGATATCCGAGAGGGAGGTGATGCCGGATTGATCAAACACTGGTCCCGCGAACTCTCTTTCCATGGGTGCGGCCACATGAACCACACGCTCTTCTGGAACATGATGGCCCCGGCCGGGAAGGGCGGCGGTGGTCAACCCGGGGGCGCGCTCGCCGTGGCCATCGACCGCGACTTTGGTTCTTTCGAGAAGTTCGTGGCCCACTTCAAGGGTGCCGCGGCCCAAGTCGAGGGAGGCGGTTGGGCATGGCTCGTGGCCGAACCCCTCTCCAAACGATTGCAGATCATCCAACAGGAAAAGCAGCAGGATCTGATGCTGACCGGCGCGAAGCCGATCCTGGGCATCGACGTGTGGGAGCACGCGTATTACCTCAAGTACCAGAACAAACGATCGGACTACGTGACGGCGTGGATGAACGTCGTCAACTGGAAGTTCTGTGAAGGCGTGTACGGAGTCTGATTTTACAGTCGCGGTTGATCGACGTCACTGTGCCCAGAGTCCTCGGGACCGGCACAGACTTCTCCTATTCAACTCCGGATTCCTGCAACTTGGCCGCGGGATTACGAAACAATCGCGCCTGGCTGCATCTCTGAGAGCGTGGTGAGGATCACCACGCGACGCTCAACCTCGGGCGTGCCATCCTTCGGCGCATTGCTCGCGGCGAGCAACATGCCCCGGGATTCCTCGCCCCGCAACATGCGTGGGGCCAGATTGGCGACGATGATGATGGTCTTCCCGACAAGTTCCTCTGGGGAATAAGCCTGTCGGATCCCGGCGCAAATCTGCCGCGTGGTTCCCGAACCGTCATCGAGTTGAAGTTTGTAGAGTTTGTCCGCGTTGGGGTGTGGTTCGGCCTTCAACACTCTGGCCACACGTAAATCCACCTTTGCGAAATCCTCGAACGTGATCGACGGCTTTGGCTCGGGGCCGGGTTTCGCAGCGGGTGCGGGAATGGAGGTGGAACCTGGAACAACAGGATCGGGCATGGGATCTTTCAACATGAATGGGGCGGGATGTCACTGGCCCGCGGCTGGATTCTGGGCGGGGACTGTAGGCGATTTCGTCTCTTCCTTCAGCCCGGGCAGATCGACAGGAGATGGTTCGGCACACTCCGGCGTGGTGCACCACCGCCCGGCTCTCCAGTAGACCCGAGCGGGATCGACTCCGAAGACCGAACAGAGATGGGCCGGGTCCGGGTCGATAAGCGGTTCACCACGATCCGATGCACCCTGCGCCGCCCAACTACGCGCTGACCCTTGAAGCAGGAAACTCTCCAGTCGCAGTTGCTGTGTGAACTCGAATGGCGACAACACCGGGCCGGGATTACCCCCGCAGTTGGAGCAGGGGCGATACTCCGGAGGACTTGTATTGGGCCGTCGGTTGAGGAGCCGATTCGAGCACGAAGGACATGGCCACATCGCCGCCTCACGTTCCAAACCGGCGATGCCGCCGCTCAACCCATGGGCGAGGAGCATCCGCTCCGATGCCTGGAGTGAAGCACGAACATCGGGCTTTGTCAGCATCTGCCTCGCCCTCACCCCGTCACCGGATCGGATCAGCCCGAGCAAGACCGCGACCTTGTAAGGCTGTGACTCGGGCGAAGCGGGTGGCGGCTTGGTCAACCACGCCGGCTCCACCCGCGCGGGATCCATCACGCGGGCCATCGCCTGCAAGAATCTCCGGTTCTTTTCTGCCAAGTCGAGTTCTGTCAGCGCCAATGCCGCCGCCGCGGCGATCGATCTCGTCGCGGGAGCCTGCCGAGCGATCTCGAAAGCAAGACACTGAAGTTCGACCGCCAGTTTCGAGTCCGCGGGGTTGGCAGCCGCATCGGCGACCTCCTCACCCAGCAGGAAATAAGCACCGGGATCATCGGGCCGCAGCGCCTCCAGCCGATCGCGATACCGCACGTCCACGGGCGTATTGACGGGCGCGATTGGCGGCTGCAGACACAACCACAGGAAAGTGAGGAACACCATCAAGAATCACCGCCCGTTTCCGGCTCGCCCAGCCGCAGAAGCCACAACCGGAGCATGGCACGCTCGGCGGATTCAATCTGATGATAGATGTGCAATGCGCCCCGCCGTTCGGCCGCCAGATCCGCCAGGATGCCGCGCGCCGCTTCGGCCCTGTTCCCTCGCTCCGCCACGATCACGAACGACATCAGATCGGCGATATCCGCCTGTGCCGCAGCGAACAGTTGCACGCGTCCCTGCGCCATGCGGGCACGAGCCGCTCTCGCTGCCGCCGCTCGCGACAGGCTCACCGGCTCACGCCCCGAGGGGACCATGCCCTCCGCCTCTCGCAGCCACGCCGCGCGGTGCGTTGAGCCTGCCGCCTCGGGTGTAGGAATCGACTTTTCCCTTAGCGTGTCGTTCCGCGGCAGGTCGTCCGTGCCCGTCGCGGACCCGATCACCTGGCCGGACTGCCTCATGCCGTAGGCCTCGGCCAGCATCTCACCGGCATCATCGGTGATTCCGCGATCCGCCTTACCCGCGACGACTTCGAGGAGCCGCTCCACCAGCGCTCTGCGTACGGCAACACGCCATCCTTCCTGTTTGACGGGTGGTAGGGTCACACCCGTGATCTCGGCGACCAGCAACGAGCACGAGTTTGTGGCCGGCATCGATGGCGAAGCCGCCAACAACGCGTTGAGCACGGAAGCGTCTGAGGCGAATCGTTTCAGCGTATTCTGCGCATCAGCGCGAAGGCCATCATTTCCGGCGTAGCAAGCATCATCCACGATGATCTTCGCATCGGCCCCGTTGGGTGGACCCGCAAACTCCTGGAGCATCTTCCGTCGATCGGCGATCCGACCACCGGCCTGCTGCATCGGCAAGTACTGCAACGCCCACGCGGTCAACCCCCGGGGGATCGGCTGCAACTCTCGCCCTCCGACCTGCATCTCCAGGCGCTTTGTCAACCCGGAATCCTGATCGGAGAGCACCGATGCCGCACGATCCACGGCCCCGGACCACAGCAGCCAAGCCGCGGCGTTCAGCCTCGCCGCCACCACCGCCCGGACCAGGGCCGCCAGCGGAACGGAGGATGCCTCAGCGCGCAGAAACTCCCGTGAGGCTGCAGCCCATCTCGCCCACGATTCATCTCGCTTCTCTGTATCACCCAGTCCCCACACCGATGCGAACTGGTCCCGCAGCGCCGCCCGGGCGGATTCCTGGGCCGTGGGGTGGAGCACCATCGTCTGATCGACCCCGGGCGCACCGGATCGAGTCGCGATCGCCGACGTCACCGCGAAGAGGTCGGCGGTCGACACGGCCTTGCTGTCGAACGCCCGAAGCAACCAACGCCGAGAGGCATCGTTCTCTCGCCAGGAAAGGGCGGCGGTCAAGGTCGTTATTCCGTCGAAAACGCTCTGATTGAGCGAAGGCTCGGGCGAGGCACCGAGCAAGTGATCCAACGCTCCCAGCAGCAGTTGCTGGTTGAGTACGCTTTCTCTGCCGCGGAGGGCAGCGCTCGCCTCCACCCAGCGCTTCCATCCCTCCGACGTGGCCGCCACAGCCGCGTCCGACCCGGCGGACACGCCTGCAACCAACATCCCGGCCATGGTGGCCATCGCCGCGGCCGCCCCGGACTCGAAAGAGGATTCGGGCACGGCCCCATCGGGGAACGCATCAGCCGCAAACTCATCGATTGCCCTGACCACTATCCTGGGAAGGTCACGCTCGCTCGACAGCCGAGCCAACACGCCAGCGGCCCAGACGCCGGGCCACACTTCATCCGCGGCGAGCGGCGCGGTTGCATCAAAGCGAGCGATCTTGCGCACGAGTTGCAGACATAACTCCGGATGGTCGCGTGAGGCATAGACCGCTTCGATCAGCGCGTTGATCGCCGCCGATCGACCGTCGAATGTTGCCGAAGTCCATTGTGCGGCCATCCGGCTCGCCACCGAGTCCAGACGCTCGACACCGCCGACATCCCCGCCGCGGAGCATGGACACACACGCTTCGGCTTCCCGAACCAAGTCCGCCCACTCTTCCACACGGTTCACGAGCGGCTTGCCGCTCATCGTTCCCGTCGATGGAGCCGACGAACCCGGTCTGGAATCGGATGCCTTTGGTAGTTCTGAAACGGGTTCGCGCACAGCCGATCCGCTCGATCGCCGTGAATCAGAACCGTCAGCCGCGGGCTCGCTCGAAGCGACCGGACCCGATCCGGTCGGAGCCGATGGCACGATGCGCGAGGCCACCACGACCACCGCGATGAGTGCCATGAGGAGCGCCATCACGCCACCCACGAACCAGGCCCCGACGATGATGAACTTTCTGGACGGGTCCGCCCCGCCGGAAGGTTCCGCCTCGGGTTCCATGATCATCGAACGACGCTGCGGGAACGAAACGCCCGTGGCGATCGGCGAACCCTGGCCGGGCGCATGCAACGCCATCCTCGCGCCGCTCGCCGAGCCTGTGAACTCGAAGACCGCCCGCCCTTGTCCGCGAGCCAGTTTCGCGGCCTCTTCCATCACCGTCGGGGTCCACCCTCCGTGGAGCATGAGTTGCGTCGCCAGGCCGCGCAACGCCGCATCATGGCTCGAATCTCCGAGCGTGGGTACGGGCGAACTCGCCTCTCCCTGCTCGATGAGCCTCGCCGCCGCCGCGTGCAGCGCGAAGCGTAGTTCGTTGGCCGCCGGCTCGGTTCCGCCGGGATGCGTTGACAACACGCCCAGTCGCTGCTGCAACGCCGTGATGATCTCCGCCCGAGTCGGGACGTCTGCCGTGATGCCGAGTAGTCTCCGAGGATCGCCGGGATCGATGCCCGGACCCAGATACCGATCACAAACCGCAGCGAGAGTCGGACTGATCGCCGGGTTCATCGTCCACCGCTCCCCGCAGGAGTCGGAGTTCCCGAAGGCTGGGTCGCAGGAGGACCGATGAGTCTCTCCAGTTCTGCGAACTTCACATCCCACGGCGACGGACCCCACGATGGGTGCAGCAGTTTGTGCTGTCGCAGCGAGAGAGATGCCTTGGCGGTATCTGACTTGGCCATCAGCCGGATTGATTCATGCCTTGCTTCAAACCACCCCGGATCGGTTTCTTCAAGCCCGGAGAGCAACTCGCTCCACAGTGCCAGCGCCTCGGTCGCCTGGTCCATCGCTTCCAGGCAGACCGCTAATCGTCGGAGGCTGGCGGCCGTCCTTCGTCCCGCGTCTACCTGGGCGCGATCCGTTCGCACCGCCACATCGCGCATGGCCGCATCGCCCCCCGACATCCAGATCATGAACGCCGCTTCGGCCACGCGATCACGCACACCGGCCGCCGCGTCCGCGTTCGCTGCAGGATCGAGCAGCACGCGCGATCCCGCCGCGACCACTCGCGCCGCAGCGCCGGTGTCTTGCGGGGATTCCGTCCATGCGGCCAACGCCGATCGGTACAGCGCCCGCTCCGCCGCCGATGCGTACACGCCCCCGGTCTCGCGCAGTTTCGACAGCGCCCGCTGCGCCGCGGCATCATCACCGCGTGCCCACGCGATCCGCAGACTGTTGAACGAGAGTTCGGCTTCGTGCTGACGCAGATCGATCCCGTGGTACGCGGCCACGCCGTCCATCGCGGCCAGGGCCGCCTCGGCGCGAGCGACATCCGGCGTGCGCGATGAGAGCAGGGCATCGGTCAGCTGCCTCGCATGGATCAGGGCGTCCTCCGCGATTTCGCGGGACTGTCCATCACGCGCGGAGGTCGCTCGGGAGGTCTCGATCCTGAGCAGCGCCTCGACCACCTCCGCGAAACGGAGTATGGCGTGCTCCTTGTTGTCCGTTGTCGCGCGCTGAAACTCACGGTAAAGCAGCCGCGCCGCCACCCGGCGCGAGGTCAGATAGAGCGGGGAATCCGGAGTGACTTGCAGCAGCGTCTCCAACTCCCGACGGTCGATCACGCCCCCGGCGCGGTGCTGCTGAAGCAGCAGTTCTACGGCCCGTTCGCTGAGCGGGAACGTTTTGATGAATAACGTCGCCAAAGCCCTCCGCCTCGCCGCAACGCTCGGGCGGCTCGCGGCCGCTCTGTCGAGAGTCACGATCGCGTACCAGAGCGCGTCACGCTTCTGCTCTTCCGTCGCGCCCTCCGCGTGCGCTCTCTCAAAGGCGTCCGCCGCCTGGTCCAGATCCCCCGCGTAGTACAACGACAGCCCGCGGCAGATCAAAGCCCGTGACCGCTCGACCGGGAAGCGTCCGGCATCTGGCGCCGCCGCGCTGGACCCGAAGAGGTCCGCCGACGCACGATACGCCAGGATCACTTCGGACTCGGCGGAAGGGATTTCGATGTTCTGCGCCCCGGCTTTGTGGGCTTCACGGGCGTCGTCGTACGCTCGAAGACCGCGCACGTAGTTGTTGATGAACCCATCCCTGCCGATCGGCGCTGTGCCGAAGGTGTTCACGAGGCTCAGCACGTGACCCACTTCGCCCCGCGTGATCAGGTCCCCCAGGCCGATCTCCGCCATCTCCTCTGCCGCCGCACGGTGCGACGGAGTCAGAGTGTCGCGTGAGAGCGCGGTCAAAGCGAGCACGGAGAGAATCCGAGCGTCCGGCGTGGCCAGGGGAGTTTCGATCTTGCCGCCATCGGGTTGCCTCGCGCGGTTCACGGCCGCTCGGATATCCGCCCAGCGGCCACCCGCAGCAAAGACCGTGATCTGCCGTCGCAGAAACTGGGCCAGCACCGGGGCGGGCACATCCTCCGCTTTGGAAAGCGCATCCAGCCATCGTTCCGCTTCGACATGATTGCCGAGAATCGCTGAGGCGAGCGCACAACCCATGACAGCCTTGGCGATGTGTTCATACTTCAGATTCGCCTCGGCTAATCGCTCCAGCGTCGCGGGCCGACCTGGCACCGCGTTCAGGATGGCGCCGAAACTCTCCATCGCCTCTTTCGCAGCCTTGGTGTCTCCTGTGAAGAGCGCCGTGTAATAGTTGCACCACGCGCTGTAGTAAAAGGCACGGGATCGAAGGCTGTTGGCCTCTTCGAGTTCGAGCCGCAGACGCTCCGCCTCGGCGTCATCGTTTACGCCGCGGTCTTTGCGGTCACGGAGCGTTTTCACAGATTGATTCAGTTTCACGGCCAACTCCGCGAAGACCGGCCGCACCGAGCGCAACACCCGCTCCGCTTCGACATCGTCCTCCCGGGTCGTCATGCGCATCGCGCGTTGCTCCACCACCTCCTCAATGGGCAGGTACTGCGCCGCCGCAAGCGTCAGACGTAGCGCGTAGGAGTTCGCTTCGGGCGCGATCCGGGCCAGATCACGGCAGCGTTCCTCGATATCCTGCCGACGCCGCGAGGACGACGCGTCCGACAACATCTTCGCGTACAGACGGCTTAACTGCTCGGCCAGCACCGTTCTGGTTTCCCCGGTCGCTCCGGCGAGTCGCTGGCGCAACCCCGCCGCCAGCGCATCGGTCAATCCGAACTCCGCGAGGAACAGATCACGGGCCGCGGCTACATCCGTGCTCATCGCTTCGGGAGGCTGGCGTGCACACACCCACGGAGGCGACGCTCCGAGCACGAACACCAGGGCGGTGCAGATGGGTGCCCGCGCTTTCATGGAGAAGTGACCTTCCTGTTGTCGGGAACGGCAGGAACCGATGACCAGTGACGCAGCGGCTCCCAGTCCAGCGCCGGGTGTCCCGGGAAGCGCTCGGCGAGCAACTCCCTCAGAGTCACTGCCGCTTTGTCATCACCTTCACGCAGCGCCGCCATCGACAGCTCCGCCAATGCCACACCGGTCAGGTACGGACAAACACGCTCGAATGCCGCGGGGACCGCCGCCAGTTCGGCCATCCCGAGCAACCGAGACTCCGTATCACTCTCCTTGAGCAGAGATCGACCGAGACCGGTCCTGACCCAAGCCTGCACCCACGGTGCGGTGGGTTCCGCCGCACGCGCCCGCAGATGCTCACGCGCCTTCACCCGTTGGATTGCGTCTCCGGCCCGGGCGACCACCACATCCCACACCAGCGCACCGCCTTCATCGTTCCCGGGGCGGGCGGGCACCTCCGCTGCGATGCCCGCCTCGGAGCACGCCGACAGTTGATACAGCATACTGAGCGTCCCGATCCTTCCTGAGCGCGCCGGCCACGCACCCCGTGCAAGGCTTTGAACACCCGGTCCCGAGAGCCAGACCGGCGGCAGGTTGGGGGCCAGCCCGAAGGTCCAGTCGATGGGTGATAAGTCCGCGGGATCGGTGATGTCTCCGCCGCGAATGATGCGGCGGACTTCGCCGCCATCGACCGACGCGAGATA
>DDSA01000041.1 GCA_002343715.1 Phycisphaerales bacterium UBA2402 | reverse complement strand
GGGGGGGGGCGGCCGCGAAAGGATCGAAGTCGGGGGGAGGCTCGCCCGGGGGAGCGGTCGCGGCGGGGGGCGCATCGGCGGGGGGCGGGAGGGGCTGATCCTGCGCCTGGGCGATACCCCGCAGCGCACCAACGGCGGCCAGAAGCGCACAAGGAAGGATTCTCACAGGGAGAGACCGGGTCACAGAGGCGGGAGAATAAGGGCGCTGATGAGGCGGGACAAACCCGGGAGATCAGGAATCATCCCGCGCCGCACCAGGCCCGCCCGCGTACTGAATTACCGCCCGGACGCCTTCGGTGCGCCGAACCGTGAGGTGTCGGGATTCGCAGGACGGAGTTCGCCGTCCAGCAGAGGGTTCTTCAAGACCTGGCCGCCGGCACGCTCACCCGGCAGCAGATCAATCATCCGTGGGCCTTCGTTCCCGTCCGCCCCCGACCACCACCAGAGATTCACGCCGAACCGCCACGACTCCGGCCGCGTCCCGGGACCGATGTTGATGAGCGTGCGGGGCGCCTGATCGGGCCAGACGATCAGGCAGTCTTCGATCACGCCGCCCTCCGACGGCGCAAACCGCGGGTCCGAGTTCTCGTGCAGCAGTCGGAACGCCCACCGGCGTGCCCCGATGATGGTGCACCGCCGCACCACCCCGCCCCGAGACCCCACGAAGGCCACCGCGCTGTCCCCGCCGACCATGATGCACCCTTCGACCGTCACATTTTCCGCCTCGTATCGTGATCCGGGTTCGGCATCGTCCGGCACACGGGGGCGGAAGTACGCCAGGCCCGTCGAACCGCCGAGGTTCACCGCTCGTTGCCCCGCGTTCTCGAATCGGCACGCCTGGATCCGAACATCCGCGCTGCCGCCCTTGACCTGCACGCCGGAGGACTGATCGTGGCCGGACAAGCCGCGGAAGGTGCATCCCTCGATCACCACCCCGTGACACCCCACCAGGTCGATCGCGCTGCCGCCCCAACCCTCGACCGTGCAGTCCACGACCCGCACCTCACGCAACCCGGAGAGTTTGATCCCATCGGTGTTGCCCCGCGGCCCGGTGTGCTCGATCCTCACCCGTCGGATGGTCAGGTCGGCCCGCCAGGGTTCGCCGATGCTGCCCGCCGCGTCCGTATCGTCGATGTTGATCCCGTTGTGCGTCGCCCCGCCGACCACCACATCGCGCACTTCGACGTGCCGGGGTCGTTGCATGTACAAACCGGAGCCGCCCGCCTTCCCCACCTCGATCCGCGCGGGGTGCGCGACATCGTCCCCGCGGATCACGATCGGGCGGCCCGGCGCGCCGGTGAGGCCAGCGAGCGATGCGGGTCGATGCACGCCGCGCATCAGCACGATCTCGTCACCGGGCTTGACGATGCCCGCGAGGCGGGACCACTCCTGCCCCGGCTCGACGCGGTGCTCATCGGCCCGCGCCGCCGGGGCGATCAGGCACGCCAGCGCCATCAACAGACGCGACACCACCGGCGGCACGCTACGGCCCTCCCGCACGCTCGAGGTGCAGCGTCCGCAGCATCTTCTCGATGAAAGGCGCAGTCTGCGACAGGGCCACCTCCGGGTCGGCCTTCATCGCCCCGGCCATCTCCTGCACGATCACCCGAACCGGGCGCGCGCCGTCCAACCGAGCCAGGACCGCCGATGTCAACCCGTCGAGGCCGATGGGGAACTCAAAGCCCTTCATCTCCCGCAGCACGCTCGCCTGCGGTGCCCACGCGCCTTTCGCCGGGCGAAGCCGCTGGTGCAACTCCGCGTCGGGGGACAGACGCAGCGCGTGCCCGAGCAGGTCGGCGGGCGTCCGAGCCGTGCGCAACATTACCTCGTTGTCAAAGACACGCAGCGCCTGCGCCCCGCCGGGCGCGGTGTGCTTGTCCATCGGGATCGATTCGGCCCGGATGAAGTTCGCCGGGCCGCCCGGCCCCGCCGTTCGCCTGCGCAGCCGCACGATCCCCAGGCTGATCGCCCCAACGCCGATCCGCCGGTAGTACTCGAGCCACGAATCCACCTTCGCCTCCGCGGCGATCATCGCCGCCTCGCTCTCCACACTCGCCGATTCGCGCAGCCAGTTGGTCGCGTAGGTGCGGGGGTCATCGTGCTTGAGTTGCACGATCCAGGCGTCCACGCCACGCCCCTCAATCCACGCGCTGATCCGGCCCGGCCACGCCTCGGGCGTGGGGTGGTGCCAGTTGCACAGGACCGCCGCGACACCGCCCTCGGCGAGGTGCTCGGGAATGTCCCGCAGGAGTTGCTCGACGAACCTGTCACCCTCCCACCGCCCGCCGATGGCCGCCATGTCGTGCGGCGGCGCGATCACGAAGGGCGGGTTGCTCACGATCAGGTCGAACCGGCCCCGCTCGTCCTGCACAGGCTCGAAAAAACTCCCCTCCCGCAGTTCGATGTTCGACTTCCCGTTCATCGCCACCGCCCACCCGCACAGCCGCAGCGCCCGCCTGTTGATGTCGGTCCCGATGACGCGCCCGGCGTGCGCGCCGGCCAGCAACGCCTGATACCCCTGCCCCGTGCCCAGGTCGAGCGCCAGATTCCGCGAGTCCCGCGGCGTGAACTCCGCGAGCATGCGCGTGGCCAGCCCCACCCCCAGCACGTAGTCCGTGCCCATCGGGCGGCCCGTGGCCCACGACTCAAAGTCGCGCGCGATCAGCAGGTCGTTCACCGGCAGGACCGCGCACTCGGCCCGCACGCGATCCCCATCCTCGTGCAGCAACCCCGCCCCGATCAGCGGCGCGCACCCCAGGGGCGCGAGCAGCGCCTCGGCATCGGCCCGCGGCACGGCTCGGGCCATGTAGAAGAGTCTCGCCGCGGTGTTGGCCCTGGTGGGGGCGCTGGTGATTTCCTCGAGCCGCGCGGGATCAACCGTGCGACCCAGCGGCGTCGCGGCCCCGATCGCGGAAATGGCGTCGCGCTGGTAGCCGCTGTCGGCGAGGATGCCCCGCAGGTCGGAGAGGGTGGCCATGCCCGGAGCGTAGACGCGCCCGCCTCAGCGCTTCTGGAGCACAAAGACGAGCGGTTCTCGGGCAGGCTCGTCGGCCTTCTGCGGCGGCGTGAAGAGAACCTGAACGCGCAGGACTCCATCGGCGACCTCGTAGTTCACGCCCGCAACATAACCCGCGTCTTTTTCGGCGATGAACTCGGCGCGACTCTGTTCCAACTTCGCCAGCGTGAACGTCACGGGTTTGTCCGCGTCTTCCTTCGCCCGCAGGAGTGCATCATAATGACGCAGACGCAGACGAACCGCATCGCGCTCGCGTGTGATCGCCAGCATCTCCATCATCGCGGGCGTGCCGTCGGGCCTGAGCCACCGGAACGCGCCGATGATGTTGTTCCCCTCGGGCGCGGACCAGATCTCCTCCGTCGAACCGTCGTCGCTCCGCCACGCCCCGGCCAGGAAACCCAGCGACGCGATCGGGGCGACCTCCGAGTCCGCCCTCGCGGCGGGTGCGGCGGGGGGGGCCCCCCGCCCCCCCGCCCCCCCCGCGGCCGCCCCCCCCCCCCCCCGGGGCAGAACCAAAGCACCACCCGAGACGGGTTTTTTTTTTTTTGATTTTTTTTTTTGTTTTTTTT
>DDSA01000265.1:2137-3205 GCA_002343715.1 Phycisphaerales bacterium UBA2402 | reverse complement strand
GAAGTGCCTGGAGAAGGACCGCTCACGCCGGTACGAAACCGCCAACGGGCTTGCCTCGGACATCCGCCGCTACCTCAACGATGAACCCGTGACCGCCAGCCCGCCCAGCACGGTCTACCGCCTGCGAAAGTTCGTGAAGCGCAACCGAACGGGTGTGATCGCGGGCACCCTCATCGCCGCGGCGCTTGTGCTTGGCATGATCGGCACCGGGGCGGGGCTGATCTGGGCTTTGCGACAGAAGGACCGGGCCCTTGCCGCCGAGCAGTCCGCGCAAATTGCCGAGATCGCGGCGACCAGACAGCGAGACCTGGCCCGATCCCGCCTGTACGACTCGCTCCTCCGCGAGGCCCGCTCCGTGCGCTCCGCGCGTCAGGTCGGGTACCGGGCGATCGTCTTCGGACTGCTCAGGCAAGCCGCGGAGATCGAGTGCAAAGACCAGAATCCCGCGATTCTCAGGGCCGAAGCGTCTCGATGTCTCGGCGACCCGCTCGGGCTGGACCCGATCGAGCTGGCGACAAACGAGCGGCCCCCGACCGGGAACGCGCTGACCGATCCGTGCTACGCCATCCATCCCACGGGCGAGCTCGCCGCTCTCGCAACACCCAACGGCACAATGACCGTGTTCGATACATCGTCGGGCAGGCAACTCGCCGAGTTTACGGAGCAGGGAATGATCCGCGCCCTGCAGTTCGCCCCGACAGTTCCGCACCTCATCGGTCTTACATTCGATGAGAACGGCACGAACGCCGACAGTCGTGCGGCAGTCGTGCAATGGAAGAAGGAAGGAGGGTCTTGGATGCGCATCGGCAGCGCCCCGGCCCCCGGACCGATCCGTATGCTCAAAACGTCCGCCGGTGTGATCGCCGCCGTTCCAGGCGAGGCTGGTGTGCATCGACTGATCGACCTTCTCACCGGAGAGACACTTTCCGTCGTTGAGGGTCATCCCGTGGGACTCTCTGGGGATCGACAGCTCGTCGCCGTGAGAACCGCCGGGGGCGTTGAGTGCGAAATCCGTGATGTCAAATCAGATCGGCCGCTGGCCACGCTGGCCCCGGGTCTTACTTTCAT
>DDSA01000265.1:1173-1883 GCA_002343715.1 Phycisphaerales bacterium UBA2402 | reverse complement strand
CGACAACACATCCTCGCTCGCATGTGTGGCAAACACCGGGATCGCCGTGTTCGATGCGCAGAACTTCTCCCACATCTGCACCCTCCGCGGCTATTTCAACACGCCGTCCTTCTTTGACCGCACCACTCTCGCCGTGCCGATGCCTCAGGAGTCGCTGGTACGACTCGTCAACATCGCCACCAATGCCGATGCCGCCCGCCTCTCGCTTGGAGCGTACGAACTCCATATCGCCGCCGAATCACGCACCATCCTCTCCGTCGGCAAACAGCTGCGTGTGATCCACATGGGCGACTCCCCCGAGCGGCGCCGGTTGGTGGGGCACGCCGGCGGCGTGCCGAGCGTGGCGTTCAGCCCCGATGGCGAGCATCTCGCCAGCGTGGGCAAGGACAGAACCATCCGACTCTGGAACACCGCCACGGGACGGCACGAAGGTGTATGGCCGCTCCTGGCTTCGCCGGCACAGAGCGTCTCGTTCAGCCCCGATGGTCGATACCTGGCCACATCGGAATGGGAACGTGGTGAGGTCACACTCTGGTCCATCTCGAACCGCTCGGCGGTACTTTCACTCGAAGATGAAGCGAACCAAGGTACATACGTCACCGCGTTCAGCCCGGACGGGCGGCGGGTGGCATCGGGAGGTTCTCAATCACTTCGCGTGTGGGAACTGGAGTATCCCGATACCCAACCGCCACGCGCCGTTTCGTTCAGGT
>DDSA01000265.1:745-916 GCA_002343715.1 Phycisphaerales bacterium UBA2402 | reverse complement strand
GACAACGTCTTGTCTATTCCGATGGAGACAACGCACACCCCGGCACATACACCATCGAACTCTCCGCCCGTGACGCATCCCCACGGCGTATCCAGCCGCATTTCGGAACGATCCAATGGCTGAGTCACGATGCTCGCCGAGACTCCTTCGCGTGGTTCTCTCTCCCCGGCC
>DDSA01000265.1:0-559 GCA_002343715.1 Phycisphaerales bacterium UBA2402 | reverse complement strand
TCGCGTGGTTCTCTCTCCCCGGCCGATCGATCGCGTTCTGGTCTCCGGGGGAAGTGCAGCCGTCGCGTACGTTCTCGACCCAACTCCCCGGCGATGTCGCTCTCGGCTCGGTCGGCAACCTGTGCATCAGCCCTGACGGTGAAATGGTCGCCTTTGCTTCAGGATCTGGAATGGGGGTCGACATCCACGAAATAGAGAGTGGTCAACGGCTCTTCACCCTTCCTGAAGAGCAGAGCGCTGTCTGGTGGTTGGCATGGAGCCCCGACAGTTCGCGTCTCGCGGTCTCCCGCTCCGCGGGTAGCATCTCTGTGTGGAACCTTGGCCGCGCCGAGACCGTTCTTCAGGCGAACAACTTCATGCCGATGTCGGCGACCCCGGTGGATGAGGCGCCCCCTTCCGGGTCCCGGCAACCCTGATCGATCACGGGTGCATCGCACGCTGTCATTCGTTCCTCGACCCGCCATCGACCGGTGCCGCTGTCTCCTGAAGTTTGTCGCGTGCGAACGCCCTTGCGCCAAAGGCTCCTTTCCGTTTCCTGGGGTAAGCCGCCTCTTGCTAC
>DDSA01000138.1:338-3096 GCA_002343715.1 Phycisphaerales bacterium UBA2402 | reverse complement strand
TACAGGCGTGATCACCGGGCCGCCGACGGCGGCGGGCATGCCCTTGGTTTCGCCAACCATCTTGGCGCGGCCGTGGGTGGCCCCGGCGCTGCGGGGGGGAAGGTGCCAGATCAGCGTCGGGCCGGGCGGCCCGCCCCGGATGAGCCAGGCATGACCCCCACCCGCGCCCGCGGGGGAGCCGCACGCGAGTTCAGGAACGCCCGCGCGGGCCGGCAATCCGATGAGGCATGCCATCGCGACCCAGAGCACACGATACAACGTGAACGGATTCACGGGCCACTCTTTCCGATCGGTCCCGGCCGCTCGCCCCGGTCGAGGTCGTAGAGTTTGTCGATGTCATAGGCCTTGACGAGTTCGACAATGTTGAACGCACGCGGGTTGAGCGAGAGCGGAGCCCGAGGGTCAGAAACCACAAGAATGATCCTGGATCGTCCCTGCGGCACGGCGAGCGATACGTTCGACGCGACCGAGGCGCCCGCGCCGGGCCTGCCCTCGACCGAGACTATCACATACCGGGAGAGGTCCGCCGTCGCCACGATCTCGCCGGAGACATCCAGCAGTTCGATCCGGCGGGGTCGATACGTGTCGGCGTCGAGGGTCAGGCGCCGCACGCCCCATCGCGACGGCAGCGTGAGCACGAGCGAGCGGCCATCCTTTGATCGCACGGCCGCCGCTCCCTGCGGCGTCGATTCGGGAAGTCGTAGCACCCCCAGCAACTCGATGAACTCGAGCGGGTGCACGGGCAGTCCGAACTCCGCGGCATCGTCGGGCTCGGCCCGGAGGTGCGTGCCCACCGCGGCCCAGCGGGGCCGTTCTGCCAGGGCCATCCACCAGTAGAGTCGATCGTTGCTCCCCAGGTACGCCGCGTTCTGGCCGGTCTTGTCGAGCCGCAGCGCGACGCGACGCGGAACCTCGATCAGCAGGCTGCCCTCCAGTTGATCGCGTGAACGCGATCCATCCTCCTTGACGGATTCGAGGACCACCGAGACGGGAGCTTGAAGGCGGGCGAGGTCGATCAGGCGTTCGTTATACCGGGCGGCGACTTCAGGATAGGAAACCGGTTCACGGCCGACATCGCTGTTTCCATCGGCGATATGAGCCTCGCAACCGGGCAGGCTCAGCAACGCGGCGAGCGTCAGCGCCAGGACGCACACCCCTCTGGCCGCGCTTTCCGCGGCCGGGTTCCGCATCCTGGTGCGTAAAAGTCGGTGCGGCATCGGTTGTTCAGGCCGTGCGGGCCGCCTCAACCCCGGGAAGAACCTGCCCGAGTTGTTCGATCACTTCGCTGACGGCCGCATCATCGAGTCCGGGGTCTGTGACAGCGAGCGGCGCGGTGAGGTCGGAATCCTGCCCTTTGTACACGACGAGGAGCGCGCCCGGCTCTGCCGCGGTGCGCGGGCGAGACCCCGCCACTTTGAGCAGCCGACGGCGGATCAGCAGCAGACACAGTACGTAGCGGAACGCGACCTGCCGGGGCTGGTCGGCCTCGGCCAGTTGTCCGAAGAGATCGATCAGTTCCTCATCGCCCATCAGCGTGCGTTTCGACGGCGAAGCCTCCTGGTAGGTCGCCCGCCACGTAGCGAACAGTCGCAACGGGGGCGATGGGCGTGCGCCGGCCTCCCACGAGGCGGTCGAATAGTCCACGCGTTCCAGCGTTCCGTCTTCTCGCTCCGCGAGCGCGGCGATGAAACGCTCGCCGGGCGCGAAGGCGACGCCGCTGTGCGAACACGCACCGGCGGAACGTGTGACGGAATACGCGGAACCCGCAAAACTCATGCGCGACTGTAGTATCGAATGGAGTGCGGCATCCTTCCGATGCGATCAACACACCCGGTTCTCACACCGGGCGGGCGGGGAACGGAACACGCCTCTTCTCGGGTTCACAGACCGGACTCAGCCGCCCCCGCCCGGCATCATCCGCTGCATCGCGGGCATTGCCTTGGCGGCAAAGTCCGCCGCGGCGGACTGCGCATCGGCGAACTTCCCGGCGTTGACGTCCGCGGCCCAGGCCTCCATCACGGCCTGCAAGGGAGCCAGGCCCTTCATCATCGGGGCGGCCATCTTCAAAGCGGCCTCCTGGCTGCCAAGGCCCTGCATCCACGCCCCGTTGATCCTCACAAACTCGACGGGCATGGGGCTCGCGGGGAGGGTCACGATGGCCTTGTCCGCGCCCTGCATCACGATCGGCAGGTCGGCAACGCTGAGCGTGTCGAAGGCGGCGAGTTGAGCCTTGGCCCCGGCCATCTGCTGGAACATCATGCCCAGCATCGGGTTTGATGCCATGACCTGATCGATGGGCTGATTGAACTTTGATTGGCAGGCGGCATCCGCGGCGAACATCGCCTTCTGGAATCCCCCGAGAATCACAACTGCATCTTTGAGCGCCGGGTCGCTGGTATGCGTCCATTGCGCGACTTTGTCCGAGTCTCGGTTCTTGACCGCGTTCACATACTCGGCGAGAAAAGCCCGCAGATCATCGGGCACGGCAACCCCACCTTCGCGGGAGGCGGTAGCGGGCATGCTTTCGCCTTCACCCGCGGGCGGCGGGGGTGCCTGGAGATCGAGCCAGATGCCGTCGGTAACATTCTTGGCCTTCTTCTCGATGTCTTCGCCGAGTTTCGCAAGGCGGGCCTTGACCTCTGCACCTGTCGAGCGATTTCCGCCGCTCTCGATGGCGGACCTGGCGGACTCAAAGGCCTCGGTCGCGGCTTTGATCGAATCTTCGGCCTCTTTGCGCGCGACAGCCAGTGCAGAGATT
>DDSA01000138.1:0-147 GCA_002343715.1 Phycisphaerales bacterium UBA2402 | reverse complement strand
GAATCTTCGGCCTCTTTGCGCGCGCTGGCGGCCTTGTTGCGGTAGTCATCCGCGTTTGGAAGCTTGGGCGTGGCCGCGGCGAGGGAGTCGAGCGTCCAGGCGTAGGCGCGCGCCCCGCTGCCTCGTGCCCACAGCGCTTCCGCGACG
>DDSA01000277.1 GCA_002343715.1 Phycisphaerales bacterium UBA2402 | reverse complement strand
GATCGCGGCGGCCCTCGCGGCGGCGCTGATCGCTTCGACGGGTTGCACCAGGAGCGACAAGGGCAACACCTTCGCGCCCCCGCCGCCGCCCGAAGTCATCGTCTCCAAGCCCGTGGAGCGCGATGTGACGGAGTACCTCATTTACTCTGGCCTGGTCGAAGCCTCGGAGACAGTGGATCTCCGGGCAAGGGTCGCGGGGTTTCTTGAGAAAGTGAACTTCCAGCCGGGCCAGTTGGTCAATGCGGGTGATGTGCTCTTCGAGATTGACCCGAGGCAGTACAAGACCGACGTGGACCGGGCGAGGGCGAACGTGCTCGCCCAGAAAGCGGCCCTGTCGGGGGCCGAGAACGATGCCCGGCTGGCGCGCGAACTCGCGGATCAGCGTGCGGGGCCTGAAATTGACGCGGTGATCAAGGCGGCGCGGCGCGACGTCGCCGCCGCGGAAGTGGCCAAAGCCGAGGCGGCCCTGGCCGAGGCGGAACTGAACCTGAGTTACTGCACGATCACGGCTCCGACATCGGGCCGGATCACGAAGAACCTGGTGGATGTCGGCAACCTCGTGGGCCGGGGCGAGCCGACGCTCCTGGCGCAGATCGTGCAGGCCCGGCCCGCGTTCGTGACCCTGGGCGTCAGCGAGACCGACGTGCTCAACATCCGGCGCGAGCGGCTGCTCCAAGGCGGTGATGTGGCCGAGCCGGGGCAGATTTCGCCCGGCGTCTGGAGGACGTGCGAACTCGGGCTTGGCGAGGGCATGGGCTACACGGTGCCCGGGCGCATCGATTTCGTTGATCCCAAGTTGGACACACAGACGGGCACGCTCAGCGTCCGCACCCGTTTCGAGAACGAGGATGGCGCGCTGCTGCCCGGGTACTTTGCCCGGGTTCGTTTTCCGATGTCGAGCCGCAAGGCCATGACCGTCCCCGAGGCGGCGCTGCTCAGCGACCAGCAGGGGCGGTTCGCCATGGTGGTCGGTCCCAAGGACGAGGTGGAGATCAAGCGTGTGGAGATCGGCGAACTCGACGGCGATCAGCGCGTGATCCGAGAGGGTCTGTCGCCCGATGACCGAGTGATCGTGCTGGGAGTGCTCAAGGCCCGGCCCGGATCGAAGGTGACGCCCAAGACGCAGGAGACCGCCCCGAAAGGCCGGTAACGGAGGACCCATGCTCGCCGAGTTCCCCGTCCGACGCCCGATTGTCTCGATGGTCATCGCCATCCTGATCGTCATCATGGGCCTGGTGGCGTACCCCACGCTCCCCGTTGCTCAGTATCCGGATATCACTCCGCCCGTCGTTCAGGTGACGACCGTGTACCCAGGCGCGAGCGCGCAGGTCGTTTCCGACACCGTGGCCAGCCCCATCGAGCAGCAGGTCAACGGCGTGCCGGGGATGATCTACATGGAGAGTACCTCCGCCAGCGACGGAGGTTACACGCTGAAGGTGACCTTCGAGCTGGGCACCGATATCAACATCGCCAGCGTCCTGGTGCAGAACCGGGTCAACATCGCGCTGCCCAAACTCCCCGACGAGGTCAAACGCAACGGCGTCACCACCGACCGCGTCTCGTCCAGCGTTATCACGGTCTTCGCGCTGGCTCCCAAGGACGAGGCCGCGGCGAAGAAGTACGACGACCTGTTCATCGCCAACTACCTCACCATCAATATGCTTGACGAGATCAAGCGCATCGGCGGCGTGGGCGACGCCAAGATCTTCCCGGCCAAGGACTACGGCATCCGCGTCTGGCTCGATCCGGACAAGCTCAAGAGCCGCGACCTGACCACCATGGACGTCATCGCGGCCCTGAAGGAGCAGAACGTGCAGGTCGCGGCGGGGGCGATCGGTCAGCCTCCGGTGCCGACGGGCCAGGCGTACCAGTACAACGTCGTGACGCTCGGACGTCTGTCGAGCGTCGAGCAGTTCGAGAACGTGATCGTGCGGGCCGACAGCCGCGGCATGATCCGCATCGCCGATGTCGCCCGGGTGGAACTGGGGGGCAAGTCCTACGACCTGCTGGCCCGGTACAAGGGCATCCCCGCGGGCGCGATGGTGGTGTACCAGGCCCCCGGCGGCAACGCCGTTCAGGTGGCCCGCGATGTCGAGTCGCTCCTGCACGCCAAGACCGCGGCGCTGCCGGTTGGTCTGGGCTTCGAGACCATCTACGACACCAGCGAGTTCGTGGTCTCGGCGATCGAGGCGGTGTACCACACGTTCTACGAGGCCCTCGCGCTGGTGCTGGCGGTGGTGGTGCTCTTCCTGGGCAGCCTGCGCCTGTCGGTGATCCCGATGCTGGCGATCCCCGTGTCGATCATCGGCACCTTCTTCTTCGCCAAACTGATGGGGTTCTCGGTGAACCTGCCGGTGCTCTTCGGGCTGGTGGTCGCCATCGGCATCGTGGTGGACGACGCCATCGTCGTGGTCGAGAATGTCGAGGCGGTGATGAAGCGCGATCACCTGGCTCCTAGGGAGGCCACGGTGAAGGCGATGAAGGAAGTTCTCGCGCCTGTCGTCAGCATCACCGTGGTGCTGATGGCCGTGTTCATCCCCACCGCCTTCCTGCCGGGAATCTCGGGGCAGCTCTTCCGCCAGTTCGCGCTGACCATCGCGGCGAGCACGTTCCTCAGCGGTATATGCGCCATCACGCTCACGCCCGCGCTCTGCGGCGTCATCCTCAAGGAGCACAAGGAAGGGCACAAGCCCTTCATCCTGTTCCACTGGTTCAACAAGGGATTCGACGCGCTCGCCAACGCCTACGCCGCGTTCGTGAAGTTTCTTGTCCACCCGGCGGTAGTGGTGTTCACGCTCGCCGGGTTCGCGGCGTGCGTCTTCGGGATCGGCTGGACCTTTACGAAGGTTCCCACCGGCTTCGTGCCTCTCGAAGACCGTGGCATGGTGATGATCGATGTCTGGATGCCCGATGCCGCCAGCCAGGAGCGGACGCTCGCGGCGGTAATGAAAGTGGAGGACGTTCTCTCTCAGACCGAGGGGGTGAGGAACTTCACCTCCTTGCCGGGTTTCTCGATGATCAACGGCAACGGATCAAACTACGCGCTGTTCTTCATCGGGCTGGAGGACTGGAGCGTTCGGCTTCCCAAGGGGCGCACCCTCGAAGCGATCATGTCCGATCTGCGGGCGCGGACCTCGAAGATTCCGGACGGTCTGTGCATCGTCTTTTCGCTGCCGGCGGTGGACGGCGTGGGCAGCGCCAGCGGTTTCGATCTGCGTCTTCAGGACCGCGCCGGCATCGGCCGCACCGCGATGGGCCAGGTGGTGCAGGGGCTGGTCGCCGACGGCAACGCGCAATCGAAACTCACGGGCGTCAACAGCGCCTTCCGCCCCGAGGTGCCGCAGATCTTCGCCGATGTGGACCGGGAAAAGGTCAAAAAACTCGGCATCCCGCTCCAGGATGTCTTCAACACGATGTCGGGGTATCTCGCCTCGGCGTATGTCAACGATTTCAACCTGTACGGGCGCACCTGGCAGGTGAACGTCTCGGCCGACAGCCGTTTCCGGGTGTCGCCCCAGGACATCACGCGACTGGACCTTCGCAAGCCCGATGGCGGCATGGTGCCCCTGGGTTCGGTGATCACCGTCCGTGAGTCTTCGGGTGCCGACCGCATCATCCGCTACAACATCTTCCCCGCGGCCGTGGTGCAGGGCCAGCCCGCCCCCGGTGTCTCGTCCGGCGAGGCGCTCAACGTCGTGGAGAGCATGCTGGAGACAAGCCTGCCGCAGGGCATGACCTACGAGTGGACGGCGCTCTCGTACCAGGAGAAACTGGTGGGCAACCAGGCGATCATCGTCTTCTCGATGGCGCTGCTGGTGGTCTATCTGATCCTGGCGGCGCTCTACGAGAGCTGGTTCATCCCACTCTCGGTCATTCTTTCGATTCCTCTGGCGGTGCTGGGGGCGATGGCGGGGCTGATCTGGCGCGGGATGGACAACAACATCTACACGCAGGTCGGGTTGGTGCTGCTGGTGGGGCTGGGGGCGAAGAACGCCATCCTGATCGTCGAGTTCGCCAAGGCCTACCGCGAGCAGGGCAAGGGGATCGTGGAATCGGCCGTCGAGGCCAGTCGTCAACGTCTGCGCCCGATCCTGATGACGGCCCTCGCGTTCATCCTCGGCGTTCTGCCCCTCATGATCGCCACCGGCGCGGGCGCGGCGAGCCGCCAGGCCATCGGCACCGCCGTCTTCTTCGGCATGATCGGCAACACCCTGCTGGGGCTTCTCTTCACCCCCGTGCTGTATGTGTGCATCCAGGCGGTGACGGAGAAAGTCTTCGGCCCGCCGAAGGTGATTGTGAAGGCGGAGCCGGCATCGCATTGAGAAGCACCGGAGTGGGGGTGACCGGCCGGGGCGGCGTGAATCCGTCGGGCAGCCCCCCGTTTCAAGCCGCTTCCCCCCTCGGGGTCGATGTACGGGCCATGCCCCTGACCTACGCCCCGCCGGCGCGGTACACCGATCGCGAGTCAAAGGCCCGGTACATCGCCGACAAGTACCTCCCCATCCTGGGCGGGCGTGTGCTCGATGTCGGGTGCGACCGACGACAACTCGCATCGCACCTGCCGATCGGGGCTTCCTACACGGGCATCGACCTCTGCCCGGAGGCCGACATCGTGATCAACCTTGACCGTGAGGCCCTCCCCTTCGCGGATCGATCGTTCGATGCCGTGCTGTGCGCCGACGTGCTGGAGCATCTGGACAACCTCCACTCCGTCTTTGACGAACTGCTGCGCGTGAGCGATGACCGCGTGATCGTGTCGCTGCCCAACCCGTACCGCACCTTTGTGCTCGCGGCGGCGGCGGGCGCACTCGACCCGCTGAAGCACTACGGCCTTCCCGTCGAGCCTCCGGCGGATCGGCACCGCTGGTTCTTCGGCGCGGCCCAGGCCGAGGCCTTCATCCGCGCCCGCGCTGCGCGCGGCGGGTTCGGCGTCGAACAACTGGATGTCGAGGATGAGGGGTGCCCGTCGTGGTTCAACGCGAAGGGCGAGAACCGTTTCGCCGACTGGAACGTGCGGGGGGGCACGACGTGGGCCGTGCTCCGGCGCGGCGCGTGAGCTTTTCCCCCGGAGCGGTGATGGCGATCGCCGCTCGCCGGGCCGATAGAACCGATCAGACATGGATGCGCCCGCCGATGCTCTCGTGCTGCTCTTCACCCGCGGGGTGTCGCTGCGCACGTGGAGCCTCACGGGCGGCATCGACCGTGAACTGGCGCTCTACCGGCGGCTGGCGGCTCACTATCAGCGGGTGCTGCTGGTCTCGTACGGCGGAGAGGACGATGCCGCGCTCCTGCGGATGCACGCGCCGGAACTCGAACTGATCTGCAACCGCGTGGGCGTCGGCGAATCGGCCTTCGCGTCGAGCATCCCCACGCTGGTGTCCGCGGCGCTGAGCGGGGTCGGGCGCATCGTCGTCAAGACCAACCAGATGTACGGCGGCGAGGTCGCTGTGGCCCTGGCGCGTCATCTGCGAGATCGCGGTGTCGCGGCGGGCCTGGTGGCGCGCGGGGGGTATCTGTGGTCGCGCATGGCGGCCTTCGAGCACGGGCCGAACTCCCCCCAGGCCGACGCCGCGGCGAAGACGGAAGGGGTGTTG
Organism: Phycisphaerales bacterium UBA2402; assembly: GCA_002343715.1. Classification (GTDB taxonomy): domain Bacteria; phylum Planctomycetota; class Phycisphaerae; order Phycisphaerales; family UBA1924; genus UBA2402. Next base: position 12,200 of record DDSA01000277.1, on the reverse strand, counting down.
TGCCCCGCCGCGGATGTCGTGGTCGGGACGACGGCGGACATGACCGAGGACCTCGCGTGGCGCTACGGGCTGGACCCGCGGCGGGGGAAGGTCATTCCCAACTATGTCATTCCTCCCGAGGGCGAGCCGCCCGCCGCGGCGGACCGCGAGCCGGGCCTGATTCTGTACGCCGGGCAACTGATCCCCCGCAAGCGGGCGGACATCCTGATCGACGCCGTCGCGATGATGTCGGACGAGGCCCGCGCGGGCGTCCGTCTTGAGGTGATCGGCGACGGCCCCCTGCTGCCGGCGCTGCGCGAGCGGGCGAAGGGTCTTCCGGTGGAATTCCGCGAGCGTCAAAGCAACCGTGAACTCATGGAGCGCATGAGTCGCTGCTCCATTTATGCACAGTCATCGGAGATGGAAGGGCACCCCAAGACGATCCTCGAAGCCCTCGCGGCGGGCGCGCCCGTGATCGTCGCCGATACACCGGGGCAGAGCGAGACGGTGACGCACGGGCTGACCGGCCTGCGGATTGAAAACTCGCCCGAGGCATTTTCCAGGGCCTTTGTCGATCTGCTCGCCGATCCGGAGTGGCGCGACATGCTGGGGGCCGGCGCTGCGCGGGCCGCGCGGGCGGCCTTCTCGCTCGATGCTGTCGTGCCGCTCGAACTCGAGGCGCACGCGCTGGCGCAGGACCACGCCGCGCGATCTCTCACCAGGTCAGTTCGTTCCACTCGGTGATCAGCCGCCGCGCGATCGGGCCGGGTTGTCCGCTCCCGATCGGGCGAGCCTCGACCGCCGCGACAGGCAAGACACCCCAGCCGCTGTTGGTGAGGATGACCTCATCGGCATCGAGCACGTCCGAGATGGTGATGAGCCGCCGCCGGACTTCCATCCCGTTCTCCAGCGCCCAATCCATCACCCAGCGCCGCACGATCCCGGGCAAGACCGGGCTGGGCATCACGGCCCCCTTGGTCGGCGGGTCGTAGCGGTTGCCGGTAGCCGCGGCGGCATCGGCCTCCTGCGCGATCTGGTCCTCCTCGCCGCGCGCGGTCGGGGTGAGCATGACGCCGTGCTTGATGATGAAGGCGTTGCTCACGCACCCGCCGCAGAGGTGGTTCGTCACCTGGAAGACCAGGGCCTCGGCCCCTCGTTTCCCCGCGGCGGTCTGCAACTCGCGCAGGCGCGGCCAGTAGTTCAGCGTCTTGTGCCCCTGGTGCGGGTCGAGGGGGTTGGCCTTCCAGTCGGCGATCGTGACATTGATGCCCCGCGCGAACATCTCCGCGGGGTAGTCGGAGGCGGGCTGGGCCGTGATGAGCAGCGTGGGGGATGCTTCGACCGGCTCGCCCCGGGCTGTATTCAGGAGATTCAAGTCGCCCCCGGTCAGCGTCAGACGAACTCGAAGGCGCGGGGTGCTCGGGTGATCCGACGCGCCCCGCTCGGCGACGCGGCGGACCGCCTCGGCCAAAGCGCCAGTACGCAGGGTCTGCGTCAGAGACAAGGCCCGTGATGATGCGGCCAGCCGGGACAGGTGTTCATCCAGGTGCAGCACCGCGGTCGTGCCGTCGTGAGCGGTGGCGAGCATGGTCTCGAAGAGACCCACGCCGTGCTGGAAGCCGGCATCGAAGGCCGAGACCCGCGCCGTATCGGACCCGACAAACTCGCCGTTCAGGAAGACCGTGGCCATGATGCGGGAACGTAGGGAGCGCCGCCCCGCACAACTCGTTGGCTTGATTGGCGTTCCGCTTCTGCCTGGACTTAGCCCTCCATTGGATTTGTGGCCCGTCTTGGCCGCGGGCCTCGCGTGTGGTTACGGAGTGGTGTAGCGCGGACGAATCGTCGGCCGCGCGCACGGCCCTCGGTCTTGTATCACAGGAAAGGCTCATCATGGCACGCCGCAATCGTTTCACCGTCGGATCGCTCGTCTCTGCCGCTGGTGCGGGCTTCGCGCTCTCGACCGCCGCACAGGCAACGATTCTCTCTTGGAACAACGCCGCTGGGGGTTCGGCCGCCACCGCGACCAACTGGAGTCCGAACCAGGTTCCCGGTGCCGCTGACGACCTGTTTTTTTCACTGAACTCGTCATATACCGTCCACTGGCCGAACACGATTCCGTCCACCCGTTCGCACACCTATCGCCGCGGCATCGTCACGGCCACATACCAGAACCACACGTGCCTATCGCAGTTCAAGGTGGCGCAGAGCAGCACCGACACAGCCACTCTGTCGATGCAAGGTGTACTGAACTGCTCGAGTTTCTTGACCATCGGTCAGGATGCGGGCGCCTTCGGCACCCTCAACGTGAACAACTCCACGTTGACCGTGTCCGGTGCTGGCATTGACTTGATCGTGGGCCAGGCCGGCCGGGGCGTTCTTAACGTGACCAACGGCGCCGACGTCGCGGCGGACATCACCGCCGATGATGTGTTCGTCGGCAATCTCGCGGGCGGCGAGGGCACAGTCAATGTGAGCGGCAGCGGGGGCAACACGGGATCGTTCGGTACCAACAACAGCGCCGGCGGCGACGTGATCATCGGCGTCGCGGGCACGGGCGTGGTGAACGTGGGGTCATCGGGGCTGGTCAGCGCCGGTCGTGACTTGGTGCTGGCCATGTCGGCGGGCTCGTCCGGCGATGTCATCATCGGGGGGTCGGGCGTGACCAACGCCGTGTGCCGCACGTTCCGCGACCTGCACATCGCCCACAACTCCTCGGCCGCCGCCGCGGGTGATGGGACGCTCATTGTTCGAGACGGCGGCAGCGTGCGTGTCGGCTTCGGCGGACTCGGCGGCACTCTCTTCGTCGGAGACGCCAACGGCGCGCAGGCCTCGCTGAGCGTGCAGGGCGGCCTGCTCGAGACGCGCTCGCTGATCGTTGATCCGACGACCGGCCTGGTGAGCCACAGCGGCGGCACCATCCGCATCCTCCCCGGCGGCGTGTACAACTCGCCGGACCGCCGCGTCCTCGACGGGGCCCCGGCCACGAGGCCGACTCTGGCATACGACAGCTCCACCGGAACGATCGCCGGCGGCTTTATCCTGGGTAACTCCGGGCACGGCGAGCTGCGAATCGAGAACGGCGCTCGCGTTTCGGCGACGAGCTCCGGCGCCGGCAGCACCGCATCGCTGGGCCAGAACGCGGGTTCCAGCGGCTTCATTGTCCTCGCGGGAGCAGGGTCCGAACTCGCCGTCAGCATCCCGGGCCAGGCATTCGCATTGGGCAATAACGGCGGGGCCGACCTGACTATCTCGGACGGCGCTCTGCTGAGCACCACGGGCATGAGCACCACGATCGCCGCCCGCGCCGCATCCGCCGCCCGCGTGAGCATCAGCAACGGCGGGCGCTGGCGCTCGGATGGCAACATCATCATCTCGAGCAACGCCGGCGTGCCGGGGGGGAACGCCGATATCGAGATCACAGGCGGTTCTTCCTTCGAGTGCAACTCACTGCTCGCCGACACCGCCGCGAGCATCACCCTCGACGACAGCACCATCGACGCCGGTGTGATGGCCGACCTCAACGGCACGATCACGATGTCCAACGCCGCGGAGATCGCGGCGGACGGCATCTTGATCCGCGGCGGCATCACAGGCTCCGGCAACATCTACGGCGATGTGCGGATCGCCGCGGGAGGCGAGGTCACGGCCCAGGACGGCGACCTTGAAATCGGTTCACCATTCAACTCCGCCATCGGCTTCGCCAACGCCGGGACGCTCAACGTCGGCGGTCGCACCGTTCGCGTCCTGGACCGAGACGCCTCGCCCGGCGGGGATCTGATCCTCGCCGGCGGGCACGTCATCGCCAACGGGCTCAACTTCGCCGCGGACGAAGGCATCTCGGGTCATGGCATGCTCAGCACGGCGGTGACGCTCAACCCCGGGGCCGGCGTCGTCGTGGCTGGCTCGTCCCAGATGATCTTCAACGGGCCGGTGGTCTGTCTCGACGGCACGTTCATCAACGGCCGCGCCGTCTTCGCCGCCGGTGGCGGGTTCCTAGGACGCGGCGAAGTCGATTCGGCGGTGATGAGCGAGGAAGAGGCGACGATCGAGGCCAATGGTGCGCTCTTCATGGGTGACAACTCGGAGAATAACGCCATCGAGATCAACGGCCCGCTCGTGGTCGGAGCGCACCACGTGACCCTTCGCTCCAACTCGATCGCGAGGTTGGGCACCGTAACCACCATCGCCGGCGGCTTCATCAACGGCCCGGAAGACAACTCGCGTGTGATCAATGTCATCGGAGGCACCCCCCCAACCCGTACCGTCTTCGACGCGGTGCCCATCGAACTCGGTATCGGCGACGTGCTGAGCGGGTTCGGCATCATCGACCACAAACTCCGCACCCTCTCCGGGTCGAGCATCATCGCCCAGGGACCGATTTCGTTCGTCGGGTCCGGCTCGCCGACGCCTTTTCCCAACACGATTCTTGACAACGGGAACAAGCATGTTCCCTGGGAGGGCGACTTGCAGGTCGGCCCGCACACCGTGACCTTCACGTCCTTTCACCGCCTCGGCGGCACCACGACCCTTGGAGGCGGCACGATCGCCGCGTCCGGCCTGGCCATTCTCGGGCTGCTCGAAGGAAGCGGCGGCCTCCGGTCCAACAACGGCAGCGGGTACTCCAACGGCGGTGTGGTCAGCCCCGGCGGCGCCGCCCGCGGGGAGATCGTCTGCGATGGCGAGTTCCGCAATGTCTTCTTGCCCATCATCGGCTTCGATCCCGGCACCCTCGAACTGCAGATCGGCGGCGATCAGGGCGAAGAGAACGATGTGCTGCGTTTGATCAACGGCAGCGTGCGCCTCGGCGGCACCCTCCGCGTGGGCACCTTCGGTCTCGCCCCCGACCCCAACTACGAGTACCGCATCATCATCGCCGAGAACGGCCTCATCGAGGGGCAGTTCGACAACGTCGAACTCCCCCCCGGCATGACCCTTGAATACCGCAGCGACGAGGTCGTTATCCTCGGGTTCTGCTTCGCCGATTTCAATCAGGATGGAGGGATTGACGGGGCCGATGTGGACGCCTTCTTTGCCGCGTGGGAAGCCGGCGACACCGACGCCGATGTCAACGCCGACGGCGGGATTGACGGCGGCGATGTCGAGGCCTTCTTCGCGGCGTGGGAGGCAGGAGGCTGCTTCTAGCAGTCCAGGCCCGGCACCGATCAGAGGACGACATCCGGAACTCCCGTCCACGTGCCATACACCACAACCGGATCGGTAGACACACTACCGGCGCGAGCGCGATTCGGAGAGCCGCGGGCTGTTCGATCCGCGACAAGTCGAGTCGGGCGATCGCCGGCGCCTTCGGGTTTGTCACGGAACGATTGGTGTATGCCAGCGAGCGATGACTCGCGTAGGGGTCTGTATTTCGTGCCCGTGATTCTGCTGGCCTTGTTCACCCCGGAGCGGCCGTCACGCTGAACGACGGCACGGTGACGACCGACCGCGATACGTTGGTGTCGGGAAGCATTTCGATTTCGAGCGTTTCGGTGATTGCCCCGGGCGCGATGAAGGTTCGGTGTGCTGTGAACGGTTCTTGGAGATTGAACGGGGGTTTGACCATCGAGCCGAGCGGCGTGGTCACGGCGACGGGCGGCGATCTGGAGATCGGTTCGTCCTTCAACCCCGTCCACGGGTTCAGCAGCGCCGGCACGCTGAGCGTGGGTTCATCGACGGTTCGAGTCCTCGATGCGGACGCGTCCGCCGCGGGCACCGTAACGATGGAGGGAGGGCACATCTTCGCGAACGGGCTGACGTTCAGCCCCGGGGGCGGGTTGTCGGGGTTCGGTGGATTGAGCACGCCCGTGACGATCAACCCCGGCGTCGTCGTGTCGCCGTCGGGGTCCGGGCTGATGTTCAACGGGCCGGTGGTGTGCGCGGGAGGAGAGTTCACGGGCACACGGGTTCTCTTCGCTGCGGGCGGCGACTTCTCCGGTCACGGACTGGTGACGTGCAAGGTCGAGAGCGAAGAAGAGGCGTCGATCAACGCGTCGGAGACGTTGGTCCTGGGCAGCAACTCCGTGGGCGGAGCCGTCATCCTCAACGGCTCTTTGCATGTTGGTTCGGCGCGAGTCGAACTGCGTTCGGACACCGCGGCACGCCTCGGCGTGCGGACGACGATCGAGGGCGGCACCCTGCTTGGCCCGGAGGACAATCCTCGATCGGTGACGGAGTTCGGGTTTCCGCCCACGACACGAACGGTCTTCGACGCGGTGCCGATCGAACTTGGGGGAGTTCGATGTGCTGAGCGGCTTTGGTGTCATTGACCACAAACTGACCACAGTGGCCGGGTCTCGCGTGACCGCGACGGGGCCGCTGACGATCGAGGGATCGGGAAACCCGACTCTCATTCCCAACACTCCCTTTGACTCCGGCAACCAGCACGCGCCGTGGAATGGTGACCTGGTGGTCGGCACCCATACCGTGACATTCTCCACTTTCCACCGACTCGGCGGCACGTCAACGCTCGGCGGTGGGCGGATCCACTTCTCTTCAGGAGTTGGGTTGGTCGGCAGGGTACAAGGAAGCGGTGTATTGAGCGTCTCGGATGGGGGCGAAGTTCGAAACGCGGGCACACTCAGCCCGGGAGGAACCGGCCGCGGAGTGATCACGATCGAAGGGGAGTTTCGGAACTCCTTCGTGGCGGGGTTATTGAACGTGCCGGGTGTTGTCGAGCTGGATATCGGTGGAGACCAGGGCGAGGAGAATGACGTGCTGCGTGTCACCGGCGGGGATGTGCATCTGCTGGGTGACCTGCGCGTGGGGACCTTCGGCTTGGCGCCGGACCCGAACTACGAGTACAGGATCATCATCGCGGAGCAGGGGATGATCCTGGGAGAGTTCGACCAAGTGGAACTGCCCGAGGGCATGACCATCGAGTATCGGACTCATGAAGTGGTCATCACGGGGTTCTGTTTCGCCGATTTTAATCGGGATGGGGGCATCGACGGAGCGGATGTCGATGCGTTCTTCGCGGCGTGGGAAGCGGGCGAATTTGCGGCGGATGTGAACCGCGACGGCGGGGTGGACGGGGTCGATGTCGAGACGTTCTTTGCAGCGTGGGAGGCGGGCGGGTGCGTGTGATGATCCGGCGTGTCTCGATACGTGCCAAACAGGAATCGCGTTTCCACAGCGCATCACGCCGTTCGTACGTTCCTTCGAGTGATCATCCCGGCTTCTATTCTTACGCCGGACATCAAGCGACGAGGTGCGACGGTGTGGAACAGCAGAAAGCCGGAGAGTTGGCTTCAGCGCAGTTGTGCGGCCTTCATCTTGTGGGCGACTCCGGCGATGAGCCAGGTCCTCATCACGGAGTACATGTACACCGGGGGCGGGCCGGAGTTCATCGAGATCACCAACATCGGCGCGCACGCGCGGGACCTGGCCGGGTGGAGTATCGACGACAACCACCGGCAGCCCCTTGCGTTCCCCATCGGGGGTCTCGGGGTGCTTGGGCCGGGCGAGTCGGCGGTGATCACCGAAGGTGCGGCCGCGGCCTTCAGGATCTCGTGGCAACTCGGCGCCTCGATCAAGATCATCGGAGAACTCGGTGTAATGGCCGGGAACAACCTCGGACGGTCGGACGAGATCAATCTCTACGACGAACAAGGCGTATTGGTAGACCGGCTGACCTACGGCGATGAGGTGATCGCTGGTTCGATCCGCGCCCGCAACGCCAGCGGCTGGTGCACAACGGCGGCGCTGGGGGCCGACTCGATCCTCGGCTGGCGTCTCTCGGTGCCGGGAGATGTGCAGGGGACGTGGACATCGGGGCAGGGCGATCGCGGCAGCCCGGGTGTTCACACGCCGGGGGATGTGGCGGTGACGCCGCCGCCGGTGGTCTCTCACCCGGCCGGTTTCTACAACGAATCGTTCCAACTGGTGATCGAGCCGCCGCCCGGGGGCGGCGCGGTGTACTACACGCTCAACGGCGCTGAGCCGTCAACGAGTTCGGAGTTGTACACCGGGCCTTTGACCGTAGCGCAGCGTGGCGGTCAGCCCGATGTGTACAGCCTGATCCCGACATGCACCCCGGAACTCTGGCGACCGCCGCTGACGACGGGATTCAAAGCCACGGTGGTTCGAGCGATGGCGGTCCGGCCGGGTGCGGAGCCGAGCCGCGCCGTGACACGGACCTACTTCGTCGGTTCGGGTGTGGCGTCGCGCTTCACCATGCCGGTGGTCTCTGTTGTCTCTGATCCATCCCATCTGTTCGGGTACGACGCGGGCATCTACGTGCCGGGGCGTGTCTACGACGAGCAGTTCATCCCGGGGAGTCACTGGTCCACCCGGCCCGCGAACTACACGCAGACGGGCGCGGAGTGGGAGCGCCCCGGTCACATCGAGTTCTTCGAGCCGGGCGGGGTGTTGGCCTTCACTCAGTCGATCGGGCTGCGCATCCACGGCGGGTACACACGCCAGTGGCCGCAGAAGAGCCTTCGTGTGTACGCCGACAGCGGGCCGGGTCACGCGACCGTGTTCAACCATCCGATCTTCGGCGATGCCGCGCCGCTCGTACATCGGCGCATCATTCTGCGCAACCAGGGTCAGGATTTCTTCCATGCCTTCTGCCGCGATGACCTGCTGGCACGGGTGCTGCCGGGGCGGGACATGGACTCGATGGCCTCGCGGTTCGCGGTGGTCTTTGTCGATGGGGAGTACTGGGGTGTTCACGGCGTGCGCGAACGATTCGACGCGTACTACCTGGCGAACCACCACGGCGTCGATCCCGGGGCGGTGGACATCCTGGAAGGGCATGGACTGCTCCCCGAATCGATCGTCGAGGGGGACAACTCGCACTACGTTGAGATGTTCGCGTACATGCGGTCCCACGACCTCGCCGTGCAGGGCCATATGGCCGAGATGGAACAGCGCATGGACGTGGACCAGTTCCTGAACTACACCGCGGCGGAGGTCTGGTGCGGGAACACCGACTGGCCCGCGGGCAACCTGAGGTACTGGCGGCCGCGGACGCCGGAGGGGCGATGGCGGTGGAACTTGTACGATCTGGACCAGAGCATGGGATGGTCGGCGGCATCGGCCGCGTCGGTCGATTCGCTGGGTCGGATCCTGAACAGCACGGACTGGTCCACGGAACTCTTCCGCGCCATCATGCGGAACCAGGATGCTCGTGATCGGTTTGTGAATCGGCTCGCGGACCTGATGAACTCGCATCTCCGGCCCGAGCGGACGCTGGCCGAACTGCACGCGATCCGCGCCGAGCTGGAGCCCGAGATGACGGGGCAGATCAATCGGTGGCGGGCGCCGGTCCTGTTCGCCACGTGGGTCGCGCGGCTCGAGAGCCTGGCCCAGTTTCTCCAGACACGCAACGGCCTGCTTCGGCCCTCTGTCGCGTCGAACTTCGGACTGCCCGGGACATGGACACTCACCATCGAGCATCCGCACGGTGCGGACGCGGCTGTTCGGGTGAACTCGATCGACCTGGAAGGATCGGTCTTTCCATGGAGCGGGGTGTACTTCAGCACTGTGCCGGTGCGGATCGCGGCCGAGGCCGGTCCGGGGTTCTGCGCTTCTCTTGTCGTTGACGGGGGCGAGACGTACGCGGGGAGCGCGGTGCTGAATCCCGCTTCCGACACAGCCGTGCTGGTACAACTCACCCGCTCCGGCGATTTCAATTTAGACGGCGGCATCGACGGTTCGGATGTCGATACCTTCTTCAGCGCGTGGGAAGAAGGATCACCCGAGGCCGACTTCAATTTAGACGGCGGCATCGACGGGTCCGATGTGAGCGCCTTCTTTTCCGCGTGGGAAGCGGGCGGGTGCGGATAAGATCCGGAACCGAGTTCCAGGAGAGATTTTTGCCCACCCGGCAATTCCACTTGTCCGCAACCGTTTACACAATCTGAGCGCATGTTCTGTTCTCTGTTCGGTCCCGATCGGGACCAAATCGAAGAATCGAATGTGAATCTCGGCAACGTGAACCCCACCTATGTTTGGTATATGATAGGAGACCGCGGCATGAACTTCAGTCGAGGATGGGTCGTCGGTTGGATCATGGGCTCGGTGGTGGGGGGATTGTCGCTCGGGCAGGACCTGTACGACACGACGGTGCTGCGGACGCTGAACTTTCAGTTTCATGATGCGAACTGGATGACACTGCTGAGGCAGAACTATGCCCCGCAGATCAACATCCTGGCCGACCTGACGGTGGACGGGGTGACGTACCCGAGCGTGGGGGTGCGCATCCGCGGGAACACGTCGTACACCGCGCTCCCCTCCGGGTCGGAGAAGTTCTCGCTCAATGTCGAGATGGACGCGGTGAACGCGGATCAGAGTTTGCTGGGCTACGAAAGCCTGAACCTGAACAACGGATTCCGCGACCCCACCTTCTGCCGCGAGGTGGTGTACAACAACTTCGTGGCCCAGTACATCCCCAACCCGCGGGCCAACCACGTGATCGTGACGCTCAACGGGCAGAACTGGGGCGTGTATGTGAACTATCAGCAGTTCAACAAGCGGATGCTCAGCACGCACTTCGCCGATACCGGCGGCCTGCGGATCAAGTGCGCCAACAACCCTAACGGGCCGGGGCTGCGCTACAACGGCGCGACGGCCTCGGGGTACACCGGCTATGAGATCAAGGACGACGGCGGCCTGGCCGACCCCTGGGCGGCGCACATCGCGGTGTGCAACGCCGTGACGAACGCGGCGGTGGCCAACTGGCAGACGACCATTGACCCGATCTTCGCGGTCGATCCCTCGATCTGGTCGGTGGCGTGCGAAAACATGCTGACCGACGATGACAGTTACATCAACAAGGGCGCGGACTTCATGACGTACCGCAACCCCACCGACGGGCGCACCTTCCTCCTCCAGACAGACGCGAACGAGACCTTCACCGCCGGCACCTGGTCGCCGACGCTGAACTTCACAGCCACCACCAAGCCCGTGCTGAGCCGCATCCTGAACTCGGGCGAGCCGCGCCGGCGGTATTTCGCGCATTACCGCACGCTCCGCGCGAATCTCAACTGGGCGTACTTCGAGCCTCGGTTCACCGCGGCCCGCGACCTGATCAGCGCCGCGGTCCAGGCCGACCCGAAAAAACTCTATTCCCACACGCTCTTCCTCAACAACTTCACGCAGAGCGTGACGCTGCCCTACTCCGGTCTGGCGGGTGGCACGGTGCCGGGGATCCAACCCTTCATCACGCAGCGCATCTCCACGCTCAACGCGGCGGCCGAACTGGCCGCGAACGGGCCGACGATCTCCTCCGTGACCATCTCCGATCCGACCCCCGACCCCACCGACATCGTGCAGATCAGCGCGGCGGTCGCTCCCAACGGGAGCGCGGTGAGCCGCGTGGACCTGTACTACCGGCCCAGCCCCACCGGGACCTACCGATCCGTGCAGATGGTGAACAACGGATCGGGCACGTACTCGGCGGTCCTTCCGGTGACCGGCAGCGCCGGCAAGCGCGTGTCGTACTACGTCGGGGCCACGGCGTCGAACACGTACTCGTCGATGACCTTCAGCCCGGCCCGCACCGAATGGGCGCCCCTGTCGCTCGAGTACACGTTCGGGGCTTCGGGCGGGATGCGCATCACCGAGTGGATGTACTCGGGCACGAGCGGGGAGTTTGTCGAGTTCACCAACGTCTCATCAGAACCGATCGACATGAACGGGTGGAGTTTCGACGATGACCACTTCGTCCCCGGGGCGTTCAGCCTCAGCGGGTTCGGGGTGGTGCAGCCGGGCGAGTCCGTGATTCTCACCGAGGCGACCTCCGCGGCCTTCCGGAGCGCGTGGAACCTCGACCCCGCCGTCAAGGTCATCGGCGGCCTGGGCACGGGATCGGGGAACAACCTGGCCCGAAACGACCAGATCAACCTGTTCGATCAAACGGGCACCCTGGTGGACCGCTTGACCTACGGGGATCAGACCTTCCCCGGCACGATCCGAACGCAGAACCGCAGCGGTCAAGCCGACCGCGAGACGATCGGTCAGAACGAGGTCGCCGGGTGGCGGCTGTCCGTAGTCGGCGATGATTTCGGTTCATGGGCCGCCGGCACCGGCGAGGTCGGCACGCCCGGAGTCTACAGCGTTCCCGAGTGCACCTGCTACGCGGATTTCAACTGCGACGGCGGCGTGGACGGCGGCGATGTCGAGACCTTCTTCATCGCCTGGGAGGCGGGCCTGGAGATCGCGGATGTGAACCAGGACGGCGGCGTGGACGGCGGCGATGTCGAGACGTTCTTCCTCGC
>DDSA01000097.1:2185-2534 GCA_002343715.1 Phycisphaerales bacterium UBA2402 | reverse complement strand
GCTCATCCTGCCCGTGGCCGTCTTCTACCAGAAGGGCGCGGCCAAGGCCGGGCTGAAGGAGGAAGGGGCGATCCCCTGCCCCGCTCCTTCGGCCCCGCCGCGGGCGGCGTGGGCGCGGCGGGCCGTGACCCGGGCGCGGACTTCTCCGACGGCTTCTCGCCCGCCGCGGCCTTCTTCTCGAGGTCTCTTGCCTTGCTTACAAGGTCTGTCGCGAGGTCGTTGGGAACGGGGATGACCAGGTGATACTGGGCGATGCGCCACTCGCCGTCTTCGAGCACCAGCACGCCGGTCCCGCGGCACGCGCCGAGTTTCTCGTTGTCCACGAACTCATCGAACCAGGCGGTGGCCC
>DDSA01000097.1:0-2001 GCA_002343715.1 Phycisphaerales bacterium UBA2402 | reverse complement strand
ACTCATCGAACCAGGCGGTGGCCCCATCGGCCGAGAAGAAGACGTGCCGGTCGCGGGGCGTGTAGACCCAGGCCCGCCCCCGCGCGAAGTAGGGCTTGGCCCACGTCTGGAACTCGGCTTTCGTCCATCGCTCGGTCGCGTCGGTGCCGAGGAAGACGGCGCTCCTGCTGAAGCGGCGGAAGTAGCGGGCTTCATCGGCCTTCGCCGCGGCATCGTGCAGGTCGTCGAGCGCGGCGTTCACCTTCGCGAGGTTGCTCGACGGGTCGGCGAGGGCATCGGCCTCTTCCAGCATGGTGAAGAGCGTATCGGGCGAGACATCGAGCACGTGCCCCTGCCCTTCGAGGATCGTGAAGGTGGTGCGCACGCCCGCGGCGCGCAGCAGGTCGCGCGTGCGGCGGCTGGGGCCGAGCCAATCCGCATCGGCGCTGCCGATGAGCATGGCCACGTTCACGCCCCGCATCGCCTCCAGCCCCTTCTCATCGGCGGCGGAGGGCAGAAAGCCGGGAAGGACGAGCACGCTGGCGAACCAGTCGGGCCGCAGCCGGGCCAGATGGAGCGCAGCGCGCCCGCCGTTGCTGGGGCCGGCGAGGTGGAACTTGCCGCCCCGCACCAGAACCCGCGTGCGGACATCCTCCAGGAGCAGCGCGAACACGGCGCTGTCCGACGTGGCGAAGTCCGTCTCCGGCGGCGCGATCGGAGCGACGATGGCCCAGCCCCGCAGCGCGCCGGCGCTCCAATACCGCTTCAACCCCTCCCGCATCATCGCCTCGCTCTGATCCCCGGGCGGAAGGGCCAGCAGCACGGGCACGGGCTTCACGGGATCGAACGGCTCGGGGAGGATGAGGGCGTACTTCATCGTGCCGCGCCCGCCCGGCAGCGCCGCCTCTCGCAGCGCGAGGACCGGCTGGGCCCGCGCCGCGAGCGCGCCGAGCAGTTGCAGGATGATCGCGAGGAAAAACCTGAATCGCATGTCCGAGCGTAGAGGGGCGGGTAAGCCCTCAGCCCGGGATGAGTCGATCAGAACGCCTTGCGCAGCCGCGCCGCGGGGATGCCGAGCTGGTCACGGTACTTGGCGACGGTGCGACGGGCGATCTCGATCCCCCGGCGTTTGAGTTCATCGACGAGGGCATCGTCCGACAGAGGTTTCTTCTTGTCCTCGGCGTCGATCACGTCGCGCAGCGCGACCTTGACGGCGTCCCACGCGAGGTTCTCGCTGCCCTCCTCGGTGCGGGCCTGCACCCCGCCGGAGAAGAACTTGCGCAGGGGGACGATGCCGCGGGGCGTGGCGAGGTACTTCTCGGCCACCGCGCGGCTGACGGTGGCGACGTGGATGCCGAGTTGCTCGGCCACGGCGGTCATGGGCAGGGGCTTGAGCGCCTGCGGCCCGTAGTCGAAGAAGTCGCGCTGGGCCTCGACCACGGCATTGATGACGCGGAGCATCGTCTGCCGCCGCTGGCCCACGGCGTCCAGGAGGAACTGGGCGTTGCCCAGGTTGGTCCTGATGAAGTCGCGGTCGCGTTTCTGCATCGCCCGGTCCTTGGCCAGGAGGGCGTACTCCTGGTTGATGCGGACGTTGGGGATGCTCCGGTCGTTGAGGTACGCGATGTAGCGGTCGTTCTCGGCGTCGTACTCGACGATGGCATCGGGCACGATCGGGCGCTGCTCGTCCTGCACCAGGCGGCGCGCGGGGGCGAAACTCAGCCGCCGCAGCAGCCCCAGGGCCGACTTGATCGCCTCGAGCGACAGGCCCGACTCCGACGCGATGCGCGGCAGCCGGTTCTGCATCACGTCGTCCAGGTGCTTCTCAACAATGGTGCGGGCATCGGCGAACGTCTCCCGCGGCCAGCCCAGGTCGTCGGCTTCGTCCTCCAGCGCATCGAGTTGAAGGAGCAGGCACTCGGCGGGCGTGCGGGCGGCGACGCCCGCGGGTTCGAGGAAGAGTTGCACCGCGCGCAGCGCCCGCTCCAGTTCCGTCGCGGTCGGGCGCTGGGCCTTCGCCCC
>DDSA01000188.1:30720-35289 GCA_002343715.1 Phycisphaerales bacterium UBA2402 | reverse complement strand
TTCGTGGGACGAAATGGGGCGGGGGTCGCCTGTGCAACCAGCGGCGTGCGAGGTCGCGGGGTAAGTGTGGAACCGGGAGGAGTGTCTGTGCGTGATGGCGGTGGGGTTTCGACTCGGCGGCCGAGCAAAGGAACTTCGGGCTGAGCGGAAGCGGTGATCTCGACCACTTCGCGGCCGCCGATTCCCAGGAAACCACCGGTACGGATCGCGCGGGTGCGGAGGACGACCGCGGACGTGCCGAGATCTCGCGTGACCTCCGCGAGCGCTTCGGCCAGCGTCGGCGCACTGTACGTCCTGGCTTCCATCAACGCCTTCCCTGGCATGACCGTTCAGTGTAGCCGCATGGAGTCAACGCTGAGTAAACTTAATCGTTGAAGCGGGAGTTTCTTGAGTTCTCGCAAGGTCGATGTGCCGTGATTGAAAGGAGAGAGGCAGATGCAGTTCTTTCGTATGGTCAAAGCCATTTGGGCGGGCTTGTTCGTGATGGCGGCCTGGGTGGTTGCGCCTGTCTCGGGCCAAATCACCCTGCCCCCAGGGGGCACCGTCACGCCCCCCAACGCCAGTCCATCATCGCTCTTTCTGTCGAGTCAGATCGTCCCGTTTTCGATCATGAGCGGGACCACGCTGTTGTACAGCGGAGAGATCAATAACCGGGTGTTACGAGAAAACTCGACCTGGCGGCTGGTCTTTTCGACGCAGTTGCGGAACCCTCAACCCGGCTTGAACGGCATCGTCGCTCGCGTTGTGACGTCGAGTTTTGGCGGGTTTGATACCGCGGTGTCGTGGCGCTCCGGCTCCGGATCGATTGTGCCCTCGCTCGCGTCTCGATCCGTCGGTCTCGGGCATGATGTCACCTGGACATTCAGCCCGGGGGTTTTCTCGAATCAGGACACCGTGCCGTGCGAAGTCTTTTCGACCGCACCCGCCTTCGCCAACACCGGACGGACCACCATCATCCTGACAACCGGGCAGAGCGTCACCGTCACAACCTACGAGCCGGTGATAGGAAGCCCGGTGGCGCAGATCACATCGCCCGCGGCCTTTTCGTGTGTGTGCAATCCGGCGACCATCACCGGAACGGCATCGGACGGGGGAAGTCTTCAGACGTGGTCGTTGGAGTACGCTGCAAACCCGGCGGGGCCGTACACGGTCATCAACAGCTCGACGTCGCCCGTGACGGACGGTGTGCTGGGTGTGTGGAATACGACCCCGGTGTCTCAGGGGTATTACTTCCTGCGGCTGACCGTGGTCGCCACCGGCGGTCGGTCGGCTGTCGCGTTTACCACGGTCTTTGTGGACAAAGTCTTTGATGCGCTCGTGCTCCGATCCCCGTTGTCGAATGGCGTGTTCGGTGGGGCGGTCTGCTTCGACGGCACGGCCAGCGATCAGTGTTTCCGTTCGTACACGCTCTCGTACAGACCATCCGGTACTTTGTTCTTTAACACCATCCTGACCAGCACCAGCGGCGTGATCAACGACCCCCTGGGAACATGGAACGCGGGTGGCCTGCCCGATGGGAACTACCAGGTGCGATTCAGCGGCGAAGATCAGTGCGGCAACACCGCGACGCTGACCAGGAACATCGTGATCGACAACACCCCGCCCTCGGTGAACATCACAAGCCCGACACCGTGCGAGAGCATCCGGGGCCGGGTCCGCATCACCGGGAACGTCGTTGACACGAACATCACCCTTTGGGTGCTCGAGTACACCGGCGGGAGTTCCTCGGGGTGGACCACGATCGCTTCCGGATCGGGCAACGTCATCAACGGGGTGCTCGGCACGTGGGAGACCAGACTGCTCGAGCCGTGCTGTTACACGCTGCGGCTGCGGGCGTACGACAGCGCTGTGGTCAACTGCAGCGGAGGCCACTACTCGGAGTACCTGGTCAGCATTGACGTCGGCGATGCCTTCTGCGGGGCGGACTTCAACCAGGACGGCGGGATCGACGGTTCCGATGTGCAGGCCTTCTTTGAGGTTTGGGAGAACGGCGGCTGCCTGCCCTGAGAACGAAATATCGAACTTGGTGCAACTGTCCCTCCCCGCACGGCAGCCGCCGGGCGGGGTTTTTGTTCGGATGATCGGATTAATTGGTCCAGAATCGCGCCCGCGTCTTGCAAGAAACCCTCTTCTGCTGTATTGTGTACAAGAACGAAGAAAACCTGAAGCGAGCATCTGTTCTCGGGCCACGCGATCCTGTGGCGTTCTGTTCACGATAAGGAAAGTCAAACATGCGGAGCACGAGGCGGGGCATCGGTGCGTGGATGGTGCTGGCGGGGGTCGGCGTATCGGCGGGCATGGCCCAGACCTGGCAGGGTCTTGGCCCCGGCCCGGCGCTCGACGGGCAGATCGAGGGGATGGGTGCCCAGCGCAACCCTGCGACAGGGGCGGTGCGCATCGCCGCGCCGCACCCGGTGGACCCCGAGGTGATGTACGCCGGCACCGTGAACGGCGGTATCTGGAAGACCACCAACGCGCTCAGCCCAAGCCCCAACTGGGTGCCGCTGACGGACTATGCATCTTCGCTCTCGATCGGCGCGCTTGAGTTCGACCTGCTCGATTTTACGGATCAGACGCTGGTCGCCGGGATGGGTCGATTCAGTTCGCTCTCCTCTCTCGGCGGGGCGAGGTCGGGCCTGCTTCGAACCACCGATGGGGGCGAGACGTGGACACCTCTGGGCACGGTGGCGCTCGCGGAGCGCAACATCAGCGGTCTGGCCGTCCTGGGCGAGACGATCCTCGTCGCGGTGAACACCGGCACGCAGCCGGGCCTGTACCGCAGCGGCGATACGGGACAGACATTTCAGTATCTTTCGGGGAACGGATCGAGCGGACTGCCCAGCGGCGCGGTGACGGCGGTGAAGGCCGATCCAGCCCGATTCGGGTTCTTTTACTGCACGGTAATCGGTGCCAACGGCGGCGTCTACAGCAGCAATAGTTTCGGTCAGCTCTGGACCAACATCACCGCGGGCCAGAACGGATCGGTCATCGGTCTGAACACCGCCGGCAACGCCAAGATCGCCCTGCACTCCAGCCCCGGGCACGACATTGTGTATGTGTCGGTGGTGCGCGGCGGGCAACTCAACGGAGTGTACCGTTCCGCCGATCGCGGGGTGGACTGGGAGAGCCTGGGCTTTCCGACCACGCCCGAGGACACCTGCGATGTGGGCATCAATCCCGGCGGCCAGGGGAACATCCATCAATCCCTCGCGGCGGACAGCCTGAACCCCAACATCGTCTACGTCGGCGGGGACCGACAGCCGACCACCAACTGTGACGGCGGGTTCTTCCCCAACTCGATCGGTGCCCGCGACTACTCCGGGCGTCTCTTCCGGTTTGACCGAGAGCGTCCGCCCGGTATGCAGTGGCAGACCCTGACGCACGAGGATACGGGGAGCAACAGTTCGCCCCACGCCGATTCCCGCAGTTTGTCGATGAATCCGCTGGGCGACCTGATCGAGTCCGATGACGGCGGGATCTACAAGCGTCTGAATCCTCGCTCACCCGGCAGCGACTGGACGTCGATCATCGGGAACATGGCCGTCGGCGAGTTTCACTCCGCGCAGTGGGACCGGTTGAGCGGGGTGGCCTTCGGCGGCACGCAGGACTGCGGCACCAGCGAGCAGGAGTTCGAGGGGAGTTATGAATGGCGCACGGCCTTCGGCGGGGACGGGGGCAAGGTGGCGGTCGATTACAGCGAGCCGGGAGTCTCGATCCGCTACGGGAGTTTCCAGTACCTGGGCGCGTTCAACCGACGCACCGTAAGCCCATCCAACACGTTGCTGGGCTTCGATTTTCTGTCGCTCATCGTGGCGGGCACCGATCCGCCCCGGGGTGCCTTTGATCTCGACTCGCCCCAGTTCTATTCGCCGATCACGGTGAACCGAGTCTTCGGACCCGGCATGGGCTTCCTGACCAGCCGCAGAGTCTTTGTTTCCTACAACCGCGGGGACTTGGTGTACGACCTGGGCGCTCCGGGCGGCACTCCCTCGGCGATCGTGCTCGGAGGTAGACGCAACGGAGAGGATAACCCGCACGCGATCTGGGTCGGTTGCACCAACAGCCGCCTGGTTTTCCGCGATACGTTCAGCGGTGTCCTCACCCAGATCACCAACTACCCGGGGGCCTCCAACCAGACGATCCGCGGCATCGCCACCGACCCGGAGGATTACGGAACCGTCATCGTCGCCGACAACACCCAGGTCTACCTCAGCCGCAACCTGGGTGCCTTCTGGTCGAACATCACCGGCGATCTGAACACGGTCCAGAACACCCGCGAGCCGGCGATCCGCTGGGTGGAGTTTGTCGACTCGCCTGTCTTCGGTCGCCGGATCGTCGTGGCGGGTACCAACGGCGTCTTTTCCACGTCAGCCTCCGGCCCAGGTGTGTGGACCAACGTGGGTGAAGGCTTGCCCAAATGTCCGATCCGCGAGGTGAGGTACGACGAGGTGGATGACCTGCTCATCGCGGCCACGCTCGGCCGCGGCGTCTGGATGCTGCGTTTCGACGCGTGCCCGGCGGACTTCAACGGCGATGGCGGGGTGGACGGCGGCGATGTCGAGGCCTTCT
>DDSA01000188.1:0-30485 GCA_002343715.1 Phycisphaerales bacterium UBA2402 | reverse complement strand
GCGGCGATGTCGAGTTCTTCTTCGTGCGGTGGGAGGCCGGCGGCTGCTAGGCCGGCGTGTGAGCGATCCGCGCCGAGAAATGCGGACAGCGATGTCCTACATTCAGGCATGACGACGGACCCGGCGAAGGCGTACGCGGCTCGCCCCGGATTGGCGGGCGCGGTGGTGCTGGGCGGGCTGTTGGGCGCGCTCGTGGGCGCGGCGGGCTACACCGCGCACTACGCCGATGCCACGGCGTATCTGTCGGACGATCCCGCGGCGTGCATCAACTGCCACATCATGAACGACCAGTACCATAGTTGGTCGTCATCTTCGCACCACGCGCGGGCGACGTGCAACGACTGCCACGTGCCGCACGATTCGTTTCTGCACAAGTATTACGTCAAGGCCGAGCACGGCTACCGCCACTCGAAGGGGTTTACCTTTCAGGATTTTCATGAGCCGATTCAGATCACGCGGCCCAGCCGCGATGTGGTGATCGCCAACTGTGTCCGGTGCCACGAGTCGATGGTCCACGACCTCCGGGCCATCGGCGGAGGGGCATCAGACACGGGGGTATCCGGCGGGGTTGATTGTCTTCACTGTCACGCGAGCGTTGCCCACGGGGCGCCGAGGTAACTCAGGAGATTCAATGATGACTCGATCGTCACCCCGCTCCCGCGCCGCCGCCTTCTGGCTCGCGGCGGTCGTCTGCGCCGGCGGCACGGTCGCCGCCATGCTGCTCTACGGCAACATCGCCGCGAGAAAGGCAGAGGCCACCAGCACGGTCCTTCGCATCGCCGACATCACCGAACGCACCACGGACCCCGCGGAGTGGGGAAAGAACTTCCCTCGTCAGTACGACGGGTACATCCGCACCGGCGACAATGAAAAGGCGCGGTTCAAATGGAGCGAGGGCCGCCCGCCCGAGCATGAGGAGGAAGGCAAGGCCGAGTCCAAACTCGTGTCCGACCCTCACCTGAAGACCATCTTCAACGGGTACGCCTTCGCCATCGATTACCGCGAACGTCGGGGCCACGCCTTCATGCTCCACGATCAGCGCGAAACCGAGCGTGTGAAGCAACGGCCGCAGCCCGGCGCGTGCCTCAACTGTCACGCCTCGAACGTGGTGGCCTACCGCGAGGCCGGGCTGGCGCACGGCGCGCCGGGCAGCCTCACCGATCCGCTCGAATCAGAGAATGGTCAGAAGCAGCTCTTCGCCGGGTGGGAGCACGTGAACCCCATGCCTTACGCCGAGGCGACGAAGCTGGTGAGCCACCCGGTGACCTGCCTGGATTGCCACGACCCCAAGTCCATGAAACTCCGCATCACGCGCCCGGCCTTTATGGAGGGGATCGCCGCCCTCGCGGCCTCGAACGACCCCGTGCCGCACCTGCCCAGCATCGAGAAGTGGCGGAAGGGCGACCGTCGCGCCGCCTACAACGCCAACGAGCTGGCGAGCCGGCAGGAGATGCGCTCGCTTTCCTGCGCCCAGTGCCACGTCGAGTACTACTTCAAGGGCAAGGAGAAACGCCTGACCTTCCCCTGGCACAAGGGTCTGAAAGCCGAGGCGATGGAGGCCTACTACGACGAGGTGGGATGGAACGATTGGAAGCACGCCGATTCTGGGGCTGATGTCATCAAGGCTCAGCACCCGGAGTTCGAACTCTGGAGCCAGGGCGTGCACGCCCGCAGCGGCGTCAGTTGCGCCGACTGCCACATGCCCTACAAGCGCGAGGGAGCCATGAAGTTCACCGATCATCAGGTGCAGACGCCCATGGCCCACGTGAACCTCTCGTGCCAGACCTGCCACAACTACACCGAGTCGGAGATCAAAGAGCGGGTAGATATCATCCAGTCCCGGACCAAGTCACAACTCGACCGGGCCGAGCAGGCCGTGGTCGACCTGATCCGGGCGATCCAGGAGGCCAAGGCCGCCGGGGCAACGGATGAACAACTCAAGCAGGCCAGGGCGCTTCAGCGCAAGGCCCAGTGGCGGGCGGACTTCATCAACGCCGAGAACTCCATGGGCTTCCACGCACCCGCCGAGACGCTGAAAATTCTCGGCGAGTCCATCGACTACGCACGCCAGGGAACCACCGAAGTGGCCAAGTTGGGGGTGCACAAGAAGTAGGCTTCGGGCATCCTTCTACCCTTTTCCTCACTAGAATCTCGGCCCCGCGCACACCGCGCAAGTGGGATTGAAAGGGCCGAAGATGACGATGAAGCGTGTGCTGGTGCTGGGCGCCGGGAAGGTTGGCAAATCCGTGGCGGAGTTGCTCTTGGCCTGCGGCCGTGGAGCCTACAGCGTGACACTGGCCGACCGGGATGAGGCACCGCTCAAGGAGGCGGAGGGCAATCTCCAGCGTCTGCGTCAGCGGGTGAAGCACCCCGTCGAGTTCTCGACACAGCGGGCCGATGTGACCGACGCGGCGACGGTGAAGCGCCTGCTCACCGGGCAGGACTACGTCATTTGCATGCTGCCCTTCAACTTCGTGGCGGGTATCGCCGAGGCCGCGAACGAACTGGGCGTGCACTATTTCGATGTGACCGAGGACGTGGAAACGACCGAGCGCGTGCGCGAGATCGAGCGGCAGGGGCGGGCGAAGGTGGCCCTGGCCCCCCAGTGCGGGCTGGCACCCGGCTACATCGCCATCGCGGCCTACGACATCAGCCGCGAGTTCACCGAGGTGCACGGCCTGACACTCCGGGTGGGAGCCCTGCCCCAGTTCCCCACCAACGCCCTGCACTACAACATCACATGGAGCACCGCGGGCGTCGTGAACGAGTATTGCGAGCCGTGCAACGTCATGCTCTCGGGGCACATGGTGAAAGTCCCGGCCCTCGAAGGGCTGGAGAACTTCTCCTTCGAGGGGATCGAGTACGAGGCGTTCTACACCTCGGGCGGCGTGGGCACGCTGATCGAGACCATCACCGCCGAGAAACGCACGACCGAGGAGACCAACCTCGCGTACAAGACCATCCGCTACCCCGGGCACCGCGACCTGATGAAGTTCCTGCTCGAGGACCTGCGCCTGGGGGCCGAGCACGCCAAGCCAACGCGTTCGGGCAAGGTCTTCGACCGTTCACTGGCCGTTGAACTTCTCGATCACGCCATCCCACGCACGGAGCAGGACGTGGTCGTCGTCTTCATCAACTGCATCGGCATCCGCCACGGGCGGCGCGAGCAGGTGAACTTCCGTCGTGCGGTGCGGGCCACACCCCTCTTCGGACGCATCTGGCCCGCGATCGAACTGACCACCGCCGCGGGCGTGTGCGCCATGGCCGACCTGCACCGTCTGGGGAAACTGCCGCAGAAGGGCTTTCTGCGGCAGGAGCAGTGCAGTCTCGACACGTTCAACCACTCGGTCTTCGGTCTTGCGTATGAAGCGCCCGAGCGGCTGGAGCAGGCGATTCTCGGCGGGGCGTGAGGCAGTTTCAAGCGTGTTTCAGGCGAGGGGCAAAGGCGAGGAGCGCCACCCCGGCCAGGATCATCGTCACGCTCAGCCACTGCCCGCGCGAAAGGCCCATCAGCTGCTGCACCGCCAGGTGCGCATCGGGCAGTCTGTAGAACTCCGTCACGATGCGTAACGCGCCGTACACGATCAGGAAAACGGCCGTGATGACGCCCGGACGTCTGATCCTGAACCAGAGGGGCAGCAGGCACGCGAAGAGCACCAGCCCCTCCGCCGCGGCCTGGTACAGCTGCGACGGGTGACGGGCCGAGACCAGGGGGGCCAGTTCCCGCGCGATCTCCGACGCTCTTGTTCCGGAGGATGACTGAAGCGCGTGGAGCACGCGGTCGTACGCGGCGGCATCGGATTCCTGCCCCAGGCGATGGGCATCAAGGAGTCGTTCGAGCCGGGTGCTCTGCTCCGGTGTCAAGGTCGGGGCGTGGGCGCTGAACATCTCCTGCGGGAACTTCACGGCCCACCATGGGGAGTCCTCACCCGGGCGTGCCACGACGCGGCCCAGCAGTTCCCCGTTGATGAAGTTCGCCAATCGACCAAAGAACAAGCCCGGGGGGGCGGCGAACGCCGTCAGGTCCATCACCTGGAGCATCGGCACACGCGCGGGGCGGGTCCCGTCGGCGGCTTTCGGACCGCGGCTGATGTACCAGCACGCGACCAGCACGCCCATCATCCCGCCGTGGCTCGCCATTCCACCTTTATTGATCTGGAGCAGACCCCACCACGGCGGTGAGTTGCTGAATGTCCAGAGCAGACTGGGTTCGTAGAACAGCACATACCCCAGCCGACCACCGGCCACCACGCCAACACAAAGGGCGAACATCGCATCGGTGATGCGTTGCTCCGAGAGGGGCGTCAGCCCGCGCCGCGAAAGCCAGCGAAGCAGGAGCCACGCGGCAACGAATCCCGCGGCGTACGCCGTGCCGTACCAACGAAGTCCAAAGCCGCCCCCGAACTGAACGATGTATGGAGACAGATCGTGCAACCATGCGGCCAAGGTGGAAGAGGGCATCAACCAATGCTAATGAGCAAAGAGCAAATGGCAAATGATTCTTTCCATGAAGGCCGTCATGCGGCCGAAGGCCCCGCGAATGTGCCCGATCGTGGGTCAGGGAGTGGATGAGTCAAGGTAAGTGAGCATCCGAATCTTGTTGCGAATGAGTCTCAACTGC
Source organism: Phycisphaerales bacterium UBA2402 (assembly GCA_002343715.1). Taxonomy (GTDB): domain Bacteria; phylum Planctomycetota; class Phycisphaerae; order Phycisphaerales; family UBA1924; genus UBA2402. Next base: position 25,864 of record DDSA01000188.1, on the reverse strand, counting down.
GCTATCATTGGTGTTCACCCATGCTCGACCCCACCAATCCCACAACATCCGGACTTCCTTCAGCAAATACGCCAAAGCAGGGCGCTTGTTGTGCTCGTGAAGAGTGTTGTCGAGTCGCCGCGGCCACGAGGCCGGTGACGGCGTTGCGCGTGGGCGAATGCGGCCTGATCTGTGAAACGTGCCTCTCGGATGCGGATGCGGCGATGCTGAGGGCGATGGGTCTGCGGCCTCAGGCCCGGATCCGTGTCTGCCGATTAGGTGAGCCATGCATCGTGGAGGTGTTGGCGTTGACGGATGGTGGGTGTGGGTGTCGGATCGGTCTCGCTCGCCCGTTGGCGGAGCGCATCATGGTGGGGCCTGAACGTTGAACACCCCGGGGATCGAACAAACCGCCATGAGCAAGGTCAACACACCGACGCCCAGGCGCATCGCCCTTGTCGGGAACCCGAACACAGGAAAAACGACGCTCTTCAATCGCTTGTGCGGTCTGCGGCACAAGACGAGCAACTTTCCCGGGACCACGCAAGAAGCGCGGACAGGGTGGGTCCGGAGCAAGGTGGAGTGTCAACTCATCGATCTGCCCGGTGTGTACTCGCTCGAACTCGAGATGAGCGAGGCCGAGGTCTGCCGCGGCGTGCTGGGCGGCACGCTCTCGCCGCCGGGCGTTCACGTGACATCGCCGGACGCGGTGTGCGTGGTCGTGGACGCAACGAACTTGGCGCGGAATCTGCGGCTGGTAGGTGAGGTGCTTCGTCGTCGGCTGCCGACGGTTGTAGCGTTGAACATGATCGACCTGGCGAGGTCTCGGGGTCTGCACATCGATGTCGATCAGTTGGAAGCGGGATTAGGTTGCCGCGTGGTGGCCTGCAGCGCCAGGAGCGGTGAGTCGCTGGAAACGCTGAAGCGTGAACTGGATGAAGCCAGGATCCCGAACCACACCCCGCCCGGGAGTTTGGAAGGGCTTGAAGCGTGGGCAGACGACCTGAGCGTGTCTGCCTGCCGAGCCGGTGCCGCGCCGAAACGAGCGGCCATGACCGACGTGCTGGACAGCGCTGTGACACACCCGGTGTGGGGGCTGGCGATCTTCACGGCGGTGATGGCGGGCCTGTTCTGGGTGATTTTCAGTGCGGCTCAGATCCCCATGAACCTGCTCGATGGGTTCTTTGGCGGCAACTCCGCGTGGGTCGCGTCGTGGCAGCCGGCGTGGCTGCAAACATTACTGGGAGAGGGGATGGCGGGCGGGGTGCGGGCGGTGCTGCCGCCCGGGGTGCTGGCCGATTGCATCGCTGATGGAGTGGTCGCGGGGATCGGAGCGACGGTGGTGTTCCTGCCGCAGATCTGCCTGTTGTTCTTCCTGATCACACTGCTGGAGGACACCGGCTATCTGGCGCGAGCGGCGTTCGTGATGGACCGGGCGCTGCGACCCTTCGGTTTGCCGGGGCATAGTTTCGTTCCGCTCCTGTCCAGCCATGCCTGCGCGCTCCCTGGGATCATGGCGTGCCGCGCTATTCCCGATCGGCGTCAGAGGCTGACGACCATTCTGGTGGCTCCGTTCATGACGTGTTCGGCGCGTCTGCCGGTGTATGTGCTTCTGACGGGAATTCTCTTCCCGGGTCGGCCCGCGGTGGCGGCACTGGCCTTTGTCGGCTCCTACGCGGCGGGTATCGGCGCTGGGGTGCTGAGTGCCCTGCTTGCCCGGAGGACGATTCTGCGCGGGGACAGTCCGCCGATGGCCCTTGAACTGCCGACCTACAAGAGGCCGAGTCTGACCAACGCCGTAGCGACAACATGGGAACGGGCCGCGATGTTTGTCAAGAAGGCCGGCACGAACATCCTGGCCATCTGCATCGTGCTCTGGTGGTTGGGGGCGTTCCCCAAGGTGGAGACTTCAGCGAGGGCGACTGAGTTGAGGGCGGCGGCGCAATCGGCGGGCAGTGATGCTGAAACGGCCGCGCTCCGAATCGAGGCGGATCGGGCCGAGGCCGGTCACGCGAAAGCGCGGTCGTACATCGGTCGTCTGGGGCATGCCGCGCAACCCCTCTTCGCGCCTCTGGGATTTGATTGGAAGTTGACGGTGGGAGTTCTCACGAGTTTCGCGGCGAGAGAGGTCTTTGTCTCAACCATGGCGGTGGTAACGGCGGGGTCCGAGGATCCCGAGGAAGATGGTGTGCTGGAGGCGATCGCCACCGCCCGGCGTGACGACGGCGGGCCGGTCTTCACGCCCGCGGTGTCGTGGAGTCTGCTCGTCTTCTTCGTGCTGGCGATGCAATGCCTGCCGACGTTGGCCGTGACGGCCAGGGAAGCGGGGCATTGGAAGTGGGCGCTGCTTCAGTTGGGGTGGATGTCGGGGTTGGCGTACGCCGCGGCCTGGGTGGCCGGGCGCGTGATGGGTTGACTCCGCGCTACTCCCGGCCGGCCAGTTCCTTGTACAGCCCTTCGTACTGATCCATGAGCGTCTTCTCGTCGTAGGTGCGAAAAACGAATGGCTTAGTCGCTTCCTTCATGCGTGCGAGGCGAACCGGGTCCTCGATGAGCGCCTTGATCTCGGCGGCGAAGGCATCGGGGGTGCGTTCGACGATGCTGGCGCCGCCGCCATCCTTGAGTTCGCGCCAGATATCGACACCGGTTGTGGTGATGATGGGGGTGCCGCTGGCGAGGGCCTCGGGGAAGACGAAGCCGAAGTTCTCCTGGCTGGTGGGCAGGGCAAAGAGGTCGCACGCCTGGTACAGACTCACCTTCAGCGGCCCGCCGACATGCCCGACGAAGTGGACGTACTCATCGAGTTCGAGTTCGCCCACGAGATTCTGCATGGCGCTGGCGTACTGGGCATCGCCGGTGCCCGCGAGGATGACGTTGCAGTGAACGCCGGACTCGCGCAGTCGGCTGGCGGCCTGGATCAGAACTTCAACGCCTTTCTTGTAGTGAAGGCGCGAGAGAAAGAGGACATTGGGCCGACCGTTGGTGAGGATCGGGAACTTCTCGCGGGCCAGCCCCGGTCCCGGCGGCGATCGAAAAGGATTGAGGTCCAGAAGATTGGCGATCACCACGCCGCGGCCCTTGGGGAACCACCTGCCGGACTGGTCAAGTTCGGCCTGGGCGGTGCAGTGCACCGCGCCGGCGCGCTCCAGGTGCGCCTTGACAAAGACGCAATGAAAGAAGCGTTTCTTCAGGGCCTTCTGCTGCACGGACCAGTCATCGAGCATTCCCCGGAGACTGACGAGGTAGGGTTTGCCGCGCGCGCGGGCCATCCGTCCTAACTGCGCGTTGCTGTAGTTCCACACGCCGTGCACATGAACAATGTGGGCCTGATCGACGCAGGCCGCGGCGATGGCTTTGTGCGAGGCGGCAAAGGGTTGGCTGTTGATTTCCGGCGCTGGCAATACGGTTACGACGGGTTTGGATGTGTCCGCCCCGTCCCATTGAGAGGGAGCATCGCCACGATCGCAGGTCAGGAGGGTGACGTGGTGGCCTCGCGCGGCGAAACCGCTTGTCAGGTCAAGCACCGCCCGTACCGGGCCGCCCTTGGTGAGAGAAAGCGACGGCAGGTAATGAAGGATTCTCATCGGGCGTGGCACCGAGCGTGTCGAAAGGTTAATCCGGTTTTCTCCATACCGATACCGCGCACCGGGTCAGGAGTTCATCCATGGAGTAGTCGGCCAGTTCGCCCGCCTCCCTGAGTTTTTCGGCCTCGGGGCGGAGGTGATCGTCGAGTCTGTACGTCCAGGTTGTGCCGGGCAGCGTCCGGGCGAAGAGATCGTGCCATTCGGCAAGACGCAACTTGTTCAGATAGGCCCCCGTTCGGCAGACGCCGGCGTGCGTCGGGCGGAGGTGCGGCCAGTACGGCAGACCCTTGCGGTCGCCGCTGATGATGCGGGGATCGTGGTTGCCGCTGTCGCTGGTGTACAGGTGCAGATCGGTCAGGATGCTGCCCCCGGGCCGGATGATGCGGGCGCATTCCCGCAGCATGGTGGCGGGGTCGGGGACATGCTCGAAGACGCTGGATGAATAGACGAAGTCAAAGGTGTTGTCGGCGAAGGTCGTCTTGGTCGCGTCCATCCGCGCGACCGCGGGTGTCGGGAGGCGGTCCACGCCCAACTGGCGCTTGTACTCGGTGAAATACTTCCGGTCGATCCCGAGTGCCTTGCGGCCCAGAGTCTTGACCACGCGCCTGGCCCCGTTCTCGCGGAACATGCGCCAGTAGCCGAAGGGGTCAAAGCCAACCGGGAGAACATCAAGGTCGATGGCGGTCACGCGGCAGAGTCTCGCGAAGTACAGATACTGCGAGTACCACTGGCCCGGGCCGATCTCGAGGGCGTGGCACCCGGCGATCGGGCGTCCCATCGCTCCCTCGATCGCTTCCTGATACTCGCGGCACCATCGAAGCGTCGTTTCGATGTCGCTGCTCAGCCGGGCCATCATGACACGCGAGGCGTGCCTCAAGTCGGCCAGTTCGGTCAGCGCGCCGACGCCCCCGCAACTGGACGCGGTGGCGTTGTGACGTGGTGCGGACATGGTGGCGAGTATAGAACGCGGCGAAAGCGATGTTCACCCCCTTTTCGCGGGGTGGTGCCGATCCGGTGTTCATCGCTGCTCGATCAGACATCATCTCCGGGTGGGGCGTCAACCGACGGTCGTCGAACTGATACCGGGCGGTGATGTACCCAATGCTCCTTAGTTGGTGTGAAGGAGCCCGCGGAGAACCGCGATGCCGGCACGGGTCGTTGATCGTGAACCAGCGAGTGTTCCTCATCGGACAAGTCACTGCTTGAGGTCGAATCCAACGAGGGTCTTCTGCCCATTGTCCGCCTCGATCTCCACCCAGAGTTTACTTGATTCCGGCAGCGGGTTTGGAATCTCGGCGTGGGTGTGCCAGTTATCTTTCTCGATCTCGGCCTTGGCCTTGAGCGAGCCTTTGGCGTCCTGCGTGCCGATCCAGAAACGGACGGCGGCTACTTTCACGGTGCCGCCGGTGACCCACACATCGATCGGGGCATCACCTCCGGCCTTGATGCCGCCATCGCGCGAAGCTTTGACCAGGAATCCGTCCGCCGACAGCTCGCCGAGTTGGGTGGTCGGGCCGTGGTCGTGGTCATCTCCGTGGTCGTGCCCGTGGCCGTCTTTGTGGTCGTGGGCGTTGGATTTCGCGGAGCCGCCCGCCCCGGCTACGGGCTGGGCGGGTTCGGTCTTTTTATCGCAGCCGCCAATGAGCAGGGCGACGGCGGCCACGGTCACGACGGACAACAGAGCGAAGACACGAATATTCTGTATCATGGATACTCCCTTATGAAAGACTGGTGGACTCGGACTTCCTGCTAAAACGTGTGAAACGCCGGGCCAGAACGCCTGGCCGGTCTGTGGAAGGAAACCTCACTCGAAACGCCAGCGCGTAGCCGGCGGGAATGACAAAGAGGTTCAAGAACGTCGACGAGATGAGGCCTCCCAGCACGACAATCGCAAGCGGTGCCAGCAGTTCGCTGCCGGGCTTGCCCTTGGCGAGAGCGAGCGGCACAAGCCCGAGCATGGCCGTCAGCGCCGTCATGAGGATTGGCACCAGCCGTTCCATCGACCCCCGGATGATCGAGTCCTCGATGGTCCTGCCCTCGCACTTCTGGAGGTAGTCGTAGTGGTTGACCAGCAGGATGCCGTTACGCACGGCGATGCCGAAGAGCGTGACGAATCCCACCATGCTGGCGATCGAGATCACCGGCGCGATGTAGCGTTCGGACGAGAGTCCGATCAGCGCCGCCGTGTTGCGCAGCGGCGAAGGGGTATCGGTCAGGTACATGGCCGCGATGCCGCCGATCAGCGCCAGCGGCAGGTTGAGCATGACGAGCAGCGCAACCCTGCCTTTGCCTGTGGAGAGTTGCAGCAGCAGGAACATCAAGACCGCCACGCACGCACCCATGATGTAGATGGTTCTGCTTGCCGATTGCTGGGCCTCGAACTGCCCGCCGTAGTGGATCGTGTACCCGGCCTGTTGCACGACGGGGTCCACTGTGCTCCGCACCGCGGCGACCAGCTGCCCGAGGTTATACCCGTCGGCGACGTTGGTCGAGATGACAGCCTTGCGCTGCGCGTTCTCGCGCGTGATGAGGTTGCTGGTTCTCTCCGGGCCGATATCGGCGACATCGCGCAGCCGCACCCGTGCGCCGCCAGCGCCGCGGAGTTGGAGGTCCATGATCTGGTCGAGACGCTCACGCTCGCTCTCGGCGAGGCGCACCACCATCTCGTAGCGGCGCACGCCCTGGTTGATCTCGGCGACGCGTTCGCCGTACAGGGCCTGCTGGACCTGCTCCGCCGCGGACGCGGGCGAAAGCCCCGCCGCCGCGAGGTCCTGCGCCCGGTAGCGGATGGGCAGCGAGGTGATCATGACTTCGCGGTTGGCGGCGACATCGCGCGTGCCGGGGATGGTTTTCAGTTCCGCTTCGATCCGCTTGGCGAGCGAGCGCAATATGTCGAGATCGTCCCCATACACGTTGAGTGCAATCGCCGCGGGCGTGCCGGAAAGTACATGGCTCAGGCGGTGTTCGATCGGCTGACCCACCATCGTCGTGATGCCCGGGATGTTGGCGATGATGCGGTCGATCTGCGCCCGCACCGCGTCCTGGCTCGCGCCGGCCTTGATCGTCACCTCGATCTCGGAGTTGCTCACCGGCTCGGCGTGCTCGTCTCGCTCGGCTCGGCCGGTGCGCCGCGTGACGCTCGACACGCCCTCGATGCCGGCGAGTTGCTTCTCCACGCCCACCGCCAATCGGTTGCTCTCCCGGAGCGACGTGCCCGGCGGGGCGAAGAGGAAGACGGTGAATGTACCCTCCTTGAACCCTGGGAGGAACGAGGTGCCGAACGTGGACATGAGCAGAAGCGAGGCCACGGTCAGCGCACTCGCGCCGCCAAGCACCAGCCCGCGGTTGCGGACACCGGCGCGGAGCAACGGCTCGTAGACGGCTTTGAGCGTGCGGACCAGCCATCCGTCGTGTTCGCTCCGATCCCCGCCGGCCTCCGCGAACCTCGTTTTCATCCCGAACGACCCGCCGAACAGGATTTTGCACATCGCGGGCGTGACCGTCAGCGCCACGATGAGCGATGCCATGATCGAGAGGATGTACGCGATTCCAAGCGGCTGGAAGAACCGACCTTCAAGACCCTGCAGGAACAGGAGAGGGACGAACACCATGCAGATGATGACGGTCGCGAACACGACCGAAGAGCGGATCTCGTTGCTCGCGGAGTAGATGATGTCGACAAAGCCCTTGCGGTCCCGCTCGGGCAGCCCGGCGTTTTCTCTGAGTCGCCGCAGCACGTTCTCAACGTCGATGATGGCATCATCCACCAGTTCGCCGATGGCCACCGCCAGACCGCCCAGCGTCATGACGTTGATCGACAGCCCCCAGGCCCACAGGAGCAGGACCGCGACCGCGAGCGAGAGAGGCAACGCCGTGAGCGTGATGATCGTCGCCCTCGCGTTCATCAGGAACAGAATCAGAATCACGGCCACGATGACGGTCGCTTCCAGCAGGACTTTGACGACGTTGTTGATGCTCAGGTCGATAAACCGCGCCGCCCGGAAAGGGTCGCGGTTCAGCACCAGCCCAGCGGGCATGGCCTTCTCCGTCTGATCGAGCACCGCGTCGATCTGCCGGGTCAGGTTGAGCGTGTTGGTCCCGGGTGATTTCTGAACGCTGACGACAACACCCGGGAGACCCCGATCGGCGGCGGTGCCGCGTTTGGGCGCGGGGCCGAGTTGCACATCGGCGACCTCTCCGATCGTGACCGCCGCGCCGTTGTGGTGCTTGACGAGCACCTGCCCGATGCTGTCGGTGCCTGTCACGCGGGCGATCTGGCGGATAGGAAGTTCCTGGTTCTCCCAGTCGGGGACATACCCCGCACTGGCCGTCGAGTGCGCGTTCCTGGCAGCATCAACCACATCGCCGATCGTCAGCCCGTACAACGCCAACTCATCCTGCTTCACATTGATCTGGTACTGCGGCAACTCGCCCCCGATGGCGACCACCTGGGCCACACCCGGCACCGCGAGTATCTTGTTCCGAAGTTCAAACTCCGCGAACGAACGCATCTCCAACGGGCTGACCGTGCCGTCGGGCGAGGACAACGCCAGGAGCATGATCTCGCCGGTGATGCTCGTCACGGGTGTGATCTCGGCGTGCGCGTTGGGAGGCAGCGCCTCACGCACGGCGGACAATCTCTCCGAGACCAACTGCCGCGCGCGGTAGATATCGGTGCCCCAGTCGAACTCGACCCACACGATCGACAGACTGGTGGCCGAGGCGCTGCGCACCCGGCGGGTCCCGGGCAGTCCGTTCACGGAGGTTTCGATGGGGAACGTGACATTCAGTTCCACTTCATCCGCCGCCAGCCCGCCCGCCTCGGTCATGATGACAACCGTGGGGGCGTTGAGCTCGGGGAAGACATCAACGGGCATGTCCCTGATCTTCAGCCCCGCGAAGAGGAGCAGCAACCCCGCCGCGACAAGCACGAGCGAGGAGTTCCTGAGCGAGAAGGCGATGAGTCGTGCGAGCATTTACTTGTCTTCCCCTTCGTGGAACGTGCCGTCGGGGTGGAAGTGCCCGCCCTTGGGCGCCGAGCCGCTGGTGGCGAGCATCAACTGGTAGTTGCCACCCAGCACGATCTCGTCACCTTCCTTGACACCGCTCTTGATCACGATCCATCGCCCGTCGGACAGACCGATGTCCGCCTCCAGCCGGATCGCCTTGTCGGGGTTCGCAGGGTCACGCCGGAAGACGATGGGCGACACTCCGTCGCGCACGACCGCCGACAACGGGACGGCGAGTTCTTCACCGCCGCCGTCGAGTGTTACTTCCAGATGAGCGGAGACACCGCTCCTTGCCCACGCGGACAGTGCATCGGGCACCACCACGAGGTCCACGGTTCGTTCGTCCGCATCCGCCCGGAGGCCGATCTGCAGCACACCGTTCATGGTGTCCTGCAGCGGCAGACTCCCGCCCTGCGGCGGTGAAATTCTTGCCGCGAGCCCGTCTTTCAGCCGGCCGAGGTCGGATTGCAGCCCCTTGGCCCTGAATCTGATCTGGTCGGGTTGAACAAGAGTCATGATGTGCCCGTTCTCTTCGGCCAACCCGCCCGGCGTGATGCCGATGGTCTCGATGACGCCGGGAGCGACCGCGCACACCGTGAATCCGTCGCCCGCATCCCGGCCTTCGTGATGGTCGCCGCAGTGGCCGCCTCTCACGAGCATGTCGTGCCTCGACGTGAGCGATCTCAGTTCCGCTTCGGCCTGCTTCTGCTGGGCGTGAAGTTCCGCGTCCTTCTCCATGACGTCGGCGAGTTCGGCCTGCGTGGCGTTGAGCGCAGCGCGTGCCTCGGTGAACTGCGAGGCGCTCCCGCCACCGGCCGTCCGCAGTTCTTCGAGTTGCTTCAGCCGGTCCTGCCAGAGGGTGACCTTTTCCTCCAGGCTGTGCTCGTGGCGGCGATGGGCTTCGCGGAGCGGTCCCATCGAGTCGACTCGCGCCTGCATCGCCGCGATCTGCTCGTGCAACTGACGCCACGCGGCGGAGTCAACGCTGTAGAGGGGGGTGCCCGGTTCCACCTTCTGATACTGGCTGACAAGGAGTTCAACCCGACCGGCCATCGGTGTGCGGTACTCGCGTCGGGCCGTAGGGAGGAGTTCGAACCGGCCCGGCACACGCAATGTTCGCGTGACGTTCCGAGTCTCGACCCGCGCGAACGTGATGCCGAGGTTCTGCCGGACGGACGCGGGGATATCAACCCGGTTGGACGGTGAGGAGGAGCCGGACCCGGAGCCGTGGTCTTGCTCGCCCCCGGCGGGCTGCTGTTCAGCCCTGCGGTCGCACCCCGAGCAGAGTGTCGCGGTGGCGAATGTCGATGCGAGCAGGATGAGTGTGTGAAAGAAGTTCATGGGACTATCGGTGGGGTGATCGGTGGCTGTGCCGCGCGTTCTCATGGAGTTTCACGGAGGGGTGATGGTGGGGGAGCGATCGGTCCAGAACCCGGCGGGTGTGCGGCGGGAGAGGGTGGAGGCGCGGGACCGACGACTTCGACAAGATCAATCCCGGTCAACGCTTCGTGACGGGCCGCCTCGATCAGCCCGATCTTGGCATCCTGCTGACGTTTGAGACTCTCCAGGAGCACGAGCGCGTTGACTTCTCCGAGTCTGGCGACCTGCCTCGCATCGCTGTACTGCGCATCGACCAGCGGCACGATCTCTGACTCGAGCGCGTGGCGGTGCTTGATCGCCGCGGCGAGCCGGACTTCCGCCGCCCGCAGCGCCGTCATCGTCTGCTCCAGAGTTGCCTCTGCGTCGGCGCGAGCGACCTCTCGCCGCGCCAGAGCCTCTGCGATTCCACGCCGGTTCGCGTTCAGGATCGGGATCGGCAAGGACAGCCCCAGCAGCAACTGATCCTGACCATCTTCACGCCCGTACCCCGGCCCGATGTGCAGGTCCGGGTACTGCTTGCGAACCTCCAGTTCGAGGGCTTTTTCAGATGCTTCATACTCGGCCGCGGCGACCAGGACAGCGGGGCTGCGGCGCTCGATCTCCGTGGGGTCCATGCGCGGAATCGCGTCGGTTCGTCCCGGCCCGATGCCGTTTGTATGAAACCGCAAGGGGGCATCGGGCGACATCCCCATGAGATGGCGGAGAACGAGGTCCGCCTCGTTCAGCCGCGACTCCAGCACGGCGAGTTCAAGCGACTTGGTTGCTTTCTCGATGCGGAAAAGCCTGGCCTCCGTACGTGCCAGTTCTCCCGCCTGCTCCATCTTGTCAACAAGAACAAGGATCTGGTCCACCCGATCCAGAAAATCGCGCATCGCCGCGAGTTGCGCTTCCAGCGCCGACCACTCGCTCCACGCCCGGCGGATCGACATCCGCACCGACCACTCGCGCTGCGCGACCCTCGCGAGTTCGGCCGCGTGCTCGAACCCGGCCCGCTGTTTCTCGATCTCCAGGCGTCCCGAGATCGGGATGGTCAGGCCGATGCTGGAGAAGACTTTCCATTGGTATGGTGTGCTCTCGATGATGCGCGCCAGCTCGACACCGATGGTCGGGTCTTCCCACAACCCTGAGTTATCCGCCGTGGCCTTCGTGACACCCGCCCGCAGACGTGCAAGCCGAAGATCGGCGTTGAAGACCAGCGCCACCACTTCCGCTTCAGCGCACGTGATGCCGTCGGTCGGGTTGTACGGCGACCCATCGCCGTGGCTGCATGTCGATCGAACCGCGAGGTCATCGGCAAAGGTCCTAACCGCGGTGCTGTGGGGTGTTCGTTCAAGGAATGCGGCGTAATGACCTGCCAAGTTCAACGGGCGACGCTCGAAGGACTGGCAGCCTCCGGTCACGACGATGCCGAGCGAGGCCCATGCAAGGCCCCCGTGCCGTGGTTTTCCTTTGCAGATGGTGTAGGAATTGGACAATGACTGCCTCCAAACCGTCGAACGATCGGTCGCTCCGCCGCTGTGATGTACCCGTTTCGCCTCAGGCAACCGGAACAGCGATCTGATCCTTGTAAACGTTGTTCGGGAACCGCCGAGCACCGCGAGAATCGCAGGCCGCGAAGGGGTTGAGAACGTCCCTTCCCGTCGGACAAGCGTCCATCGGGTCAAGGTGATGTACCCGTGCTAGATGAGAAGGCGGGTCGTCTTCAGCGAGCGTACCTGGTCCGAAATGCTGAAGTCCGACTGATGGAGTTGATGGGTGTCCGCCCGCGGAGGTTGGCTCTCCCACCTCATGACGAGTTCGACCACCTGCGCAACGGTCAACGCCTTGAGCTCAGGAGCGCCGTTCCGCGGGGCGGAAGGGGCCTTCTCGTTGCTCGGAACCGGAAGGTGTACATGACACCCGCACTGGTTCATAAGGTGCGAATCCAGACCGCATGAACCATGAATGAGGGGTGGCCCGGTCCAACTTTCAGCATATTCAGAGTCACACTCAGATTCGCAATGGTCGCAAGTCGCGGGTGCCGCTTGGACATGAGTCCCGCACCTCTGAACAGGAATGCAAATCGTGCGCCCTGGAATGAGAGCCACTCCCCCCTGCACGATGAGCAGAAGTAGAGCGACAATCTTGACAACGGCGGAGTGCATGTGAATCAGAAGATCGGCTGAAGGGGAGTATACCACCAGCGGCAGGAGCATGCGTAACTGCGGGGGAACAAGATCCTGATAGGTCCGCACCATGTTCCGGGTGGCTACGATTCTGCTCGCGGAGGCGAACCGACAAGACGGAAAGGCAGTTTCGTCATGTTTCAATGTCGGATCTATGCGTGTGTTCTCGCCTTGGCGGGGACGGCTGGGCTGGCTCAGGCCGCGAACACCACAAACATACTCATCACGGGGTATTGGCCTCCGACCAATGAGATGTTGCGTCCGTGGAGCACGAACCCCGCACAGAATCCCGGCGGCTGGCAGGGCGGCAACTGGGAAGGACGCGGGTACGACATTTTTTCATATTTCCCGGAGTTCCCCGGAGGCACGGGGACGAACCCGCGCGGGACGGGTGATTTTCAGGTGGATTACCAGGCGGCGAGCGCGGACTTCTGGCGGGTGGTGGGTGAGTTGAGGCCGGTGGCGATCATCACATTCAGCCGGGGCAGCCCGGGGGCCAACTGGGAACTGGAATCCCGCCATCGGAAACTGCCGCTGGGCTCGTGGACGCCCGACTACCTCGCGCCGACACGACCGACGGCCGACCTGCCGATCGCGGCGGAGCCGGATTTCACGATTCGGACTTCATCACTCCCGATGACGCGGATCCGAGACGCGGTGAACGCGGCGGGGGTCGGTTTTTCATCGTTCATCGACACATCGGACAGTTTCGGCGGCACCTTTGTGAGCGAGTTCACAGGGTATCACAGCGCGTGGTACGCGCAGTTGCACGCCTCGCCGGACGATCCGTTCCGCGCCGTGGCGGGGGGGCACATCCACGTCGGGATCGACACTCCCCTCGCGGGAGCGATGGAGGCAACACGCATCACGCTACGAGAACTCACCGCGTACGTGGACACGGTGATCCCATCGCCGTGGACGGGCGCTGTGTTGCTCGGACTCATGACGCAAGGCCGCCGGAGGCGCTCGGTAGGATTCTGAGTACCGACCGCAGCGGCACGCATGCGGTGCAAGCCTGCCCAACCGAAGCGGACAATGCCGCGTAGCGGTCGTACTCTGACATCATGCCACCGATCCGACGCGCGCTACTCTCCGTGACCGACAAAGCCGGCCTCGCCGAGTTTGCTCAAGGCCTCTGTTCCCACGGGGTTGAGATCATTTCCACGGGGGGCACGGCGGCGCTGCTGCGTTCGGCGGGTGTGCCGGTCATACCGATCGAGCAAGTGACGAACTTCCCGGAGATCATGCACGGGAGGGTCAAGACACTCCACCCCAAGGTCCACGGAGGGCTTCTGGCGCTGCGTGACCATCCCGAGCATATCGAAGCGATGAAACGGCACGAGATCGCCCCGATCGACCTGGTGTGTGTCAATCTTTACGCCTTCGAGGCGACATGCTCGAAATCAGGATGCACGCGAGAGGAGGCTATCGAGCACATCGACATCGGAGGGCCGTCCATGATCCGGTCCGCCGCGAAGAACCACGCCTTTGTGACCGTGGTGACCCGCCCGGCGGACTACGGACGAGTCTTGGCCGACATGGCTTCCAACGGGGGAGACACCACACCGTCGCTGCGGGCCGAACTCGCCGCGGAGGCGTTCGCCACCACCGCTCGGTACGATGCCGCCATCGCCGCGTTTCTGGCCGCGAAGCCCGCGGGTCGGTGCCCGCCGCTTCTGTCCATGCACTTCGTCCGCGTGGATGAACTCCGATATGGTGAGAACCCCCATCAGTCCGCGGCGGTCTACCGCGATCCGGGCTATCAGGGTCCCGGGATCGCCCGGGCCGAGCAGCTGCACGGCAAGGAACTCAGTTACAACAACATCAACGACGGCGCGGCGGCCCTTTCGTTGGTCGGGGCGTTGCGGGCCGTCTTCCCGAACGAGCACGCCGCGTGCGTTGTCAAACACACCAACCCCTGCGGCGCGGCGATCGCTCCGAGCCTGCGCGATGCGATCGATGAGGCCATCGCGGGCGATCCGGTCGCGGCCTTCGGGGGGATCGTGGCCTGCGGCTCGGTCGTGGACGAAGAAGCGGCTGCGCGATTGTGCGCCAAGGACGCCTTCTTCGAGGTCGTCATCGCGCCGGGGTATACACCCGGAGCGCTCTCGGCCCTGCGCGGACGCTGGACCAATCTCCGCATCCTGGCGGTGGGGGAGTTGACCGGGGCTCCGCCGCACGAGCAGGAATGGCGTTCGATCCCCGGCGGGGCGCTCGTGCAGGAGCGTGATGCAAAGTACGGTGGTGAGCGTGTTCACGCCGCCGGGCCGGCCCCCGGCAAAGAGCAGGAACGCGCCGCGGCGTTTCTGGAGGTGGTGGGGCGTTCACTCTTCAGCAACGCGGTGGTGCTGGGCGGACCTTCCCCCTCGCGTGCCGGGGCGGTACGGATGTTCGGCGCGGGCGCGGGGCAGATGGACCGCGTGACCAGCTGCAGGCTGGCCGTGGAAAAGGCAGGCCCACTGGCCAGGGGAGCGGTGGCCTATTCCGATGCCTTCTTTCCCTTCGCCGACGGGCCGACGATCTTGGCCGATGCGGGCGTGTCGGTCATCGTGCATCCGGGCGGGAGCAAACGTGATCAGGACACCTTCGAACTTTGCAAAGCCAGGGGCGTCTGCTGCCTGACCACGGGCGTGCGCCATTTCAGGCATTGACGCCCCAGCGCCAATCGCCTCCGCGGCGGTTCGGGTACCCTCATCCAGCATGTCACCGCTGATGTTGTCCGTGTCGGGTTGTCGGGGTGTGGTGGGAGAGAGCCTCACGCCGGAGGTCGTTTCGCGGTTTGCCGCGGCGTACGGGTCATGGCTGCGCGATCGGGCGGGCACGAAACGCGTGCGCGTGGTGCTGGGTCGGGACGGCCGCGCGGGGTGCGGCATGGTTCACGCCGCGGCGACCGCGGGGCTGCTGGGATCCGGCTGCGAGATCACGGACCTTGGCGTCGCGATGACGCCGACGACGGCGGTGATGACGGACTTTTACTCGGCGGAGGGGGGGAACTCCACTTCGGAGTATGTCGCCGGCATGGTCCTGACCGCGAGTCACAACCCGCAGCAGTGGAACGGGCTGAAGTGCCTCCTGGCGGAGGGTGGCGAGTTCGGCTCCGCCGCCTGCGCCCCGCCCGCGGCGAGCGCCGAAGAGATCATCGCCCGGTTCCGTGCCGCGGCGGGAGGAAACGCCGGCTTGTACACGGGTTGGTCCGAGGTGGGTGAGCGGATCGAAGACCATTCGGGCACCGAAGCCCACGTTGATCGCCTGATGCGTGCGCTGGAGGAATCGGGTCTGACGGACATGGCCTCTCACCTCGGGCACGGCGTACGCGTCGCGGTGGATTCGGTGAACGGATCGGGCAGCGGGGGCGCGAGGCTCCTGCTCGAGAGCCTCGGGTGCGACGAGATCCTCCACCTCCACGCCGATGACACCGGCCGCTTCCCTCACCCGCCGGAACCGACGAAAGACAACTTGTCGCAGCCCGGGGGATTGCGCGACGCGGTGGTGAACGCCTGGTGTGATGTCGGGTTCGCGCAGGACCCCGATGCTGACCGCCTGGCGATCGTCGACGAGCTGGGTGGGTATATCGGAGAGGAATACACGCTCGCGCTGGGGGCGATGGCGTTGCTGTCATCGTCGCGCGAGGATGATCGGTCGCCGGTCCTGGTCACGAATCTCTCCACCTCGCGGATGCTCGATGATGTGGCGGCCGCGTTCGGCGGCAAGGTGCTGCGAACGCCGGTGGGCGAGGCGAACGTGGTCGAGGTGATGAAACGAGAAAAGGCGCTGGCGGGGGGCGAGGGGAACGGGGGAGTCATCTGGCCGCGGGTCGCGTACGTGCGAGATTCACTCACCGCGATGGCCCTCACCATCTACCTGCTCTCTCCGCATGGTGCGGGCAAGGGCGCGAAACGGGCGTTGAGCCGGCTGGTCGCCTCGTGCCCGGCGTACGCGATCCACAAGCGAAAGGTCGATCTGGCTCGGCGCGACGATGCCTCGCCCGCCGTGGCGGCGATCGCCGCGGCGTACAAGGACCATCGCGTGGACCTGCAGGACGGGGTTCGGGTGGACTTCCGCGACAAGGCGGCGTGGTTGCACGTGCGGGCGAGCAACACCGAGCCGATCATGCGCCTCATCGCCGAGGCCCCGACCGACGATGCCGCCGCGATGATCCTCGATGAAGCCGCGCGCGTCATCGCGGGGTAGGCCTGCCGCTACAGTGCGCGCGTGAAGAAGATCACCACCGCCGCCGCTCGTCGCAAACTCCTCGCCCGCGTGGAACTGCTCGTCTTTGATTTCGACGGGGTGATGACGGACAACAGCGTGATCGTGCTGGAAGACGGTCGCGAGGCCGCGGTGTGCAACCGCTCCGACGGGTTGGGCATCGGCATGCTCCGATCGGCGGGTCTTCCCATGCTGGTGCTGAGTAAAGAGCGCAACCCGGTAGTCTCCGCCCGGTGCAAGAAGCTCGGGCTGGAGTGCCGCCAGGGGATCGACGACAAGGCGGCGGTGCTCTCGGCCATCCTCGATGAGCGTGGTATTACGCCGGCGCGAGCGGCGTACGTGGGGAACGATGTGAACGATCTTGCGTGCCTGGCGTTGGTGGGTGCTCCGATCGCCGTGGCCGATGCCTACCCGCCGGTGCTGCGGGCCGCGAGGCTGGTAACGAATCGTGAAGGCGGGCGCGGGGCTGTGCGCGAAGTCTGCGATTGGTTTCTCGACGCCAGATCCGTCAAGTTGCAGTAAAAACCCCCGGGCCTGCGCCCGGGGGTTGAACAGTTCGCTGGGATCACGACTCGGTCAGATCAGCAGCCGCCCGCTTCCCATTGACCGAAGAATGCTTCAACATCACCACCGTCGACGCCGCCGTCCTGGTTGACGTCGCCGCAGCCGGCGCCGGTCTCCCAGATCGTGTAGAAGGCTTCAACGTCGGCGCCATCGACGCCGCCGTCCTGATTGAAGTCCGCCGCGCAGGGCGGGCAGCAGGTCTCGGCGAGTCCGGACTGGTACACGTCAAAGTTGGCGGGCAGGCCCGAGCCGGATGTGCTGTACGCGGCCCAGCGTCCGTCGAAGCCTTGCACATCGAACAAACCGACGCCAAGCCAGTAAACACCGGCCTCGAGCGAGCCGTTCTGACCCTCGAAGGGCAGGCCGTCGCCGAAGGGTGGGCGCGCGGGAGAGACATCGCCGAACGAGAGTTGCGAGAAGGCGCCGGGGCCGCTGTCATTATCCTCGGCGATGATGTCGCCCGCATCGTTGAAGAGGATGCAGTCGGTATCGCTTCCGGGGAAGGAGCGGTTGAAGGCGAAGTCAACATAGGGGCCGCTGGCGTTGTTGTCACCGTCATCGGCCACGCCGGGGCAGACCTCGAAGCGGTACCAGACGACGTTGCCGTTCTCCATGTTCGCCGCCGGCGGGACCGAGGTCATCGCCGCGAGGTTGCCAAGGTCGAACGATGCATCGACGAGACACGGACGCACGGAATCCCCCAGCGGAGAACCGTTGGTATTGCTGCAGATATTGAGGCTGACATCGCCGCCAGTGCCGGCGCCGGAGACAAAGAAACCAGAACCGAAGGTGGCATCGCCGGTAGTGATGCCCACGATGTACGAACCCGCGAGCATGGTGTTGCCGTCGCGACCGTCGTAGCAGCGTCCATCGCCCACGGGAGCGCGGTTACCCAGGCCGAAGGTCAGCTGGGCGTTATCGCCGCTTCCGTCGGCGGCGTCGCTGCGGATGATGTTGCCCGTGCCGTTGGCTTGCCAGATCGCCATGCTGGCGTTGACCGTCGAGCCTTCGGTGTCGAGATCGAGGAACTTGCCCAGGGCGCGGGTGGCATCGTCGAGCGTCGTGAACTTGTAGAACTTCGTCTCGCCGGGTGCGAGGGTCACGGTGATGTTCTCGCAATCCTGATCGAGGTTGCCGAGGTCGATCGTTCCTGCGGGGTCGGGGATCACCACTTCGCCCGAAAGGATCATCCAGATGCCCTTGCCGTTGGCCGCGGCCGGGGGTGTACCGGTGCTGGGCGGAAAAGCCAGGTTGCGGTGCTCGGGGGTCGTTCCCGGGGCGGCCGCCACGCCAAACCCGCGTCCGGGGTTCGGGTTGCCGGTGAAGTGCGGGGGTGTATTCACGTTGAAGGTATTGAGGGCGATATTCGTCGTGCCGCTCCCGACAGTCAGGTCATTGGCCAGACGCCAGCGGAAGGCCTCCGCCGCGCCCGTCCAGACCGTGCTGGTGTCGTTCTGATTGTGAATGGTGGCACGAACGTAGACTCGGTCGATCCCATCGGGGATAGCGACATTCGCCCCGGCGGTGTACCACGTAAAGATCGCCGAGCCGCTGTAGGTCGACGCCACGTTGAACAACTGCGTCGCGAAGGGGGCGACGCCAGCTGTCATGTCGGTTTCGTTCTCGAACCCGCCGCCCGCCGCTTCGACCGCGGTCGCGTCGTAAAAGCGGAAGGCGATGGTCGCGCCGGGGGTTCCTACGGCCGCCTGGCCAAGGCCCCAGTTCATCTGGGTGATGACGCGGCCGGTAGCGCCTTGCCACGGGCCGCCTGTAAAATCGATATCGTCGAAGATATCCCAAAGCGACGCGTACGTCGTCGCGTTGACCGGGCCGGGAAAGCGCGCATTCGACCAGACCGGTGAAAGACGGGCTCCGTACCCGGGATTGCCGATCACGACGGAGGTGGCGGTTTCGGTCGCGGGATCAACCGCTACCTGACCCATGGACGAGGCGGCAGCCCCGGCGAGCAGAGCGAACACGAGAGGACTCTTCATCGCGATACTCCTTCAACAAAATTGGGACACGCTTCGGCGATCCCTGACTGCGAAACACACACGCACACGATTGCCGGTTTGGGTTCGCAGCTCCACGGGGGATTGACCGTGTCGAAGGTTTGTCGAGTCTGCGCGACAGTGCCAGAACGGCCGAGCCTCAGACTCAACTACGTGATCTTACACAGCAGCCCACGCGGGGTTACGACATGCCCCGGCTTGTACAAACCAGCACAGGAGGCGGATGGAACTCACTGCGACGGTCCGTGGAGTTCAGCATATCCAATACCAGCTTGCGCTGCAAGACAATTTCGCACCAACATGGAAGGATTTTGTTTGCCGGAATGGGGTTTATTCAACGAATTCGCGCCATGACCCAAGCTCTGGTGCGATCATTGCATTCAAGAACCTGTTCCAAGTTGTCCTGCGGCCCTTCAGGGATGCACTCCAGCGCCTCCGTCACCAAACTTTGAGCCATGCCGAATGAAATCCTATTTTGCAGGTACGCCTGCACCAATGCTTCATTAGCCGCATTCAGAACCGTCCCGCCGCGGCCGCTCCGCCGGATGATCTCAAGCGCACATCCAATAGCGGGGAAACGCCGGGTATCGATCTCTTCGAACTCAAGTCGGCTGAGCTGATTGATGGTGAGCCGGGCCGCGCACGATGGAGCATGATGAGGCCAGGCGAGCGCGGCGTGGATCGGCGAACGCATGTCCGGCGCGGCCAGATGAGCGATGACCGACCCGTCCGCCTGCTCTACCAGGGCATGAACGATCGATTGCGGGTGAATCACGGCGTTCAGGCGATCCGCTCCGATCCCGAAGAGCCAATGAGCCTCGATCAACTCCAGCGCCTTGTTCATCAACGATGCCGAGTCAACCGTGACTTTCGGCCCCATGACCCACGTCGGGTGCCGGAGGGTCTGGGCGGGTGTCGCGGACTGGATCGCCTCTCTGGTCCACGTACGGAATGGGCCGCCGCTGGCCGTGAGTGTGATCCTCGCTACTTCCGGGCCGCAGCGCAGTGGCGGTGAAAAACTCGTGGTTCGATCCATCGCGCCAAGGAGGCACCGCCACACGCCCGCGTGCTCACTGTCAACAGGGAGCAGTTTCGACCCGGACTTCATCGCGGTCGGGATGATCAGCCCGCCCGCCGCCACCAGCGTCTCCTTGTTCGCCAGCGCTACATCACGTCCCAGTTCCACCGCTGCCAGGGTCGCCGGCAGCCCCGCAACACCCACGATCGCGGCGAGCACCAGGTCACACTCCACCTCGCGGACCAACGTCTCCGCCGCGTTGCTTCCGGAAAAAATCACGGTGTCTTCGGGTGCCGATACGCCCGCGCCGCCGCGGTCTGCCAGCGCGATGTGCCGCACGCCGAGCGATGTCGCCTGCTCGAACGCGAGGGCTGCGTTCCGCCCAGCGGCCAGCCCGACGACGCGATACTCGAAGGGGAACTCGCCCCGGCGGTGCAGAACGTTGAGGTGGTTGACCACTTCGACGGCCTGCGTGCCGATCGATCCGGTGGATCCGAGTATGATGAGACGTCGCGGCAAGCGGCGGGTACAAAAAAATGATCAGATCATGCCCAGGTCACGCGCTTTCTTCATCGTCGCGGCGTCGTCGCTGCGGATCAGCACCAGATTGAACTCGTGAAGCCCGACAAAGGTGTACCCCTGCCGGGTGACGAGGTCCAGGAGTTTTCGGTTGCGTCCGAAGGTGTTGTCCTCGATCATCAGGATGCGGGGCCGCCATCGCCGAAGGTCAAAGCCGTCGAGGAGGGCCTCTTCGTGCCCCTCCACGTCGATCACGGCGAAGTCGATGGGGCCTGAGTGGTCTTTCAGCACGTCGTCCATCGTTGTCAGAGGCACCTCCACCGTCACTTCCTCGCAACGCTGGGACTTCACCAGCGCCGCGTGGTCGGCCGTGGCCGTGCCGGCGATGTACGACAGCATGCCCCCCCATTTATCCTTGGTATAGGTAAACTTCGTGGTCCCCAAGGACCCCTTGCGGGAAAGGGCCGCGTTGACGCACCGCGCGGCCGGGCGACGCGTGCGGCATATCTCGAATCGCTCCGGGATCGGCTCGATCAACAGTCCGTTCCACCCGATCGCGTCGAACGCGTAACTCACCGAAAAGTCGTACCCGTCGAACGCGCCGACCTCGATGTAATAACCGTCGAGCGACGAGTCCAGCAAATCCCAGAGGAGCATGTCCTCACCGACTTGTGAACGGAACTCGATGGGGGAACGCGGTGTGCGGTCCGCCGCGGCGAGCCTGGACGCCGCATCGAGCGAGAAGATCCGCCGGCGTGTCGAGAGCAGCGTGAACGCCATGGTGCGGACGGCGCCTCTGGCGGATGCCATGTCGGCTTCGAGTTGAGCCAGCCGTTGCTGGGGTGTCGCGAGCGATGGAGGGGGCGGCATAGACGTCAACGGTAGCCGGATGGGATCGCGGCACGTGGGCTAATCCTGCACCAGCCGCATCGCCATCAAGTCCTGCACATCGAGGATGCCGACAGGCCGCCCCGACTCATCGACGACGGGAATTTCGTCCTGTCGGTGCTCGCGGAACATTTTCACGGCATCGCGCACCTTGTCCGCATCGGTCAGGGTGCGGGGTGAACGAGTCATGATCTCTCGGACCGGTCGTCGCAGTTCGCCCGGATCGCGAAGGATCAGGCGGCGAAGGTCCCCGTCCGTGAAGATCCCGGACAGCCGCCCCGATTGACGGTCGATGAGAGTCAAGGCGCCGGGACGGCGACCGGCGGCGGCGGCCATCCGCAGGGCCTCTTCCGTGGTGCAATCGTCGTGCACGAGCGGCAGGTTCTTCCCCACTCTCCATCGGAGCACCTCGGTGATGGGGCGGAGCAACTCCCCCAGCGAGCCGCCGGGGTGGCGGCGTTGGAAGTCCTCGTGGGTGAAGTTGCGTCTGCGTGCGGCCGCGAGGGCCAGGGCATCTCCCAGGGCCAGCGTCGCGGTGGTGGAACAGGTCGGGGCCAGATAGCCGTGTCCTCCATCGTCTGATACACCAAGAGTCAAGGAGACACTCGCCAGCCGCTCCAGACTCGAAGGCCCCTCGATCCCGATCCGGCCACCCGTGATGGAGATGATGCTGATTCCATCCTGACGCAGGACCGAGGCCAGGTTCACAACCTCGTCAGTTTCGCCGGAAAAGGAGATGCAGATCACGGTATCCGAGGGTCGGAAGCGGCCCAGATCCCCGTGGAAGGCCTCGGAAGGGTGGACGTTGTGAGAGGGAATCCCCAGCGACGCGAGCGTGGCCGAGATCTTGGCCCCGATCAGGCCGGACTTTCCAAGCCCCGAGACAAGCACGTTCCCGCCCGAATCGGCGCAGGCCACCAGCAGCGCAACCGCACGCGAGAACGAGTCCCCCAGCCGTCCGGCCAGCGTCTCCAGCGCCCCCGACTCGGCTCGGATCACGGCTTGAGCGAATGCGAGTTCGTCCGCGTCGGCGTGGAGGGGCGCGGGGGGCGGGGTAGCCATGCGGCATCGTACGCGTGGAGGTGGCCGATTCGGCCGCGGCGGGTCAGTGCCGCGTGGCACTCGTTCCTGCACAGTGACGCCGAACTTCGCTACCATCGCGTGAATGTCGAAGATCGAAGAACTCCGGACCCGGCTTTCGCACGTCGGGCAGACTCACCTGCTGAACTTTACAGAACGGCTCGACGCGGCCGGCCGTGAGGCGCTCCTCGCGCAGATCGGCTCGATCGACATCGAGGCGCTGCCCGCCTTGATCGACGGGTACGTCAAGAACAAGCCCGCCTTCGTACTCCCCCCCGACATCGGCCCGGCGCCTTACTACCCCCGCAAGGCCGATGCTCCCCTGCGTCCCTGGGACCGGGCAGGGATGGAGAAGGCCGGAACGGAACTTATCCGCGCCGGCAAGATCGCCGCGTTTACCGTCGCGGGGGGGCAGGGATCGCGTCTTGGGTTTGAAGGGCCCAAAGGGTGCTACCCCGCCGGTGCCGTGACCGACAAGAGTCTCTTCCAGATCTTCGCCGAGCATTTTGTCGGTGCCCGTTCTCGTTATGGTGTCCGCGTTCCGTGGTACATCATGACCAGCCCGCTCAACCACGAAGCGACCGTGGGCTTTTTTGAGCAGCACGGCTACTTCGGGCTTGCCAAAGGGGATGTTTCGTTTTTCCGGCAGGGGGTGCTGCCCTCGCTCGACATCCGCGACGGGCGTGTGCTTCTAGCCGGGCCTGGAGAGGTCGCTACCAACCCCGATGGGCACGGAGGCTGTGTCAAGGCCCTCTCCGTCTCCGGCTCGCTCGCCGACATGCGTCGGCGCGGCATCGAGCACATCAGTTATTTCCAGGTGGATAACCCGCTTGTCCGCCCGCTCGACCCCGCCTTCATCGGTCTGCACGCCGCCGCGCCCGATTCCTCTGGCGAGATGTCGAGCAAGATGATCCCCAAAGCCTACCCGGAGGAGAAGGTGGGGGTCTTCTGTCAATCCGCCGGCAAGGTCGAGGTCATCGAGTACAGCGATCTGCCGATGGACCTGCAGAAGCAGCGTCTGCCCGACGGATCGCTGCGATTCATCGCCGGATCGATCGCCATCCACATGATGAGCGTCGAGTTTGTCGAGCGGCTGGCCAACGACCCGAAGTTCGCTCTGCCCTATCACAGGGCCGAGAAGAAGATTCCGTGTATTGATCCCGAAACAGGCGCGCCCGTAAACCCGACCGCGAACAACGGCGTGAAGCTCGAGAAGTTCGTCTTTGACGCCCTCTCGCTCTGCCGGGCCAGCATCGTCTACGAGGCCGACCGCACCGAGGAGTTCGGCCCCATCAAGAACGCCACGGGCTTGGACAGCATCGAGACCAGCAAGGCCCTACAGACAGAGCGGGCCGCCCGTTGGCTGGAAGCCCGCGGTGTGCGAGTGCCCCGAAAGTCGGCCGGCACGCCCGATTGCGTGCTCGAAATCTCACCCCTCACCGCCACCTGCGCTGCCGAACTTCCCGCGGCGAAACTGCCCGCATCGATCTCGCCCGGCGCGGCCATGGCGTTCTAACCACCAGATGCTCGACTCAGATCCCGTACCGCCGATCCGTACCAACGCACACCGCTCGGAGTTCATCCCCGCGGGGGCGAACCGGCACGGCCGCGTCGCCTTCACCTTGATCGAACTCCTCGTGGTCATCGCGGTCATTGCGGTGTTGATCGCCGTTCTTCTGCCCTCGCTGGCGGGGGCCAGGAGCACCGCTCGTACCACCGTCTGCGGCGCCCGTCTGGCGCAGCTCGGCGTCGCGCTCGCGGGGTATCTCAACGATGACGACAACACCCTGCCGCAGCGGACAGGCCCGCTCCCCGGCGGAGGCGAGGCCGTCATCGCGTCCCTCTTCGGCGGGCAGAAGGGCCGGCTGCCCTTCTACGGTATCGACACCATCGGGGCTTCCGGTCGTCCTCTCAATCAGTACGTCTATCAGGGAGAAGTGCCCGACGACAAGAGCGCGGGGGTCTTCCCCATGCCGCAGTTCCTTTCACCTATCGACAAGGGCGCGGCCAACACGGGGATCCCCATCCCTGGCTTCGACCGCACAGACTTGATGTACGAACTGATCGGGTCAAGCTACACCCTCAACGATCACTCTCTTCTCGGCGATGAGCACCCCACGCTTATCCCCCGCGGCGGCGGCCGGATGCCGGTGCTCAGGCATCCCAGCCGGACGTGGGTGATCGGAACCCACACGATCTACAACTTCGACCGCGGAGGCGACCGCGGCATGCGCTGGCTGCACAAGGAACAGGTCCACGCCAACCTTCTCTTTCTGGACCTGCACGCGGCGATCAAGGTACGAGTGCCGCC
Organism: Phycisphaerales bacterium UBA2402; assembly: GCA_002343715.1. Classification (GTDB taxonomy): domain Bacteria; phylum Planctomycetota; class Phycisphaerae; order Phycisphaerales; family UBA1924; genus UBA2402. Next base: position 1,146 of record DDSA01000188.1, on the reverse strand, counting down.
GGGCATCGAGAATGAAACGGCGGACTACTCGTTCCTTCCTTAACCCTGCTGCTGCGTGGGGCCGCTACCGCTCTCGCGGGTCTACGGGAGCATCGGGGTGTTCTCTCTCGCCGCGGGGGCGTAACCTCCACCGATGCCACTCTTGTTTTCATGCGCCGCACTCACGCTCACGTGCTCAGTCTGGGCGAACGATCCCGCCGCTTCGCTTCCACGCCCCACCCCGGCCCAGGCCGCATGGCACGACCTGGAAGTTGGAATGTTCATCCACATCGCTCCCCAGACCTGGCAGGGGAGCGAACGCGATGATCTTTCCACCCCTCTCTCCGCCATCAATCCCGCGCAACTCGACACCGACCAGTGGGTCAAAGTCGCGAGGGACATGACCGCGAAGTACATCATCTTCGTCGCCAAGCACGAGGGGGGGTTCTGCTGGTGGCAAACCAGGACCACCGACCACAGCATCGCCCACACTCCGTGGCGGGAGGGCCGGGGCGATGTGCTGCGGGATCTCTCCGAGTCCTGCCGGCGTGCCGGGATGAAACTCGGCGTCTATCTCTCTCCGCAGGACAGGAAACAGAACGTGGGTGTGGGCGGACGGGCGGCCGATCCCGCGCGGCAGGCCGACTACGAGCGGCTCTTCCGCGATCAACTCACGGAACTCCTGACTCAGTACGGCCCGATGATGGAAGTCTGGTTCGACGGCAGCCTGATCTTCGACATCGGCGACATCCTGGCCGCGCACGCCCCGGACGCCGTCGTGTTTCAGGGACCGCAGGCCAGCATCCGATGGGTGGGCAATGAAGACGGCGTCGCGCCCTACCCCGCATGGAACGCCGTGAAGTTCGGGGTCAAGAAGTGGGGGGACTACACCGCCGCCGACGGCGATCCCGATGGCGACCGCTGGCTGCCCAACGAGTGTGATGCGAGGATCCGCTCCACCTGGTTCTGGAATGAACGCAACGCGGGTACGCTCAAGAGTCTTCACGACCTCATGGACATGTACGAGCAGTCCGTGGGCCGCGGGGCGGTCTTGCTCCTCAACCACACCCCCGACACCACCGGACTCATCCCCGCCGCCGACGCCGCGCGGGCCGCCGAGTTCGGTGCCGAGATCCGCCGGCGTTACGCCGTTGCCGCGGCGGACAC